>DASYBY010000221.1:0-10511 GCA_036500525.1 Baekduia sp. | reverse complement strand
CCCGAAGAGGATCACCGCGGGGACGCCGAGGGCGAGCGCGGCGCCCGCCTCCTCGACGACCGAGGCGAGGCCGTGGCGGTCGACGCCGGGCATGGAGCCGATCGGCGAGCGGCCCTCCAGGCCCTCCTCGACGAACAGCGGAAGCACGAGATCCGACGGCGCCAGCGTGGTCTCGCGGACGAGGTCGCGCAGCGCCCCGGTTCGGCGCAGGCGGCGCAGGCGGGTGGCGGGAAAGGCGGCGGGCATGCCTCTCCAGCGTAGCTGGGCGTTTTACCCGCAGCACCACCCGGCCAGATGGGCGCCGCGGCCGGGGGCCAGCAGCCGGATCCGATCGGTGCCGCGCCCGGCGACGTGCAGGACGTCCCAGCCGGCCGCACCGCCCTCGGCGACGAGCCAGTCGCCGGTCGGCGACCAGGCCGGCGCGCCCAACGGACCGCCGGCGAACAACACCGTGGAGAAGTCGACGGGGCGGACGCCGTGGCGGTCGGTGTGGACGATGACGAGCCGCGCGTCGCCGCTGCCGCGCAGGCGGCGCACGAGCGCGTAGACCGTCGACGATCCCGGCTTGTAGGCGACCGCGATGTTGGTGCTCTTGGTCGTGTGGCGGCCGCCGGCGAGCAGCGCGCCGGTGGCGCCGTTGAAGATCAGCGTCCGGTCGGGCTCCAGGACGAGCAGCCGCCGGCCGTCGGAGGAGAAGGCGAGCTGGATCGGACGCAGCCCGCCGCGCGTGCGCCAGATCAGCCGCCCGCTGTCGGCGTCGCGCAGCGCCACCCGGCCGGCGTTGTCGGCGTAGGCGAGGCGCTCGCCGGCGGTCGCGGGCTGCCAGGCCGGCGGCGCCGGACCCGTCGCCGCGAGGACGTGGTCGCCGGTGCCGTCGCCCGCGACCACGCGCACCGTCCGCCCGCCGCGCCCCGGCGTCCCGGTGACGTAGGCGACGCGGAAGCCGCTCGGCGCCCACGTGGGCCAGCGGATCGGGTCGTGGCCGGCCAGCGACCAGCGCCGGTGCCCGGCCAGGTCGACCGCGATGAGCTCGATGCCGCGCACGGCCGCGACGTACTTGCCGTGGGGCGACCACGTGGCGGCGTCGACGCGGCCGAGCAGGACGCGCGGCGCGCCGAGGCCCAGGACGGTCGGGCCGTGGTCGTTGACCACCAGGATCAGGCCGCCGCCCGGCAGCGGCCCGGTGCTAGGCACGGGATTCGCGGGCGCGCGCGGGGGAGCGGGCGGGTGGGCGACGGCGTCGATCCGCGCGCGCACCCAGTCGGCGGTCGCACGCCCCGGGGCGGTGACGGCGAGCGCGAGGACGACGATCGCCGCCACGGCGACCGCGGCGAGGGCGAGCGGCGGCCGCGCGCGGCGCTTCGCCACCGGCTCGCGCTGCGCCAGCGCCGCCTGTGCGACCGCCCACGCCCGGCGGCGCGCGTCCTCCTCGCCGGGGACGCGCAGCGCGGCCAGCGGCGACGGCCGGCCGCTCATCGCGGCACCTCGCGCGCGAGCGTGTCCAGGCCGCGGCGCAGCCGCGAGTTCACGGTGCCGCGGGGGACACCGACGACCTCGGCGATCTCCGTCGGCGTCAGCTCCAGCAGATGGCGCAGCACGACCACGACCCGCTGCTCCTCGGGCAGCGCCGCCACCGCGGCCAGCAGGTCGTCGGCCAGCGGCGCGTCCTCCTCGGCGCCCACCACGCCGTCCAGCACCGCGCCGTCGACCTCCCGCCGGGCGGCACACGCGCGCACGTGGTCGATCGCCCGCCGCGCGACGATCGTCCGCAGCCACGGCCCGAACGGCCGTGCCCGGTCGAAGCCCTCCAGCGCGCGCACCGCGGCGACGAAGCCCTCCTGCGCGAGATCCTCGGCGGCGTGGGCGTCGCGGACGATCAGCCAGGCCGCGCGGTAGGCGACGGGCCAGTGCGCGCGGAACAGGACGTCGAGCGCCGCAGCGTCGCCACGGAGCGCGCCCCGCACCGCCGCGCGCTCGGCCCGCCGGGTGAGCGCGGCGGCCCGGCGGACGCGGGGGGCGCCGATCCAGCGCAGCGCCTCGGGCTGTGCGTCCATGCCCGTAGTACGGGCGCCGGACCCTCAGCGGTCCCGCGCGTCCCAGTCTTCGAGCGTCATCGCGTAGATCTCGTGGTCCTCCCACGCCCCCGCGATGTTGAGGTAGCGCAGCGCGCGGCCCTCGTGGCGGAAGCCCGCCTTCTCGACCACGCGGATCGAGCGGAGGTTGCGCGGGATGACCGCGGGCTGGACGCGATGCAGCCGCGCGTGGCGGAACGCGAACTCGCAGATGAGGATCGCGGCGGCGGTCGCGTGGCCGCGGCCGCCGGCGCGCGCCGCCGTCCAGTAGCCGAGCGTCGCGTTGCGCCACGCGCCGTGCACGACGTTGCCGAGCGCGATGCGCCCGATGATCGCGTCGTCGTGCTCGCGGTCCAACACCGAGAACGCGTAGCCCGTGCCCAGCTCCCACGCCTCGATGTCGCGGCGCAGCGTCTCGGCCTGCCCGGCGCGCGTGTAATGCACCTCGGCGTGGACCGGCTCCCACGGCGACGTGTGCTCGCGGTTGGCCACCACGGCGGCGGTGAACTCGTCGACGTCGCGCAGCCCCAGGGGCCGGATCGCCGTTCGCTCGCCGTCGAGCCGGATCCTCGGTGGCACGTGCCCGATCACGAGGGCGAACGTAGCATTCCGGCGCGCGCGCCTCAGGCGAAACGCTGCAGCGCCGCGCGCGCGATGAGGCCCCAACCGACGATCAGCGCCGCGAGGTGGACCAGCGCCGCGCCCAGCCCGCCGCTGTCGTCGAGCGCCGCGCCGGTGGCGTCGAGCGCGGCGCGGAACGGGAAGAGCGCCGAGATCACGCGGATCGCGTCGTAGAGGCCGGTCGCCACGGCGCCGCTGGGGACGAGCGCGAGGAACGCGATCGGCAGCGCGAGCAGGATCGCCAGCAGCGACGCGGCCCGCACCTCGCGCGCGAGCGCGCCGATCGCCACGCCCAGCGCGCCGAAGGCCAGGCCGCCGGCGCCGAGGGCGACGACCCACAGCGGTGACCGCGCCCAGTCCAAGGACACGAACAACGAGATGCCGGCGGTCATCAGCAGCGCGGCCACCGCGGAGCAGCCGGCGGCCAGCACGACCTTCTCGGTCAGCAGCGCCGAGCGGGAGACCAGCCCGCGCACGAGCCGGGCGAAGGCGTGCTCCTCGCGCTCCAGCGCGAGCATCCCGGCGGCCAGCAGCACGCACACCAACATGAGCGACAAGGTCACGGCGACCGTTACGGCGTAGGCGTCCAGCGGCGTGCGCCGGCCCTCGACGATGTGCTGGTCGACCTTGACCGGCGTCGACAGCGAGCTGAGCACGGTGTCGGAGAGGTCGAGGTTGTCGATGGCCAACTCGGCGAAGGCCGACACGCGCTGCAGCGCCTCGGCGTCGGGCGAGCCGCGCGGCGTGCGGGTCAGCACCGAGTCCACGAGCGCCTTGGAGCGCTTCAGCCCGAGGACGTCGAAGTCGTGGCCGAGGATCGAGAACTTGCCGCCCTGGAGCAGGATCTTCAGGTAGCTCGCGGCGACCTGCGTCAGCTTGGTGGAGACCGCCTTGTTGAGGTCGCCCACGCGCGAGTCGATCGTCGACTGCACGAACTGCTGCTTGATCGGGTCCTCGGCGTTGTACATCACCTCGACCGTGGGCTTCTCGCCGGTGCCCGACAGCGTGATCTCGCGTTGCAGCCGCTGGATGAGGTCGCGCGGGACGATGATCGCGGCGAGCACCTTGCCATCGCGGACCTGCTGCTCGGCCTCGGCGCGGCTGTGGACGGTGACCGGGTCGATCGACTCGAACAGCTTGTTGGCGTAGTCCTTGGGATCGACGGTCGTGCCGCCCATCGACAGCGAGCCGCCCGACTGCGGCAGCTCGTTGAGGATCGCGACGCGCGGCTTGTCGGGGCCTTTGGACAGCGCGAGGCCCACGAGCACCGCGATGACGATCGGGTAGATCACCAACAACGAGACCAGCAGCGGCGAGCGGCGCAGGATGCGCAGGTCCTTGGCCAGCAGGAAGCGCATGGACTAGTGCCCGCGCTCCCGCAGGAAGGCCACGAAGGCCGACTCGAAGTCGAGCTCGGTCGAGCCGACCGCCTCGTGCAGCGCCGCGGGCGTGCCCTCGAACAGCAGCTCGCCGTCGGCCAGCACGAGCACGCGGTCGGCAAAGCGCTCGGCCTCGGCGACGTTGTGCGTGGTGAAGACGACCGCGGTGCCACCGCGCGCGAGCGCGCCGACGAACTCCCACAGGCGCGCGCGCTGGCGCGGGTCCAGCGACGACGACGGCTCGTCGAGCAGCAGCACGTCGGGGTCGGCGAGCAGGCCGGCGGCGATGTTCACGCGCTGGCGGTTGCCGCCCGAGAGCGTGCCGAGCTCGTCGCCGGCGCGCTCGGTCAGGCCGGTCTGCTCCAGCATGCGCGCGACGACCGCGTCGGGATCGGCGACCTTCTCCAGCCGCGCGAACAGCCGCAGGTTCTCGGCGACGGTGAGCTTGCCGTAGACCGCGGGCTGCTGGGGGACCCAGCCGACGTCGCGCGGGTCGCGGCTGACGTCGCCGCTGGTCGGCGCGAGCACGCCGCCGAGGATCGAGAGCAGCGTCGTCTTGCCGGCGCCGTTGGGGCCGATGATCGCCAGCGTCTCGCCGCGCGCGGCCGCGAAGCTGATGCCGCGCAGGGCCTCGCGGTCGCCGAAGCGGCGCACCACGGCCCGGGCCTCGAGCGCGGGCCCGTCGTCCGTCGCCGCTGCGGTCACCGGCGGGAGGCTACTTCCGTGTGCTGCAAGTCCGCGCCGCACGTGCGGCAGAACGCGTCGGCGCCGCCGGCCTTGGCGCCGCACTCCGGACAGGACGGTGGTCGCGCCGCCCGCAGCGGATCGCCGCCCACCAGCGCCAGCGGGCTCCCGGTGCCCCACGGCTCCAGCTCCAGGTGGCGGCGCAGGTAGACGACCGTCTCGCGCACCATCGCCGCGATCGGCAGCGCCAGCAGCGCACCGAGGAGGCCGTAGGCCTCGCCCCCGAGCAGCAGGGCGAAGATCACCAGCAACGGGTTGATGCGCAGCGTGTGGCCGAAGATGTAGGGGGCGACGACGTGGCCCTCCAGCTGCTGCAGCGCCGTGAAGAAGACGCCGAGCCAGACCGCGGTGAGCGGATCCTGGAAGAGCGCGACCAGCAGCGGCGGCAGCGCGCCGAGGAAGGGCCCGACGAACGGCACCAGCTCCATCAGCCCGAACCAGGCGCCGAACGCGAAGGCGTAGGTCTTGCCCTCGGGGAACACGCCGGTGACGCCGAAGACGTACATGCCGAGGCCCGCGCCCGTGCCCATCGCGATGCTGAACAGGATCTGCCCGCGCAGGTAGCCGCCGACCGCCCGCTGGATGCGCGCGGGGAAGTCGTCCTCGGGCGTGCCGTCGCCCGGTGGCATGACGGAGCGCACCACCGCGCCGATCCGCTCACCGTGGATGAGCATGTACACCGACAACACGACCACGAGCAGCAGGCCGAGGCCGGCCGTCACGACCGTCTTGAGGATCTCGCCGCCGAAGTTCACGATGTCGCTCGTGCCGCCGACGACCTTGTCCTGCAGCGTCTGCAGCGCGGTCTCGCCCTGGCGCTTGACCTCGATGTTGACGCCCTTGCGATCGAAGTAGGCCTGGAGGTCGGCCAGCCGCGAGTTGGCGTCGTCGACGATCGACGGCACGTCGTTGCCGAACTTCTGCGCCTGGTCGGCGACCGGGTTGGCCAGCAGGACGCCCGCGCCGGCCGCGACGACGCCGAGTCCGAGGTAGACCACCAGGATCGCCAGCCCGCGCGGCACGCGCCGGCGCTGCAGGAACGTGACGATCGGGTTGAGGATCAGCGCGACGACCGCGGCGACCGTGAACGCCAGCAGCACGACGCCGGCGGCCTTCGCCACCAGGTACACCGCGACGACGCACAGCGGCAGCGCGACGAGCTGGATCCAGCGCGGCACGACCACGCGCTGCACCGGCGACGCGCCCGTGCCGGGCTCCGGCGGCGGCTCGTCGTCGAGGGGATCGTGGCCTTCCCAGTCGGCGTCGGGTGTGGGGTGGTCGGTGCTCATCTCCTCGGTCCGCCAGAGTATGCGACGTGCCCACCGCTCCGACCATCCTCTTCGTCGGCGATGTGGTCGGCGGTCTCGGGCGGCGCACGCTGCTCGGTCTGCTGCCTGCGCTTCGTCAACGTCATGCCCCGGATTTCGTGATCGTCAACGGCGAGAACATCGCCGGCGGCCTCGGGATCACCCCGAAGCTCGCCGACGAGCTGTTCGCCGCGGGCGTCGACGCCATCACGCTCGGCAACCACACCTACCGGCGCTCGGAGATCTCCGCCTACCTCGACAGCGGCAAGCCGATCGTCCGGCCGGCCAACTACCTGCGCACCCAGCCCGGCCGCGGCCACGTCGTGGTGGAGAAGGACGGCGTGCGCCTCGGCGTCGTCAACCTCAGCGGCAACGTCTACCTCCGGGCGGGGCGCGTCGCGTTCCTGGAGATCGACGCCGTGCTGGCCGAGCTGGAGGGCAAGGTCGACCACGTGCTGGTCGACATGCACGCCGAGGTCACCAGCGAGAAGGTCGCGATGGGCTGGTACCTCGACGGCCGCGTGACCGCCGTCGTCGGGACCCACACGCACGTCCCGACCGCCGACCTGCGCGTCCTGCCGGGCGGCACGGCCTACGTCACCGACGTGGGGATGACCGGGCCGCGGGGCGGGGTGATCGGCGTCAAGAAGGAGCAGGCGATCGCGTCGCTGCGCACGCACATGAACGTGCGCTTCGAGACCAGCGAGGACGATCCGTGGCTCAACGGCGTCGTCATCCGGGCCGCGGAGCAGCCGCTGCGCGCCGCGGCGATCGAGCAAGTGCTCGAGCCGTGGCGGCCAGCGCCAGGAGCAGCAGGAGGTTCCTGACCGCCACCGCGGTCACCGCCCAGCCGTGCTGGTAGACCACGTCGAAGTAGTGCGACGGGAACCAGAGCTGGGTGGTGAGCGCCGCGGCGGCGGTGAGCAGCGCGGGGGCGGGATGCCCGCGCGCCCAGAGCACCGCGGCCGGCGGCAGCAGCCAGCAGACGTACTGCGGCGAGAGGACCTTGCTCAGCGCGACGAGCGCGAGCGTCACGCCGAAGGTCGCCAGCAGCAGCGCGTCGGTGCGGGGGCGACGGGAGGCCAGGGCCGCGAGGCCGAGCACGGCGACGAGCGAGGCCAGGGTGGTCAGCGTCTGCACGGCCTTGGCAGCACCACCGTCCAAGCCGTTGGACTTGAACGCGTCCGGCCGCACCGGGGCGCCGGTGACCGCCGAGCCGCCGACGATCTCCAGCACGCTCGCGGCGCTGGACTCGATCTGCACGGGGCGGTCGAGGTGGAAGCGCACCATGACCGACGGGAAGCCGCCGACCGCCGCGAACGGGACGCCGAGGACGAGGACGATGGCCGCGAAGACGGTGGCGCCGTGGAGCGCGGCGCGCCGATCGCCGCGGCCCAGCAGCCAGGCGAGCACGACCAGGGCGACCGCCGCCGGGTAGAGCTTGGCCATCGTCCCGAGGGCGAGGAGCGCGAGGCCCCAGGTGGGTCTCTGCCGGACGATCAGCGCCAGGGCTACGAGCGTGAGCGCCGCGGGCAGCAGGTCGAAGTGTGTGCGCACGAGCGCGCCGGCCACCGGCGGGAGGAGCACCATCGCCCAGCCGGCGCGCGGGCCGCCGAGCGACCACGCCGCCAGCTGCGCCACGATCGCGCAGCCGAGCATCGCCAGCGAGAGGCCGACCGCGCTGCCGCCGATCAGCCCGATCGGCAGGAGCGCCAGCGGCGGGTACTCGAAGTCGAAGTCGCGGTAGGGGACCAGCCGGTCGGCCAGCAGCGCGTGGTCGACCGAGTAGACGTACAGGTCGTTGATCGCGTCGCCGGAGAACGGCCCGTGATGGGTGCTCACCAACCAGACGACGATCAGCGCGAGCATGCTGAGCAAGACGCTCGGACAACCCCCGCCGTGCGAGCGAGCCCCTGGGCGAGCTCGCGCACCTGACCTCGCCCCCTGGGCGAGTGTCAGGCAGGGTCGGGGATCCGAAAGCGTCCGAAGAGCGCGACGGCCACGAACGGGAAGAACCACACCAGGTAGAGGTAGAACCAGTAGCTGAGCCCGAGCTGCAGGGCGATGACGACCGCGGCGGCCATCGCGGCCAGGCCGATGACGTCGGGCCGGCGGCGGATCAGCCCGGCGGCGAGCGCGAAGAGCGCGGCGCCGACCTCCCAGACCTGCTCGGGCCCGCGCAGGTCGTGCAGGCCCCACATCGAGAACGGGGCGATGCGCCCGGCCTGGAAGCCGAGCGTGCGGTCGTAGACCGTGTGCAGCGACTCGCCGCGCAGGATGATCGGCGCCCACACCAGGGCGGTCACCGCGACGAACGCGAGCCCGAAGGTGATGACGGTCTTGGCCCACGTGCCGCGCTTGACCCCGTGGGTCGCCATCAGCGGGACGAGCCCGAGCGAGCCGAGCTTGGTGAACCCCGCCAGCGCGGCCACGGCCCCTCGCGTCGCGGGCTTGCTCGCCACGTACAGGCTCAGCGCCGCGAGCAGCGCGACGAGTCCATCATTGGTGTTGGTGTTCAACGCGTACAGGCTGAACGGCCACGTCGCCCACGCGTAGGCGAGCACGATCCCCAGCCCGGGGCCACGTATCTGCCGCCCCGTGAGGAAGAGCAGCAGCAGCGTCAGCAGGTCGAAGGCGATCGCGGCGGCGTGGGCGGCGGGGAGGTCGTCCCAGGTCCCGTCCCACGGCAGGGCCTGCTCGAACGGCACGTAGGCCTCGTAGGCGAACGGGCCGTAGGTGTCGCCGTGCTCGTTGTCCGCCGGGTAGTCGCCGTAGAGGTGATGGCCGTCGGCGAGGCGGTCGGCGCCGATCACGCCCGAGTAGCCGACGTCGATGACGTTGGACGACGTGACGTTCAGGCCGATCCGGAAGCCGACCAGGAACACGATGGCGATCGCCAGCCAGATCGTCGGCACGCGCAGCGGCAGCGCCGGCCGCTCGCCGCGGACGTCGGGCGCGTTGCGCCGCAGGCCGATCGCCAGCATCCGCGCCAGCAGGTAGAGCAGCAGCACCGCCACGATCGGCACCGACGCGTCGAGGTTCGCGTCATTGAAGTAGGCGACCGAGACGCCGAACCCGACCAGCGCGAGCAGGTCGAGGTGCAGCCAGCGGAAGAGCCGCCGCGGGGTGAAGAACGGCGCGACGAACAGCAGCGACAGCGGGATCCACATCCACGGCGAGTTGACCTTGCGCCCGAACGCGCCCGGGTAGCCGCGCGCCATCGTCCAGGCGACCTGCGGGCCGTTCCACGCCTCGGTGATCCCGCCGGTCGCGTCGTCGATGTAGACCTGCGCGACCTCCTTGCGGGCGTCGCCGGTGCCGGGCGTGAACCAGCTGACCTGCCAGCGCGTGCTGCCCTTGAGGAAGACCTCGGGCTTGGCGGTCGGGTACTTGCGCTCCGCCTCCTTGACCTTGGCGTTGCCGGCGGCGATCGCCTGCACCTTGCGCCCGGTCAGCCGCCGGCCGGCCGGCACCTCGTCGAGGCTCTCCGGCCGGGTCAGCGCGTTCTCGTCGACCGGCTTGGCCGGGGGGAGCAGCACGGGGCTGCCGCCGGGCGTCGTCCCCGCGACGGTGCTCGTGCTGGAGCCGGCCGTCTGCGCCGCCGCGCGGGGTGCCGTCACCAGCCCGGCGAGCGCCACGGCGACGATCAGCACCACGATGACCGGCGCGGCCGCGCGCGTCAGTCGCCGAACGTCCAGAGCTTGTTCCCGAGGAAGTTGCAGGGCGTGGCGGCGGCGACGGCGACCGCCTGGGCCAGGACCTCGGCGACGCCGGCCTCGCCGACCAGCAGCTGGAGCAGGCCGAGGTTGACGACGAACCCCGCGAGGCTCACGGCGAGGAAGCGCGCGGCCTGCTGGCCGGCGTGCCCGCCCTTGGCGTCGAACGTCCAGTGGCGGTTCCACCAGAAGTTGCTCGTCACCGCGACGGCGAAGGCGACCACCGCGGCCAAGCGGTAGTCGAGGGCCAGCGCGTGCACGCAGAGCGCGAAGGTGGCCAGGTTGACCAGGTACCCGCTGGCGCCCACGGCGGTGAAGCGCCCCAGCTGCCACCAGTTGTGACGCTGGCGCATGCCGTGGACGACGCGGTCCCGGCGGCGCGTCTCGAGGTGATCGGCGGGCACGTCGCGGTCAGGGTACCCCTCCATCCGGGCCGAGGCCTCAGCCCGCGCCGAAGTGGGCACGGACCATCGGCGCGATGTCGGTGATCGACCACGCCCCCGGACCGGCCCCGGGCGGGGCCAGGACGCCGGAGAACGCGAGCGCCCCGAGCGAGTCGGAGCGGTGCAGCGAGCCGTGGCTGCCGCCGCCGACGTGGTCGGCGCCGCCCCAGTCGGGGAACTCCCAGCCCGGGCCGGCGCTGAGCAGGACGTCGCCGGCCGTGGCGCAGGT
>DASYBY010000220.1:0-2568 GCA_036500525.1 Baekduia sp. | reverse complement strand
GACATCAGCTGGTCGTAGCGCAGGCGCGGCAGCGTGGCGCGGACCCAGATGAAGAAGGTGATGACCAGCATCATCTTCACGATGACCACGATCGGGTCGACCCAACCGGGGGGGTGGATGCCGAAGGGCATCAGCCACCCGCCTAAGAACAGCGTCGTGGCCAGCCCGGAGACCACGATGACGTTGGCGTACTCGGCGAACTGATAGGCCACGAAGGCCAAGCCGCCGTACTCGGTGAAGTAGCTGCCCACCAGCTCGGCGTCGGCGATGACGACGTCGAACGGCGCGCGATTGGTCTCCGCGAAGGACGCCGTCATGAAGATGAGGAAGCCGGCGAACTGGGGGATGACGTACCACATGCCCGCCTGGGCGTGGACGATGCCGGTCAGCGACAGGGTCCCCGCGGTGATGATCACGCCCACCAGGGACAGCCCCTGCGACACCTCGTAGGAGATGAGCTGCGCGGCGCCGCGCATCGCGCCCAGGAAGGAGTACTTGGAGCCCGAGGCCCAGCCGCCGAGCATGATCCCGTAGAACGCGATCGAGCCGAAGGCGAAGAAGTAGAGCGGGCCGACCGAGGCGTCGACGCCGTAGAGGCCGGTCTTCGTGCCGAAGATGTCCTGCACGTCGCCGAACGGGATGATCGCCAGCGCGGCGACCGCGGTCACGATCGAGATCAGCGGCGCGATCGCGAAGAGCCAGCCGATCGAGGTCCGCGGCCGGAACTGCTGCTTGAACAGCAGCTTGCCGATGTCGGCGATCGGGGTCAGCGCGCCGAACGGGCCGACGCGGTTGGGCCCGTACCGGTTCTGCATCCGGGCCATGACCTTGCGGTCGGCCATGAGGGCGACCGGGACGAGCTGCAGGCCGACGGCGAAGATGGCGATCGCCTTGGCGATCTGCATCCACCAGGGCTCGAAGTAGACGACGTTTGCGAGGATCAAGAGAGGCCTTCGGCTGCTACGGGTTCACGACGGTGGGCAGGGCGGAGACCGTCTCGGCGACGGGCGCCGGCGTGGTGTCCTTGCGGATCTCGACGAGCGGGCCGTCGACGCCGTTGCCCTCCAAGAAGGCACTGCCGGGCGGGACCGCGGCGCGCAGGCTGACGGTCGCGTCGATCGCGCGTGGGCCGTCGCCGCCGACGGTGACCTTGTCACCGTCGAACAGCTCCAGGCGCTTGGCGTCGGTCGGCGACAGCTCCACGCGCGGGCGGGCGCGCAGGAACTTCAGCGCCGGCGAGGCCGCGACCTCGGGACCGGCCCAGATCGAGCGGTAGGTGCCGAGGCGCAGGCGCCCGTTGGCCTCCGGTCCGGCGGCCGGCGTCGACAGCGCGGGCGCGTCGGCGCCGGCGGCGGGCCAGCCGGCCGCGCCGTCGGTGCCGGGCCAGCGCAGGCCCTTGCCGCCGATGGCGTCGAGCGTCACGCCCGCGTAGAACGGGACCGCGGCGAAGAGCTGTTGCGAGACCTGCGAGCTGGTGTGGAGGCCGAGGTCGGTGCCCAGGCGCTTGCTCAGCTCGGCGAGGATCCACCAGCCCGCGCGGATCTCGCCCTGGCGGGCGATCGCCTGGCGCAGGCGCTGCAGCCGGCCGTCGGGGTGCACCACGGTGCCCTCGTGCTCGGCGTGCGACTCGGCGGGGAAGACGACGTTGGCGTGCTCGCGGACGCCCTCGGTGAGGTACGCGGCGTGCGCGATGACCGTCGACGCGCGCTCCAGGGCGTTGTCCCAGGTCGCGCGGTGCGGGTGCGTGGCGAGCGGGTCGACGTCGACCAGCCACACGGCGGCCAGCTCGCCGGCGGCGCCGGCGACGGCCATCTCGGCGGCGGAGCGGCCGGGGGTCGCGGGCACCAGGCCCGGACCGGCGAAGGGCAGGACGCCGGCCTCGCGCAGCCCGCGGGCGTTGGCGGCGGCGGGCACGCCGAGGAGGCCTGCGCCGTCGCGGTCGCGCAGGTTCAGCGCGTCGGCGAGGGCGACCAGCGCGGCGGCGCCGGCCGGATCGGCCAGGACGCGCTCGCCGTAGAGGACGACGACGTCCTCGCCACCGTCGCGCAGCAGCGCGACCAGCGCGGCCAGGACACCGTCCTCACCCGCCCCCTCGCCGTCGCCGCGCAGCGCGGCGGCGATGAGCGACGCGGCGCGCGGCTCGTCGCCGGGGGCGAAGCGCACGACCTGCGCGGCGTTGGGGTCCAGGGAGGACGGGCGGCTCGTGGCGACCGCGAGGTTGACGCGGTTGCGGCGCACGCCCTTGCGGATCCGGAGATCCACGATCGGCATGTCGTCGACCGGCTCGACGCCGAGGACGAGGACCGTGTGGGCGAACTCGAGGTCCGGGACCGTGGCCTGCAGGGCCGGGTCGTGCAGGGCGAGCAGCCCGTCGCGACCGACCTGGTCGTAGGTGCGCGAGTCGAGGTCGTTGGTGCCGAGGACCTCGCGCGCCAGGCGCTGGAGGAGGAAGCCCTCCTCGCTGGTCGTCGAGCCGCCGGCCAGGACGCCGACGCGCCCGGCGGCGCGGCGCAGACCGCCCGCGGCCTCGTCCAGCGCGCGCTCCCAGGAGACGGGGCGCAGCTCGCC
>DASYBY010000219.1:0-2622 GCA_036500525.1 Baekduia sp. | reverse complement strand
GTCGCGACCATCCGCAGCGGCCCGATCCCCGCCCGGCCGCCGGCGAACGCGACGCACGCGTCCTCGTCGCCCTCGAAGCCGTGGGCCTGGCCCCACCACCACGCCTCCGGGAAGCCGCCGTTGGACCAGTTCTTCTCCGCGTAGGCGACCGCGCCGTCGAGGTCGATCCGCACCCCGCCGGCGATCGCGAACCCGCGCACCCGCGCGTGCAGCAGCCACGGATGCCAGTACTGGCTGAGCCCCGGCACCGCGTGCGCCGCGCCCAGCCCGCCGAACGCGCGGCGCGGCCAGGCCACCGGCGCCGCGAGCTCGACCTCCAGCCGCGCGTCGGCCCCCAGGTCGAGCCGGACGCACCGACGATCCGCGGCCAGCGCGCCACCGATGGCGATCGTCCCACCGTCGTCCACCGACGCCGTCTCGACCAGCGCCGCGCGCGAGAACCCGCCCGGATGCGCCGCCAGTCCGACGGTCCCCCACGCCCGCCCGTCGGCCGCGCGGTTGACCCCGGCCAACACGACCACCACCGCGCCCGAGCCCGGCTGGGTGAAGCGCCAGAACCAGCCTTCCATCGCGACGCCGTGGGGCCGGAGGGGATCGCCGAAGGGCGGATCGGCCCCGGTACGTCGGTAGACGGACGTCATCGCGAGACATGGTCTCATGTCGCTACACTTGAGTCCGTTCGCATCAGATTTTCATCCGAGAGACGACAAAACATGCCTGAACAGCCCTCCTTCAACATCACGCCCTGCGCCGTCTGCGGCGAGCGCCCCGGGACGATGCACATGGTCATCGCGACCGACACCGGCCGCCGCGCGGCCGCGATGTGCGAGGTCTGCGCCCGTGAGCTCATGCAGGGCGGCGGCCGGTCGGCCGGCGGCCTCGGCGTGCCCAACGCCGGCGCCCTCCGCGCCACCCCCGAACAGCAGCCCCAGTCGGCCACGCCCGCGCTGGACGAGTTCGGCCGTGACCTCACCCACGACGCCCGCGACGGCCGGATCGACCCGGTCATCGGACGCCACGACGAGATCGAGCAGACGGTCGAGATCCTCGCCCGTCGCCGCAAGAACAACGCCGTCCTCATCGGCGAGGCCGGCGTCGGCAAGACGGCCATCGTCGAGGGGCTCGCGCTGCGCATCACGCAGGACGACGTCCCCGAGACGCTCCGCGACGCCCGCGTCGTGGCGCTCGACCTCGGCAGCCTCGTCGCCGGCAGCCAGTTCCGCGGCCAGTTCGAGCAGCGCCTGAAGGCCGTCCTCGCCGAGGTCGTCGCCTCCGAGGGCCGCATCGTCCTGTTCGTCGACGAGCTCCACACGATCCTGGGCGCCGGTGGCGCCGAGGGCGCGATGGACGCCGCCAACCTGCTCAAGCCGATGCTCGCCCGCGGCGAGCTGCAGATGGTCGGCGCGACCACGCTGTCGGAGTTCCGCCGGATCGAGCGCGACGCCGCCCTGGCCCGCCGGTTCTCGCCGGTGACCGTCGACGCGCCTTCGGTGGACGAGACCGTGGAGATCCTCCGCGGCCTGCGCTCCGCCTACGAGGAGCACCACCGCGCCGAGATCACCGACGACGCCCTGGTCGCGGCCGCGCGCCTGAGCGATCGCTACCTGACCGAGCAGCACCTGCCCGACAAGGCCATCGACCTGGTCGACCAGGCCGCCGCCAAGCTGCGCCTGCAGACGCCCGTCGTGGCGGATGTCGACGCGTTGCGCGACGAGCTGCGCATCGCCGTGGAGGCCGAGGAGTACGAGCGGGCCGCGACGCTGAAGCAGCGCCTGGCCGCCGCCGACGCCGCCGGTCCCGACGTCCCCGAGCGTCCCGTCGTGGGCGAGACCGCGGTCGCCGCGGTGGTCGCCGCGCGCACCGGGATCCCGGTGGGCGAGCTGGTCGCCGGCGAGCTGCAGCGGCTGGTGGACCTGGAGGACGACCTGCACCTGCGCGTCGTCGGCCAGGACGAGGCGGTCGAGAAGGTCGCCGACACCATCCGCCGTGCCCGCGTCGGGCTGTCGGAGCCGGACCGGCCCCTGGGCTCGTTCCTGTTCCTCGGCCCCACCGGCGTCGGCAAGACCGAGCTGGTCAAGGCGCTGAGCGAGCGGCTGTTCGCGACCGAGGACGCCCTGGTCCGGATCGACATGTCCGAGTACCGCGAGCCGCACACGGTCGCGCGCCTCATCGGCTCGCCGCCCGGCTACGTCGGCTACGGCGACGGCGGCCAGCTGACCGAGCCGGTGCGCCGGCGGCCGTACTCGGTGATCCTGCTCGACGAGATCGAGAAGGCGCACCCCGAGGTGTGGAACGTCCTGCTGCAGCTGCTCGACGACGGTCGCCTGACCGACGGCGAGGGCCGCACGGTGGACTTCACCAACGCGGTGATCGTCATGACGTCGAACCTCGGCGCCGGCCGCGCCAAGCGCTCGCTCGGCTTCACCGCCGCGGCGCCCGCGCGGGACGACGACCGGATGCTGGAGGCCGCCAAGGCCGCGTTCCTGCCGGAGTTCCTCAACCGGATCGACGAGGTCGTCACGTTCTCGTCGCTGGGCGAGGAGCACGTGGAGCGCATCACGCGCCTGATCGTCGGGCGGGTCGCTGACCGGCTGCGGACCGAGCGCCGCGTGGAGCTCGAGG
>DASYBY010000218.1:0-13749 GCA_036500525.1 Baekduia sp. | reverse complement strand
GCAGCTCGCCGTGCCACGGCTCCATGCCGTCGCTCACGCTGTGCGCGATCCCCGTGCCGCGCGTCTCGGTGAGGAACTCGGTGCGGAAGCCGATCAGGCCGCGCGCCGGGACGCGGTAGTCCATGCGGACCCAGCCCGTGCCGTGGTTGCTCATCTGCTCCATGCGGCCCTTGCGCAGCGCGAGCATCTGCGTGACGACGCCGACGTAGTCCTCGGGCACGTCGATCGTCATCCGCTCCATCGGCTCGTGGACGTGGCCGTCGATCTCGCGGGTGACCACGCGCGGCTGCCCGACGAGCAGCTCGAAGCCCTCGCGGCGCATCGTCTCGACCAGCACGGCCAGCTGCAGCTCGCCGCGGCCCTGGACCTCCCAGGCGTCCGGCCGGTCGGTCGGCTCGACGCGGATCGACACGTTGCCGATCAGCTCCTGGTCCAGGCGCGCCTGGATCTGGCGTGCGGTCAGCTTGTTGCCGTCGCGGCCGGCGAACGGCGAGGTCGAGGTGGCGATCGTCACGCCGATCGACGGGTCGTCGACGTGGAGGACCGGCAGCGGGCGCGGGTCGTCGACGTCGGCCAGCGTCTCGCCGATCGTCACGTCCTCCAGCCCGGCCGCGGCGCAGATCTCGCCCGGGCCGGCGGCGTCCACCGACACGCGCGTCAGGCCGTCGGTGAGGAAGAGCTCGCTGATGCGACCGCGCGTGACGGTCTCGCCGTCGGCGCGGCACCAGCCGATGTCGCCCTTGCGGATCGTGCCCTGGCGCACGCGGCAGATCGCCAGCCGGCCGAGGTACGGATCGGCGTCGAGGTTGGTGACCAGCGCCTGCGCGGGATGGTCGGGGTCGTAGGACGGCGGCGGCACCGTCTCGACCAGCAGGTCCAGCAGCGGCTTGAGCGAGTCGCCCGGCTTCGTCTGATCCATCGACGCGGTGCCGGCGCGCGCGTTGGTGAAGACGATGGGGAACTCGAGCTGCTCCTCCTGGGCGTCGAGGTCCAGGAACAGCTCCTCGACCTCGCGCACGACCTCCTCGATGCGCGCGTCGGGGCGGTCGATCTTGTTGACCACCAACACGACCGGCAGCTTGCTCTCCAGCGCCTTGCGCAGGACGAAGCGCGTCTGCGGGAGCGGCCCCTCGGACGCGTCGACCAGCAGCAGCACGCCGTCGACCATCGTCAGCCCGCGCTCGACCTCGCCGCCGAAGTCCGCGTGCCCGGGCGTGTCGATGATGTTCAACTTGATGTCGCCGTACTGGATGGCGGTGTTCTTGGCGAGGATCGTGATGCCGCGCTCGCGCTCCTGGTCCATCGAGTCCATGACGCGATCGGTGAGCGTCGCTCCCTCGCGGAACGTGCCGGCCTGGCGGAGCAGGGCGTCGACCAGCGTGGTCTTGCCGTGGTCGACGTGCGCGATGATCGCCACGTTGCGCAGGTCGTCGCGCGTGGCGGTGTTGCGGCTGACAGCGGGAGCGGGCATGCCCGCCAGAGGCTAGGGGGTCGGGCCCCGCCGCGGCCATCGGCCGCCGCGGCGCCACGACCCCCGAGCCCCTTCTTGCCGTGCGGCTGCGAAAAGGGGTCTGACCCCTTGTTGCAGTGCGGCTGCGAAAAGGGGTCTGACCCCTCAGCGGGCGGGCGTGATGTTCTGGTTGCGGTGGAACGCGTTGTCAGGGTCGTAGGTCGCCTTGACCGCCTGCAGGCGCCGGAAGTTCTCCTCGCCGTAGGCGTCGCGGACCCGGCTCGCGCCCTCGTCGTCGAGGTAGTTGATGTACGCGCCGCCGGTGGTGTGCTCACCGACCGAGGCGTACAAGTCGCGACCCCACGCCAGGGCCTCGTCGTCCAGGGCCGGGTCCTCCCAGCGCGAGATGATGTTCAACACGAACGGCGCGTCGCGGTGGGGGAAGGCCGCGGCGTCGGCCGGCACGCGCCCGGCGGCCCCGCCCATCAGGTGCACGTGGATCTCGCTCTGCGGCGAGGGCTTGCGCTCGAACCCCGCGACCAGCCGGTCGATGGCCTCGTCCTCGATGTCGGACAGGTAGCCGGCCTTCATGTGGTTGCGCGCGCCGCGGGCCCACAGCGGGTCGACGAGCTGCTGCAGCGCGACGTACGGGATCGGCCCGAGCAGGTCGACGGCCAGCCCGGGGAGTGCCCGGAGCGCCTCGAACTGCCGCTCGCCGTCCTCCAGCGGGCCGGCCCAGCAGGCGATGACCGCGGCGACCGGCTTGCCGTGCAGCGACTCCGGGAGGAACGGCGCGGGCGGCGCGGTCGTCAGGTTCACCAGCGGCGTCAGCTCATCCGGGAGCCCCGCCGCGCTCCAGTCGCGGAAGAAGCGCAGCAGGTCGCCGGCGCGGTCGCCCTCGAAGAAGAGCGCGCCGCCGTAGACCATCGGCCCGACCGGCTCGAGCTGGAAGTCCAGCGACGTGACGACGCCGAAGTTCCCGCCGCCGCCCTTCAGCGCCCACAGCAGCTCGGACTCCTCGTCGGAGCCCATGCCGGCGCGCACGAGGCGCCCGTCGGCCGTGACCAGGTCGGCCCCGATCAGCCGGTCGCACGACAGGCCCTGGGAGCGCACGAGGTGCCCGATCCCGCCGCCGAGCGTGAAGCCCGCGATGCCGGTCGTGGAGACGAGGCCGCCGGTCGACGCCAGGCCGAACGCCTGCGTCTCGTGGTCGAGCTCGTGCCACTGCATCCCGGCCTGCGCGGTGACGCGCCGCCGCGCGGGGTCGACCCGCGCGCCCTTCATCGGGCCGAGGTCGATCACGATGCCGCCGTCGCTGGCGGAGAACCCGGGGATGCTGTGGCCCGTCCCGCGGACGGCGATCTCCAGGCCCTCGCTGCGGGCGAACTGCACCGCGCGGATGACGTCGGCCACGCCGGCGCAGCGGGCGACGACCGCGGGGCGCTGCTCGTCGAACATGCCGTTCCAGACGAGGCGGGCCTCGTCGTAGCCGGCGTCGCCCGGGACGATGGCGGTGCCGCGCAGGCCGTCGCGCAGCTCCTGCAGCGTGCCCTGGTCGAGGGCGCCGTGCTGCCGGTCGATGGTGCTCATGGGAGTCCTTTCGGAGGGGAGTTCCGTGGGTCTCGGCGACCTTAGGTCCGGGCCTCTTTGCGCTCGCTTAGCGCGCGCTGCGCATCGATCTGCGCGACGCCGCGCGCGTCGCCCTCGGCCACGAACGCCGCCCGCGCCCGCTCGCCCGCCGCGACGTTGGCCTCGGCGCCGCCCTCGCCGAGCGCGTGCGCGGCCCCCAGCAGGCCGACGATGCACCACGCCTCGTGGCGCGCGAGCTGCTGCGCGCGCAGCAGCTCCGCGGCGGAGGCGTACAGGTCGCGCGCCCGCTCCAGGTCGCCGTAGCGCTCCTCGAACACGGCCCAGTCGCCGCGGGCGCCCGCCATCGCCGGCAGGTCGTCGGTCGCCTCGAAGTGCTGCAGCGCGCCCGCGAACGCGCGGCGGGCCGCCATCGCCTCCCCGGACGCGCCGAGCACGAGGCCGACCCCGAGCAGCGCGACCGCCGCGTCGCGCTGCTCGCCCAGCTCGCCGCGCAGCGCCAGCGCGGCCTCCAGGTCGCGGCGCGCCGCCGGCAGGTCGCCGCTGCTGCGCGCGAGGTGCCCGCGGTGGGCGAGCGTCAGCGCCTCGCCGCTGCGCTCGCCGGCGCCGCGGAACAGCGGCAGCGCCGCACCGAGCGCCTCGCGCGCGCCCGCGAGATCGCCCCGCGACCGCAGGACCCAGGCGAGGTTGTTGTAGGCCAACCCCAGCGCGGGGTCGCGCGAGTAACGACGGAACGAGAAGAGCGTCGCCTCCCACATCAGGCGCCGCCCGCCGCCGGCGCCCTCCGGCAGCGGGAGCATCCCGAACGTGACGGCGTCCAGGAACCGCTCGCCGCGCTCCGGCAGCGCGCGCAGCCGGGCGATCGCGTCGCGCAGCCGCGCCTCGGCGCCGGCCAGGTCGGAGCGCTGCCACGGCACGACGGCCGACGCGTGCGTCGCGGCGGCCGCCAGCGCGGGCCGGTCCAGGCGCTCGGCCGTGACGATCGCCCCGGCGAAGAAGCGCACCGAGCGCTCGGACGCGCGGACGTAGGAGTCGAACAGCGCGTGCTGCAGCCGCGTCTCGGCGGCGGCGGCCGGGTCGTCGAGCCCGTCGTGGATCTCCAGCGTCTCGTCCATGCGCCGCAGGTAGGTGTCGGGATCGCCACGGCGGAGCGCCAGGCCCGAGGCGGCCAGCAGCGCCTCGACGCGCAGCGCGGTGCGCTGCGGCGCGGCGTCGAGCACCGCGTCCATCCAGCGCGTGCCCTCGACGAACCAGGAGCGATCGAGCCAGAACCGCCACAGCTGGGTGGCGAGCGCGAGCGCGGCCGGGGGATCGCGGGCGAGCGCGAAGGCGAGAGCGGCGCGCAAGTTGTCGTGGTCGTCTTCGAGGGTGCGGAGCGAGCGGCCCGCGGTGGCGGTGAGCGGATCGTGCTCGCGGGCCAGCGCCAGGCACCAGTCGAGGTGGCGGCGCGCGACGGCGTCGCGCTCGCCCGCGGCGCTCAGCCGCTCGTCGGCGAACTGGCGGATCGTGTCGACGTAGCGGAACCGCTCGCCCTCGGCGGCCAGCAGCGACTTCTCGACCAGCCGCGCGACGAGGTCGGCGACCCGGCGGTGCGGGATCGCGCCGCCCGCCGTGACCGCCTCGGCCGCCTCCAGCGTGCAGCCGCCCGCGAAGACGGCCAGCCGCCGGAACAGGACGCGCTCGTCGCCGGTGAGCAGCTCGTGGCTCCAGTCGATCGTGGCGCGCAGCGTCTGCTGGCGCGTCAGCGCCGTGCGGGAGCCGGCGCTCAGCACGTCGAGCGAGCCGCCGAGGCGCGCGGCGAGCTGCTCCAGCGTCAGCGCGCCCGTGCGCGCCGCGGCCAGCTCGATCGCCAGCGGCATGCGGTCCAGCCGCCAGCAGATCTCCTCGATCAGCTCGTCCTGGTCGGGGCCGGACGGCGCGCGGGCGCCGGTGACCGCGGCGGCGCGCTCGCGGAAGAGCGCGGGCGCCTCGGCCAGCGACGGGACGCGCCACGCGACCTCGGCCGCGCAGCGCAGCGGCTCGCGGCTGGTCGCCAGCAGCCGGACGTCCGGACCGGCGCCCAGCAGCGCCTCGGCCAGGTGCGCGCACGCGTCGAGCAGGTGCTCGCAGGTGTCGAGGACGACGAGCACGGCGCCCGCGCCCGCGAGGTGCGCGACGAGCGCGTCGAGCGCCGGGCGGTTGGCGGGGATCGGCAGGCCGAGCGTCGTCGCGACCTCCTGGGCGACCAGCGCCGGGTCGTGCAGGCGGCCGAGGTCGATCAGCCACGCCCCGCCGGGCGGCGGGGTGGCGAGCGTTCCGGCCGCCTGCAGCGCGAGGCGCGTCTTGCCCACGCCGCCGGGGCCGATGAGCGTCAGCAGCCGGGTGCGCGCCAGCAGCCGGTGGACCTCCAGCAGCTCGCGCTCGCGCCCCACGAAGCTCGTCAGCGACACCGGCAGCGGCGGATGGCGGCGGCGCGGCGGGCCGCGGTCGTGGTCGCCCAGCAGATCCCGGTACAGCGCCCGCGTCTCCGGATCGGGGTCGGCCTCGTTGTGGGCGCGCAGCGCGTCGCGCAGCTGCTCGAACTGGGCGAGCGCGTCCTGCCGGCGCCCGGCGGCGGCCAGCGCCTCCATCAGCGCTCGGCGCACCGGCTCGTACCGCGGCGCGTCGGCAGCGGCGCGGGCCAGCAGGGCGATCCCCGTCGCGGAGTCGCCCCGCGCGGCGTGGCCCGCGGCGGCCCGGACGCACAGCTGCAGCTGCAGCTCGGCCAGGGCGGCGCGCCGGCCCTCGGTCCACGGCTCGAAGCGATCCTCGGGCAGCAGCTCGCCGGGGTAGAGCGCGAGCGCGGCCTCGGGGTCGCCGTCGGCCGCGGCGCGCTCGAACTCCTCGACGTCGATCCGCGCCGCCGGGCTCAGCGCGAGCACGTCGTCGGCGAGCGTCAGCGCGGCCGGATCGCCGAGGGCCCGCCGCGCCGCGTAGAGCGTCTGATGGAGGTTGTTGGCGCCGGCGGTCGCCGGGCGATCGGGCCACAGCAGCTCGACCACCACGTCGCGGTGGACGCGCCGTCCGGGCGCCAGCGCGGCGACCTTGACCAGCGTCCGCGCCTTGCGCAGGCGCCACGTGCGGTCGCCGATCGGCGCTCCGTCGACCTCGACCGAGAAGCCGCCCAGCAGCCGGATGTACACGGTGCCACGGTCCACGCGGATCCCTCCGCGCCCGACGTTACGCCTGCGGCGCCTCCGCGTGGGACTTGCGCTCCAGCGTGCGGTGGTGGAAGAAGGACGCGAACGCGCCCGCCACCGAGGTCACGACGACCAGCGCGTAGAGCTCCAGCCCGACGTCGAGGACCTTGCCGCCGGCGGTCAGCGGGTTGGGGAACTGCGACGAGACCGTGAGCATCTGGGTGGTCGTCCAGAACAGCGCGTCGGGGAAGGTCGTGATCTCCCCGCGGCCGTGCTCCAGCCACCACGCGATCCCGGCGGCGAGGACGTCCAGCACGACGCTCAGCAGCGTCACGCCCACGATGCGGCTGCGGAGATCGGCGTGGGCCGGCGTCTCGGCGCGCACCGTCATCCGCGCGCCGCGGACCACGCGCCGCACGGGGTGGTGGGGGTACACGCTCACGCGACGGAGTGTCACGCGCCCGCCGGACGAGGGCCGCGCCGTCTCTCTCGGTACAATCCCACCTACGAAAGTCGGATTTGCCACCGTTGCCTGAATCCATCGACATCTGCCCCGTCAGCGAGCTCCCCCCCGGTGCCATGCGCACCGTGGAATGGGAGGACCTCGAGATCGCCGTCGTCAACTGCGGCGGCACGCTCTACGCGATCGAGGATCGCTGCTCGCATGACGACGGACCGCTCGCCGAAGGCGTGCTGCACCAGGACGACTGCACCATCGAGTGCCCTCGTCATGGCTCGCTGTTCGACCTGCGGACCGGAGTTCCCAAGACCCTTCCTGCCTACGAGCCCATCGAGATCTTCCCGGTGCGCATCGACGGCGACCTGATCAAGCTGGAGGTCGAGTAGCCCATGGCTGCCACGCCCACGTCCGAGTCCACCAAGGTCCTGACCGCCGATGAAGCAGCGCTGCGGAGCCTCGGCTCCGACTACACCGAGCGCTACGGCTTCCACGATGCGGAGAACTACCTCTACAAGGCCCCCAAGGGACTGAACCGCGAGATCGTCGAGAAGATCTCCGAGTTCAAGAGCGAGCCGCAGTGGATGCGGGACTTCCGCCTGAAGGCGCTGGAGTACTTCCTCGCCCGCCCGCAGCCCACCTGGGGCAGCCCGATGCTGGCGGACGTCGACTACGACGACATCCACTACTTCGTCCGCGCGTCCGAGCGCTCCGAGCGCTCCTGGGACGACGTCCCCGAGGACGTCAAGAAGACGTTCGACCGCCTGGGCATCCCGGAGGCCGAGCGCAACTTCCTCGCCGGCGTCGGCGCGCAGTACGAGTCCGAGGTCGTCTACCACCAGGTCAACGAAGAGCTCGAGAAGCAGGGCGTGATCTTCACCGACATGGACACCGCGCTCCGCGAGCACGAGGATCTCGTCAAGCAGTACTTCGCGACGATCATCCCGCCCAACGACAACAAGCTCGCATCGCTCAACAGCGCTGTGTGGTCGGGCGGCTCGTTCGTCTACGTCCCGCCGGGCGTCCACGTCGAGATGCCGCTGCAGGCCTACTTCCGCATCAACACGGAGAACATGGGCCAGTTCGAGCGGACGATCATCATCGCCGACGAGGGCAGCTACGTGCACTACGTCGAGGGCTGCACGGCCCCGACCTACAGCGGTGACTCGCTGCACTCCGCGGTGGTCGAGCTGATCGCCAAGCCCGGTGCCCGGATCCGCTACACGACCGTCCAGAACTGGTCGAACAACGTGTACAACCTGGTCACCAAGCGCGCGATCGCCGAGACCGACGCGACGGTCGAGTGGGTCGACTGCAACCTCGGCTCCAAGTTGACGATGAAGTACCCGGCCGTCTACCTGATGGGCGAGCGCGCCCACGGCGAGGTCCTGTCGATCGCCTTCGCCGGCGAGGGCCAGCACCAGGACGCGGGCGCCAAGATCATCCACGCCGCGCCGAACACGACGAGCAACATCTTCGCCAAGTCGATCTCCAAGGACGGCGGGCGCTCCTCGTACCGCGGCCTGCTCGAGGTCGCCAAGGGCGCGCACGGCTCGAAGTCCAAGGTCGTCTGCGACGCGCTGCTGCTCGACGAGCACTCCCGCTCCGACACCTACCCGACGATCCGCATCGGCGAGGACGACGTCGACGTCGGCCACGAGGCCACGGTCTCCAAGGTCGGCGACGAGCAGCTGTTCTACCTCATGTCGCACGGGCTGACCGAGGAAGAGGCCGGCAAGCTGATCGTCAACGGCTTCATCGAGCCGATCGTCAAGGAGCTCCCGATGGAGTACGCCATCGAGATGAACCGGCTGATCGAGCTGCAGATGGAGGGCTCCATTGGCTAGCGCGACCGCGGCATCCGTGCCGCAGCTCCACACCGACCTGCCCGCGTTCAAGGGCACGCCCGGCTGGGAGTTCACGCCCATCGACAAGCTGGACCTCGCGGCGTTCCCGACCGCCGCGGCCGGCCCGGCCTCCGCCGGGGAGGCGCTGTTTGACCCGGAGGACGGGATCTTCCCGTCCGACGAGCGGGTGGGTGGGGACGGCGTCGAAGGCCCGATCATCGCGCCGCTGCGCGTGGCGCTGGAGCGCCACGCCGACGTCGTCGGCCGGCACTTCGGCACGGTCGTGCGCCCGTCGTTCTTCGCCAAGCTCAACGCCGACGAGTGGACCGACGGGACGCTGGTCTACGTGCCACGCAACGTCAAGGTCGAGGCGCCGATCGTCATCACGACGGTCCAGGACAAGCCCGGCACCGCCCTGCACCACCGCACGCTCGTCGTGCTGGACGAGGGCGCCGAGGCCGAGGTCTGGGACCAGGTCATCTCCTCGCACGACGAGGAGGCGGTCGTCAACGGCGCCGTCGAGCTGGTCGTGGGCCAGAACGCGACGCTGCACTACATCGGCGCGCAGAACGTCAACGAGAAGACCTGGGTCTTCGGCGGGCAGCGCGCGATCGTCGGCCGCGACGCGCACCTGGACTGGACGACGCTCGCCTTCGGCGGCGGCAACGGCAAGGTCTTCCTGGAGACGACGCTCGACGGCCAGGGCTCGCACGCCAAGGTCACCGGCGCCTACGCCACGCGCGGTCGCCAGCACATCGACTACGACACGCTGCAGGAGCACGTCGGGCCGGACACGGTCTCCGACCTGGCCTTCCGCGGCCTCATCAGCGGCCGCTCGTCGGCCGTGTGGCGCGGGATGATCAAGGTCGATCCCACCGCGCAGCGCACCGACGCCTTCCAGGAGGCGCGCAACCTGCTGCTCGGCAAGAAGGCCCACGCCGACGCGATCCCCGGCCTGGAGATCCTGGCCGACGACGTTCGCTGCACGCACGCCGCGGCGATCGCCCAGATCGACCCGGAGCAGATCTTCTACCTCCGGTCGCGCGGGCTGTCGAAGACGACGGCGGAGCGTCTGGTCGTCGAGGGCTTCCTCGCCGCGATCGTCGAGCGCTACTCGGCGGGACCGGTGCGCGACGCGATCGCCGGCGCCCTCGAGGCCCGCCTCGAAGCGGTGCTGGGCTAGCTAGCGCCCGGGCTGCGGCGCTGTCGTCACCGACGCCAGCGCCGCGGTCAGCTCGTCCACGGACACGTAGTCCAGGCCGAGCGCGTGGATCTTGCACCAGACCACGGTGCCGCCTTCATCGATGATGAAGGTGGCGCGCTGGGTGCCGAGGACCGGACGGGTCACGCCGAACGCTCGGGCGACCGTCTTGTCGGGGTCGGCGAGCAGCGGCACGGTCAGGCCGTGGTGTGACGTGAACTCCACGTGGCTCGCGACGTCCTGCCCGGAGATGCCGATCACGGTGGCGTCGAGCGCCGACATGTCCTCGGCGCGGTCGCGGTAGGAGCAGAACTGCTTGGTGCACACCGGCGTCTCGTCGCCCGGGTAGAAGAGCAGCACGACCCGGCGGCCGCGGTGCTCGCTGAGGCGGAACCGGCCCTCGGTTCCCTCCAGCTCGAAGTCGGGTGCGACGTCGCCCACGCGGGGTCCCTTGGCCATGACGTGGCACTGTAGGGAAACCGTGGACCACTGGATCGCCGAAAGTTCAGCATCGATCGCCGCGCGCGCCGAGCGGGAGCTCGAAGCGCTGGTCGGGGTCTCGTCGCCGTCGGGCGACGTCCCGGGCGCGCAGGAGGCCGCGGCCATCGCCGCCGCGCTGCTCCCCGACGGGGCGGAGATCGAGCACGTGCCGTGCTCGTCGCCCGACCACGCGCCGGATCTCCTCGCGCGCGTACGCGGGACCGGCACGCGCCGCGTCCTGCTGCTCGGCCACCTCGACACGGTCGTCGCCCACGCCGAGCACCGGCCGCTGGAGCGCGACCCCGACAACGCCGACCGCCTCTACGGCTCGGGCACGGTGGACATGAAGGGCGGCGACGTCCTGGCGCTGGGCGTCCTGCGCGCCCTGGCGCAGCGCCCCGAGCTGTTCGCCGAGGTGTCGCTGCTGCTCGTCGTCGACGAGGAGTGGCGCGTCGGGCCGTTCGGGCACGTGCAGCGCTTCGCCGGCTACGACGCGTGCCTGTGCTTCGAGGCGGGCGAGCGCACGGCCGACGGCGACGACGCCGTGGTCGTCAAGCGCAAGGCCGCGGGCACCGTCGAGGTGCTGGCCACCGGCCGCAGCTCGCACTCCGGCTCGGCGCCCGACAAGGGCATCAACGCGCTGCTGGCGCTGGCGACCGCCGCGCAGGAGATCGCCGCCCAACACGACCCGCAGGGCCCCGACCACCTCACCGCCGTGCCGACCGTCGTCAGCAGCGGCGACGCGTTCAACGTGGTCCCCGCCGCGGGCCGGCTCATCGCCGACGTCCGCGCCGACCGCCTCGACGCCTTCGCGCGGGTGCTCGACGCCGTGCCGGCCGAGGTCGGCGGCGCGCAGCTGGCCGCGCGCCTCGTGCGCGAGTGGCCCGGGATGGACGCGCGCGAGCCGACCGCGCCGCTGCTGGCCCGCGCCGCCGAGCTGCTCGGCCGGCCGATCGTCGCCGCGCAGCGCGGGGGCGCGAGCGACGCCAGCCACTTCGCCGCCTCGATCCCGCTGACCGTCGACGGGCTCGGCCCGCGCGGCGGCGCGGCGCATAACCCGGGCGAGTTCGTGCTCGTCTCGTCGCTGAAGTCCCGGGCCGAAGTGGCCCTGGCGCTGGCGCTCGCCGCCCTGCAGTAGCCGCGCGAACCACGTTATGACGACCGGCGCCGACATCCGTCGGCGTCCTTCGCTACTCTCCCGCCGGTCGTTTGCACCAGCCGAATCCCCGGCGAGCTGTTCGTCGGGGAGCGGGGGACCCACTGGCCGGAGTCATCCGGTCCGGGGCGAATCATCGCGAACTCGCGACGTAGCGCCACTCTCTTGGCGCGAGCCCGACAGCTAACCCCGTAGGCGCCTTGTTCAAAGAGAGGGAGCCCACCCGTTGCCGCCGTCGTCGTTCCGTTCGTCCGTCTTAGGCGTAGCCGTTGCCGCGGCCTGCGCGCTGTCCGTCCCCGCGCTCGCGGAGGCTGATGCGACGGCCGCCACCGGCGGCGCGTCCCCCACGAGCAGCACCCCGGCGTCGACCACCGTGCCGCCGGCCACGAGCACCGCACCGCCCGCCGCCGGCGTGACCCCGACCGCCGCGACGCCCGCGACCACGTCGCGCGCCACGGCCTCCGCCGCCTCGCACATCGGCTCCGGGACGCTGCGCTCCGGCGATCACGGCACGCGCGTCAAGGCGCTGCAGACCCTTCTCGGCGCCGCCGGCTTCAAGACCGGCACCGACGGTGAGTACGGCCCGTCGACGGTCAGCACCGTGCGCCGCTTCCAGCGCGCCGCCAACCTCAAGGCCACGGGCGTCGCCACCGCCTCCACGCTCTCGGCGCTGCGCCACGCGACCGACGGCTCGGCCGCCAAGAACACCGCCGGCGGCTTCAACGTCCGCTCCACGGGCAGCACGCAGCACCTCGGCGACCGGATCCCGCTGCGCAAGGGCATGAGCGGCCACGACGTGCGGATCCTCCAGGACTTCCTCAGCCGCGCCGGCTTCGCCACCTCCGTCGACGGCGAGTTCGGCGCCGGCACCGCGAAGGCCGTCAAGACCTTCGAGGCCGACCAGCAGCAGACCGCCGACGGCGTCATCGACGCCAACGACATCGACCTGCTCCGCTCGCTGGTCGACGGCGACTCCGGCGTCGCCCCGGCCACGCCGACGACGCCCGCCGCGCTCGGCCCCGGCGACAAGGCGACCGTCGGCAGCGACGGCCTGGCCATCGCCCCGGCCAGCGCGCCCGCGCAGGTCCAGCAGATCATCGCCGCGGGCAACGCGATCGCCAAGATGCCCTACCACTACGGCGGCGGTCACGGCAAGTGGACCGACAGCGGCTACGACTGCTCGGGCTCGGTCTCCTACGCGCTCCACGGCGCGGGCCTGCTCGACACCTCGATGCCGTCGGGCGGCTTCGAGACCTGGGGCGATCCGGGCTCCGGCCAATGGGTCACGGTGTACTCCAACGCCGGCCACATGTTCATGGTCGTCGCCGGGCTGCGCTTCGACACCAGCGGCCGCGACAAGGCCGGCACGCGCTGGCAGGCCGACATGCGCTCCAGCAGCGGCTACACCGTCACGCACCCGACGGGGCTGTAGGACTTCACCTCACGCAGGGGTACCGCGACGGCGGGCACGGGCGAGCGATCCGCCCCCGTGCCCGCCCGTCGCACCGTCGTCGGCCAGAATGGCGCGCGTGAGCGACCACCGTCCCCGCCCGCCGGCCACGCCCGACGAGGAGCTGCTCGGCACCAAGCGCCGCGCGGTCCTCGCCACCCGCACCGAGGCCGAGCGCATCGCGCGCGTCGACGCCGAGCTGGAGGCGGGCTTCGGCGCGCTCCGCGACCTCGGGCCCGCGGTCTCGTTCTTCGGCTCGGCCCGCACGCCGATCGACCACCCCAACTACGCGCTGGCCCGCGACATCGCGCGGCGCCTGGGCGAGGCCCGGATGGGGATCATCACCGGCGGCGGCCCCGGGATCATGGAGGCGGCCAACCGCGGCGCGCGCGACGCCGGCGCCCCCTCGGTCGGGTTGAACATCATCCTGCCGTTCGAGCAGGGGCCGAACGCGTACCAGGACATCACGCTGACGTTCTCCTTCTTCTTCACGCGGAAGCTGATGTTCGTCCGCTACGCGACGGCGTTCGTGGTCATGCCCGGGGGCTTCGGCACGCTGGACGAGCTGTTCGAGGCGCTCGTGCTCGAGCAGGTCGACAAGATCCGCGACTTCCCCATCGTGTTGGTCGGCACCGAGTTCTGGGGCGGGCTGGCCACGTGGGTCCGCGAGCGCCTGGTCGCCGACAACGTGATCGACGCCGACGACCCCGACCGGCTGCGCCTCACCGACGACCCCGAGGAGGTCGTGCGCATCGTGTGCGCCGCGCGCGATCGCCAGGAGGTCTGAAGCTCTCCCGCCCGCCCTGCGAGGATGTCCAGCACGGTGACCCCGGACGCCCTCCAGCCGACGCGCTCCGTGCGCATCCCGCTCGACGAGATCACGATCCGCGCGAGCCGCTCGTCGGGTCCCGGCGGCCAGCACGCCAACGTCACGGCGTCGCGGATCGAGGTGAGCTTCGACGT
>DASYBY010000217.1:0-7922 GCA_036500525.1 Baekduia sp. | reverse complement strand
AGCGCGGCGATGAGCCGGCCGAGGCCGTCACGGATGACGCCGTGGTCGTCGGCGAGCACGACGCGGATCATGCGGTGGGGACCTCCAGGGTGACGGTCGTCCCGGCGCCGGGGCGCGCGGTGACGCTGAGCGTTCCGCCCGCCTGCACGACGAGCTCCTCCAGCAGGCTGAGGCCGACGTGGCCGTCGGCGGCGCGCTCGGCGCGGCGGTCGCCGTCGAAGCCGCGGCCGTCGTCGGCGACGGTCAGGCGGATCGTCTGCGGCGCGGGCCGCACGACCTCCACGCGGACGCTGCTCGCCTCGGCGTGCGCGCGCACGTTGCGCAGCGCCTCGCGGGCGACGCGGTAGACCAGCGCGTCGGCGCCGTTCGATCCCGCGGCGACGTGCGCGTCGACGTGCAGCTCGGTGGCGACGCCGTCGGCGGCCAGCGGGCTGAGCAGATCGTTGAGCGTCGCCTCCAGGCCGGCGGACTCCAGGCTCGGCGGATGGATCTCGACCAGCAGCGTGCGCAGCGAGCGGACGCCCTGGCGCAGGCGTCCGGTGCTCTCGCGCAGCGCCGCCGCCTCGGCCGCGTCGCCGCGCCGCTCGGCGCCGTCGGCCAGCGGCGCGAGCCCGAACGCGACGCCCGCGAGGTCCTGCACCACGCCGTCGTGCAGGTCGGCGGCGATGCGCCGGCGCTCGGTGTCGGAGGCCTCGATCGCCCGCTCCAGCAGGCGCTCGCGCTCGCGGTGGCCGCGCTGCAGGCGGCGGGCGAGCGAGAACGCCAGCGGCGCCTGGACGAGCAGCAGCACGGCCAGCGCCGCGAGCAGCGTCGGCGCGAGCGCGCGCAGCAGCCGCGAGCCGCTGGCGCTCAGGGCATCGAAGCGCTGATAGGTCTCGAACAGCACCGGCGTGCCGTTGGGCGTGCGGATCACCGTGTGCGCCTCCAGGAGCTTGCCCTCCTGGCGCTCGTACTGGTTCTCGGGCTTGGTGAGGTCGCTCAGCTCGGCGTCGGAGCCGCCCTTGGTGAACAGCTCGCGCTCCTCCGCGCCGAGGCCGAAGCGCTTGCCGATGATCGCCGGCTCGTCGGAGTAGAGGATGCGGCCGTCGCGCGACCAGAGCTTGACGCGGACGACCGACGGGCTCAGCAGCCGGCCCTGGACGACGTCGTCGAGGTGGATGCGCGCCGCGGGATCGCCGGTGAGGATCCCGTCGCGCAGGCCCGAGCCCTCGACCAGCGCGCCCTGCAGGACGACGCGCTCGCGCGTGTCGCGCTCGGCCTCGCGGACGGTGACCGACCGCAGCGCGAAGAACCCGCCGATGACCACGACGGCGATCGCGGCCAGCGAGCCCAGCATGAAGCGGGCGACCGCGGAGGTCGCGCTCGGCGGGGCGGCGGCGGCCGTGGCGCCGTCGGCGCGGGGTCCGTCGGGGACGAGCATCGCCGCACATGGTGCCCGTCGGCGGGGCGGCGCGGGCGCCGGTGCGACGTTTGTCTCATGGAAACCGAGACCGCCGCGGCGCAACGGTGAGCACAACACCGGATTCCATCCCTCAAACCAGGAGGCATCAGATGCTCCGTCGCACGATCCCCGCCACGCTCGCCATCGCCGCCCTCGGCCTGGCCGGCGCCGCCCCCAGCGCGCTCGCCCGCCACGGTGCCGACGATCCCGCCGGCCACGACGCCGGCGACGACCACGGCGTCCACACCACCACGACGCACGCCCACCACCGCCACCACCACGGCAAGCACCACCATCACCACCGCGGCGAGCTCCAGCACCGCGGCGGCCACGACGACGGCGCCGGGCACCGGTAGGAGCCCGCGGGGCGCGCCGCGACCGCTACGCCCGGATCGTCATCCGCGCGACGCGGTCGCCCGCGACCCGGAACGTGAAGTGCGACGGGCCGTTGAAGCCGTTGCCGCCGACCTGGGCGGTGACGGTCACGTCGTCGCCGGCGGTCGTGACCTCGGTCACCTCCAGCGAGACCTGCGCGCCGATGAACTCCTTGTCGCTCCAGCCGGCGATGGCGTCGGGGCCGCGGAACTCGCGGCCCCAGTCGTCGACCACGCCGTCGGGCGTGAAGGACTTCAGGAACGCCGGGAGGTCGTTGGCGTTGGCGGCGTCGACGGCCGCCTGGACGGGACGGGGGAGCTCGCTGGTCATCGCACGCACGATTCTCGCATCGCGCCGCGCGACGTGGTGAGATCCGTGGCGATGAGCCGCGCCGTCGAGGAGTCCAACCGCCGTCTGCTGCGGGCGCGCGACGCGATGGACCGCACGTACGCCCAGCCGCTGGACGTCCCGACGCTCGCCCGGCTCGCGCACGTCTCCGAGGCGCACTTCATCCGGACCTTCCGCGCGACCTTCGGCGAGACGCCGCACCGCTACCTCCAGCGCCGCCGGATCGAGCGCGCGATGCACCTGCTCCGCACGACCGACCGCAGCGTCACCGAGATCTGCCTCGACGTCGGGTTCACGAGCCTCGGCACGTTCAGCCGAACGTTCCGCACGGTCGTGGGGACGTCGCCCTCGGCCTTCCGCCGGGGCGCGGCCCCGCCGGCCGACGTGCCGAACTGCTTCACGATGGCCTGGACGCGACCGAGCAGTTTCGGAGAAGCGCGCGCCCCGGCGCTGGGTTAGCGTCAGCGGCCCATGTTCTCCTCCATCAGCATCTCCTCCATCTACGTCCTCGACCAGGACGAGGCCCTGGACTTCTACGTCGGCAAGCTCGGGTTCGAGGTCGGCACCGACGCCGACCTCGGCTTCATGCGCTGGCTGACCGTGCGCGTCCCCGGCGACTCCCGCGAGCTCCTCCTCGAGAACCCCGGCCCGCCGTCGATGGACGACGCGACCGGCGAGCAGGCCCGCGAGCTGATCAGCAAGGGCGCGGGCGGCGGCTGGTTCGTCCTGAACACCGACGACGCCCAGGCGACCTACGACGCGCTGAAGGCCATGGACGTCGACCTGACCGAGGAGCCGACGCAGCGCGACTACGGCATCGACTTCGGCCTGCGCGACCCGTTCGGCAACCGGCTGCGGATCACCCAGCCGGTGGCCCAGCCGGCGCGCTGAGCCAGGCGGTGAGCGCGGCGCCGTCGCCCGGCGCGAGGTGGTGCAGGTCGGGTGACGCGCCGAGCTCCGCGGGCAGGTCGTCGTCGGAGACGATGGCCAGCGCGCGGGTCGAGCGCGTCAGCGCGGTGTAGAGGCCGCCGGCCCCGCCGTCGGGGCGCTCGGCGAGGATCGCGGCGGGATCGACGACGAGCACCGCGTCGAACTCCAGCCCCTTGATCGACGCGAGGCTCAGGAGATCGACCGCGCCCGACAGGTGGTCGGTGACCTCGCCGGTGTGCAAGACGGCGGCAAGCGCGTCGCGGTGCACGGCCGGCGCGACGACGCCGACGCTACCGCCGACCGCCTCGCCCAGCCGGCGCGCGACCTCCACGGCCGTCTCGGCCAGCGCGTCCGGCGCGGTCCGCACCGCGACCGCCGGCCACGCGGCCTCGCGCACGCCGCGCGGGGCGACCGTGCCGGGCGGCGCGACGGTCGCGGCGATCCGCAGGAAGTCGTCGGGCACGCGGTAGCTGACGGCGAGGTCGCGGATCTGGGAGCGGGCGACGCCCGCGGCGGTCAGCACGCCGCCCCACGAGTCCAGCTCGGCGTCCGAGGTGCGCTGCGCGATGTCGCCCATGATCGTCAGCGCCTGCCCGCGCGCCCGGCGCACCGCCATCCGCAGCTCCATCGGCGTGAGGTTCTGCGCCTCGTCGACGATCACATGGCCGTAGGTGCGCAGGTCGGGATCGACGAGCCAGCGCGCCTCGTCGAGCAGCGGGACGTCGCTGCGGCGCAAGGCCTTCAGGTCGCTCGCGCCGTCGGCGAGGAGGAGGTCGACCTCGGTGTCGTCCAGCAGTCCGTCCGCGGCGGCGACCAACCGCTTGCGGTTCTTCGACACCATCGCGAACAGCTGCTCACCGGTCACCCGCGGCCACGCCTGGTTGGCCAGCCGCTGGAACTCCTTGTTGGCGCGGACGGCGACCATCACCTCCTCGTGCGTGGCGACCAGCGCCCGGGCGCTCTCGATGGCGCGCGTGCCGACCCAGTCGGCCAGCCGCTCGCGGAAGCGCTCGCGCCCGCGCTGGTAGCTGCGCGTCTGCTCGCGGGCGACGGCGACGAGACGGGCGACGTCGCCGGGCGTGACGGTCACGCCGGTGCGCAGCACGACGACCCGCACGTCCTCGGCCGGCGACACGACGCGCGCCCAGAGCAACCGCGACAACAGCTCCGCCATCCGGCCGCTGCCCTTCAGCGTGGCGATCCCGCGCTCCTCGGCGGCGGGCAGGCCGCGGGCGGGCGCGAGCGCGTCGATCGCCCGCTGCTCGACCGTCGTCTCGCCCAGCGACGGCAGCACCTGCGAGATGTAGGTGATGAACACCGCGTTGGGGCCGACGACCAGCACGCCGGCGCGCGCCAGCGCCTGGTCGGAGTACAGCAGCCACGCCGCGCGGTGCAGCCCGACGGCGGTCTTCCCCGTCCCCGGCCCGCCCTGGATGACGAGCGCGCCGTCGACCGGCTCGCTGATCAGCGCGTACTGCTCGGGCGTGATCGTCGAGACGATCTGGCGCATCTCGCCCACGCGGCGCCGCGTGATGTCGTCGACGATCGCGTCGGTGAGGACCGCGTTGCCCTCGCCGTCGGACAGCGTCTCGTCGACGAAGCCGAGCAGGCGGCGGTCGTCGACGTCGAGCCGCCGGCGGCGGACCAGGCCGCGGTGGTCGCCGGGCGTCGCGGTGTAGAACGGCTCGGCCGCGGGCGCGCGCCAGTTGACGGCCAGCAGATCGTTGCGCTCGTCGGCGATCGCGTGGCGCCCGACGTAGAGCGGCTCGCCGTCGGCGGGGTCGACGCGCCCGAAGTACAGCGGTCCGCTGCTGGACGTGTAGAGCGCGAGCCGCTCGCCGCGCATCCGGTCCAGCGCCTCGTTGGCGAACTCGTCGATGCCCGCCGCGCGCCCGCCCCGCAGCGCGCGCACCACCGCCTCGTAGGCCGACCAGGTGCGGTCGAGATGTGCTTGTTCTTCGACCAGCGCCGGATCGTCCACCGACGGCACCATAGAAGCTCGGCGCCCGAGGCCCCGCCGCGCGCCGGCGGCGGGACCCCAGGCCAAGCCCTACATCTACGCCCCGGCGGTCGCCAGCGCGGGTGCGTCGGAGTACGTCTCGTTGCGCTGGGCCTTCTCGACCAGCGACGCCGGCGGCGTGAACCGGTCGCCGTAGGCCTCGGCCAGCTCCTGCGCGCGGGCGACGAAGCCGGCGACGCCGCCCTCGTATCCGTTGATGTACTGCAGCACGCCACCGCTCCAGCCCGGGAAGCCGATCCCGAAGATGGAGCCGATGTTGGCGTCGGCGACGGACTCGATGACGCCCTCGTCGACGCACTTGACCGTCTCCAGGGCCTCGGCGAAGAGCATGCGCTCCTCGAGGTCCTTCAGCGAGATCGCCGACGGGTCGGCGACCGGCGGGAACGCCTCGCGCAGGCCGGGCCACAGGCCCGTGCGCTTGCCGTCGGCGTAGTCGTAGAACCCGGCGCCGCGGAGCTTGCCGGCGCGGCCCTCGGCCAGCATGTGGTCGATGACCTGCTCGGACGGGTGCGCGGCCCACGGTCCGCCGTCGCCCTCGACGGCCTCCTTGGAGGCCTTGCGGATCTTGGCCATCAACTCGAGGTTGAGCTCGTCCGACAGCTGGAGCACGGGCGCCGGGTAGCCGGCCTGCGAGCTGGCCTGCTCGATGGTCGGCGCGGGCACACCCTCCAGGAGCATCGCGATGCCCTCGTTGATGAACGTGCCGATGACGCGCGAGGTGAAGAACCCACGCGAGTCGTTGACGACGATCGGCGTCTTGCGGATCTGCTTGGCGACGTCGAGCGCGCGGTAGAGCGTCGTGTCGCTGGTCTGCTCGCCCTTGATGATCTCCAGCAGCGGCATCTTGTCCACCGGGCTGAAGAAGTGCAGGCCGATGAAGTCGGCCGGGCGCGAGACGCCGTCGGCGAGCTGCGTGATCGGCAACGTCGAGGTGTTGGAGCCCAGCAGCGCGCCCTCGGCGAGGTGCGGCTCGATCTCGGCGAAGACCTGCGCCTTGACCGCCGGATCCTCGAAGACCGCCTCGATGACGAGGTCGGCGCCCGCCGCGTCGGCCGGATCGGCCGTCGGGTGGATGAGCGCCAGCAGCGCGTCGCCCTTCTCCTGCGTGGAGCGGCCGCGCGAGATCGCCTTGTCGACCAGGGCCTTGGAGTAGCCCTTGCCGCGGTCGGCGTTCTCCTGGCTGACGTCCTTGAGGACGACCTCGATGCCGGCCTTCGCGCAGACGTACGCGATCGCCGCGCCCATCATGCCCGCGCCGAGCACGACGGCCTTCTTGGAGCGGAACGGCGCCTCGCCCTCGGGGCGGCCGCGGTCGCCGTTGACCCGCTGGAGGTCGAAGAAGAACGCCTGGATCATGTTCTTGGCGACCTGCCCGGTCGCCAGGTCCACGAAGTAGCGACCCTCGATCTCGATGGCGGTGTCGAAGTCGACCTGCGCGCCCTCGACCGCCGCGGCCATGATGTGGTGCGGTGCCGGGTAGTTGGCGCCCTTGATCTGCTTGCGCAGGTTGGACGGGAACGCCGGGAGGTTCGCCGCGAGCTTCGGATTGCTCGGCAGGCCGCCGGGCATCTTGTAGCCCTTGACGTCCCACGGCTGCGCGGCCTCGGGGTTTGACTCGATCCAGGCCTTGGCGGCCGGGAGGAGGTCGTCGCGCGTGGCGACGAGCTCGTCGACCAGGCCGAGCTCCTTGGCCTTGGCCGGGCGCAGCGGCTTGCCCTGCATCAGCAGCTGCATCAGCGCGTCGACGATGCCGAGCATGCGCACCGAGCGCACGATCCCGCCGCCGCCGGGCAGCAGGCCGAGCGTGACCTCGGGCGTGCCGAGCTGGATCTTGGGGTCGTCGACGACGATGCGGTGGTGCGTGGCGAGCGTGATCTCCAGCCCGCCGCCGAGCGCCGTGCCGTTGATGGCCGCGACGACCGGCTTGCCGAGCGTCTCCAGGCGGCGCAGCTGGCCCTTGATCTCCCGCAGGCCGACCGCGAACTCCCCGGCCTGGGCCTTGGTGACGGCCAGCAGGTCGTTGAGGTCGCCGCCGGCGAAGAACGTCTTCTTGCCCGAGGTGATGACGACGCCCTTGATGTCGTCCTTCTCGTCCTCGAGGCGGTCGACGGTCGCGCCCATGGACGCGACGTAGGCCGCGTTCATGGTGTTGGCGCCCTGGTTGGGGTCGTCGATCGTGAGGACGACGATGCCGTCGGCGCCCTTGTCGTACTGGATGGTCGTGGACTCGGCCATGATCTAGATCGCCTCCACGACGGTCGCGATGCCCATGCCGCCGCCGACGCAGAGCGTGCAGAGGCCGTACTTGCCGCCCGTGCGGTGCAGCTCGTCGACGATCGTGCCGAGGATCATGCCGCCGGTCGCGCCGAGCGGATGGCCCATGGCGATGGCGCCGCCGTTGACGTTGACCTTCTCCATGTCCAACCCCATGTCCTTGACGAACCGCAGCACGACGGCCGCGAACGCCTCGTTGATCTCGACGAGGTCGAGCTGGTCGACCGTGAGCCCGGCCTTGGCCAGCGCCTTCTTGGAGGCGGGCGCGGGACCGGTGAGCATGATCGTGGGATCGGCACCGCTCACCGCCGTGGCGAGGATGCGGGCGCGCGGCGTGAGGCCCAGCGCGCTGCCGGTCTCCTCGTTGCCGATGGCGACCAGCGAGGCGCCGTCGACGATGCCGCTGGAGTTGCCCGGCGTGTGGACGTGGTCGATCTTCTCGATCCAGTGGTACTTCTGCAGCGCGACGGCGTCGAAGCCGCCCATGTCGCCCATCGCGGCGAACGAGGGCTTGAGCTTGCCGAGCGTCTCGAC
>DASYBY010000216.1:0-20457 GCA_036500525.1 Baekduia sp. | reverse complement strand
GCCGTGGACGTCGGCGGTGACCTTCTTGCTGAGGTCGCCGCCGGCGACCGCGCCGACCACGCGCTGCATCTCGCTGGTCGGGCGCACGAGGTCGTCGATGAGCCCGTTGATGGACTCGATGGACTCCGACCAGGCCTGGTCCGATCCGCGGAACGCGACGCGTTGGGAGAGCTTGCCCTCCTTGCCGACCAGGCGGCTGACCCGCGTCAGCTCCGCGCCGAGCGTCTGGTTGGCCGAGATGACGTCGTTGAGGACGTCGGCCACCTTGCCCGGGAGCCCGGTCCAGTCCAGCGGCATGCGCACGCTGAAGTCCCCGTCCCGGACGTCGGAGAGCACGCTGAGCAGGACGGCCTCGTCGAGCCTGTCGTCCCTGGGTGCCGCCTGTAGGCGCCGCATCGCAGCGTCCTCCGTTGATCGTCCTGCGTGGGTGCCGGTGTCACGGTCCGCGGCAGCTGCGTCGCAAGAGGGCGAAGAGGCAACGACAAACCTAGCAAAGGATGTTTGTACCCGGACAATGCAACAACCCGCCCGAGATGCGTCGAACTGGCCATATTTGTGGAGCTTTCGGGGGATACGTTGGCGCGTCGCCGCTCACATGCACCGTTTAACGGAGCAAGCTGGCGCGACCACCCCCACCAATGCGCGGATCCCTGCGGTGATCGTCGTCACGACGGTCTCCCTGCTGACCATGCGCGACCCTGGACGTTCGTTGGACGGCGCGCAGGATGGGCCGCGCGCGGGTACCGCGGGACCACGCTCGGCGAGCATCGCGCTCCTCTCACGTTCGAGCCGCCATCTTTCGGTGAGAGGAGCAGAGAGCAGTCGGCATGGCCATCGGACCAGTGAGCGAGGGCGACGCAGCCACGCTGTCGGACCCCGCGTTCCGGCGTGCGCTGCCCTGCGCAGCTACGGCCAGGCGATCCTCGCCGCCGTGCCGGGCGCCGCGGTGATGGTCTTCGATCGCGACCTGCGCGTCAGCCTGGCCGAGGGCGACGAGTTCGAGCGGATCGGCCTCGACGTCGAGCGGCTGGAGGGCAGCCGGCTGCCCGAGGTGCTCGATCCGCGTGCGTGGGGCAAGCTGCGGCGCACGTTCGAGAGCGCGCTGGCCGGGACTACGGGCACCTTCGACTTCTTCGCGCGGGGCACGTTGTACGCGATCCGGGTGACGCCGCTGCGCGACGGGCGCGGGATCACCGTGGGGGCCGTCGCGGTCTCGCGCTCGGTCACCGAGGAGCGGCGGCTGGAGTCGGTCGTCACCGCCCAGGACGTGACCGCGCGCGACTCGCAGCGGCTGCTGGCCTCGGCCTTCGACCGCGCGCCGATCGGGATGTCGGTCGTCGGCCTCGACGGCCGCTGGCTGCGCGTCAACGACGCGTACTGCCGGATGCTCGGCTACGCGCGGGAGGACCTGCTGGAGAAGACGTTCCGCGACCTGACGCACCCCGACGACGTCGACCAGGACGTGGAGTGGACGCGGCGCGCCGCCATCGGCGAGGCCGACACGCTGGAGCGCGAGAAGCGCTACATCGCCCGGGACGGGTCGACGGTGTGGGTCCTCGCACGCTCGGAGATCGTGCGCGACGACGAGGGCCGGCCCGCCTACTCGATCAGCATCCTGCAGAACATCACGCGGCGCCGGGCGGCCGATCGCGCGCTGCGCACGAGCGAGCGCCGGCTGCGGTCGATCCTCGACAACACGCCGCAGGCCGTGTCGGTGCAGGCGCGCGACCACCGCTATGAGTTGGTCAACCACGCCTTCGAGGATCGGTTCGACCTGGAGCCGGGGTGGATCGTCGGGCGCCGCGACGACGAGCTGCTGCTGCCGAGCGTGCTGGCCGTCGACCGGGAGAGCCACGACCGGGTGCTGGCCACCGGCGAGGTGGTCGAGCAGGAGGAGGTCGTGCCCTCCAACGGGCAGGACCGGGTGTTCCTGACGACGAAGTTCCCGCTGCGCGACGCCTCCGGCGAGATCTCGGCGGTCTGCGGGATCTACAACGACATCACCGAGCGCAAGCGCGCCGACGAGGAGCTGCGCGATCGCGTCCGGTGGACCGACGCGATCCACTCCGCCGCCGCGCACGATCGCTTCGTGCTCCACGGCCAGCCGATCCTCAACCTCGCGACGGGCCAGGTCGACCAGGCCGAGCTGCTGCTGCGCATGCGCGACCGCGAGGTGCCTTCGCGGCTGATCGCGCCGGGCGTGTTCGTGCCGCCGGCCGAGCGCTTCGGCCTGGTTGGGACGGTCGATCGCTGGGTGGTGGCGCGCGCGATCGAGGTCGCGCGCGACCATCGGGTCGAGGTCAACCTCTCGGGGAAGACGATCTCCGACGCGGGGCTGGTCAGCGAGATCGAGCGGATGATCGCCGAGGGTGGCGCGCCGCCCGAGAACATCATCTTCGAGATCACCGAGACGGCGGTCGCCGAGAACCTGGACTCGGCGCGGCGCTTCGCCGAGCGGCTGCGGGCGATCGGCTGCGCGTTCGCGCTGGACGACTTCGGCGTCGGGTTCGGCTCGTTCAACTACCTGAAGCACCTGCCGGTCGACTACCTCAAGATCGACATCGAGTTCGTGCGCGGGTTCGTCGACGACGAGGCCAACCGCCAGTGCGTGCACGCGATGGTCGGCGTGGCGGGCGACTTCGGGATCAAGACCATCGCCGAGGGCGTCGAGGACGAGGCGACGCTCGAGCTGCTCGGCCTGATGGGCGTCGACTACGCGCAGGGGTACTGGATCGGGCGTCCGGAACCCATCGAGGACCTGTGGCCCGCCGACCCCGACGCAGCGAGGACGACATGAACGACGACAGCAGCGAGCGCGATCTGCGCCAGGAGCAGAGCCTGGTCGACCTGGAGCAGGTGCTCGGCGATCGTGGGCAGCTGCTCGGGGATCGCGATCAGGCGCGGCTCGACCAGGATCAGGTGCGGCTGGATGCGGAGCGGGGAGGCGAGGACGGCTCCGAGGAGCCGGTGGCCGCGCGGATGTTCGACGAGCGCCAGGCGCGGCTGGATCGCACGCAGGCGACCGAGGACGCCCAGCAGGAGGCGCTCGACCACTCGCAGACCGGGCGCGATGACCATCAGGTCGCCATCGACGAGCAGCGGGCGGTCAACGACCTGCCGGCCGCCGAGCAGCCCGAGCCGGCCGACGCGTCCAAGCTGCAGCGCGACGCGGGGAGCCGGGCGGCGGCGGCGCGGGCGCGGGCCGAGGCGGCGCTGGTGCGGGCGCAGGCGGCGCTGGTGCGGGCCGAGGCCGCCGAGAAGCGGGCGTAGGGGTTCGGGTTTTCGAAGGTGGGCTCGCCGGGCACGTTCCGGTTCCGATGCCTGCGCTTGCGCTGACGTTCGACGACGGCCCCGACCCGGAGTGGACTCCGGCGGTGCTGGATGCGCTGGCGGCGGTGGGTGCGCGGGCGACGTTCTTCGTGCTCGGTGAGCGGGTGGCCGCGTGGCCGGGGCTGGTGCGGCGGATTGTGGCGGAGGGACACGCCGTCGGGGTGCACGGCTTCGGGCATGTACGGCACACCGAGCAGGACGGGGCGGCGGGGGTGGGCGACCTCGACCTGGCGCTAGCGGAGTTGGCGTCGCTGGACATCACGCCCACCCTCTGGCGGACGCCCTGGGGCGTCGAGGCGTCCTGGACGCGGCCCGCCGCGGAGTCCCATTCGCTGCGGCTGGTCGGTTGGACCGCCGACACGCACGACTGGCGCGGCGACACGGCCGACACCATGCTCACGGCGATCGAGCCGTCGGTGGGGGACGGTGCGATCGTCCTGGCCCACGACGGCCTGGGACCGGGCGCGCAGCGCACCGGCTGCGCGGAGACCGTGGCGCTGATCGCACCGCTGGTCGAGCTGGGACGTGCGCGCGGGCTCGCGGCGGAGGCGTTGGCGTGATGGCGTCCATCACACGCCCGCTCGGCGCGCCGCCATGGCGCTCCGTCGCGCGCGCGGCATCGACCGCGACCGCCTCCACCGCGGTCCCGGCCGCGGAGGTGTTGGCGTGATCGCGCCGTCGCGCAACGGGACCGCTTCGGCGGGCCTCGCGGAGGCGCTGCGCGCGATCGCGGCGAGTGCCGGGGATCGTGATCGCGATCCTCGCGGGCGGTTCCCGGAGGCGGCCGTGGCGGCGCTGGAGCGGGCGGGGGCGTTGGCGGGGACGGCGGGCACGTACGCGGACGAGCTGCGGCTGCTCCGCGCGGTCGCCGGTGCCGATGCCGGCGTCGGGCGGATCCTCGACGGCCACCTCAACGCCGTCGAGCGGCTGCGGGTCCAGGCACCTGCCGCGTTGCGCGACGCGGAGCTGGCGCTGGTCGCCGCCGGACGCCTGCGCGCCGGCGTCTGGGGCGCCGATCCGGGCGACGGCGAAGGGCCGCCCGCGTGGCTCGACGGCGCGACGATCAGCGGCGTCAAGACCTTCTGCTCCGGCGCCGGCGGGCTGCACCGCGCGCTCGTCCTCGTCCGCGATGCGGCCGCCGACGGTCCGCCGCTGGCCGCCTGGGTCGACCTGACGGCGCCCGGCACGGTCGAGATCGACCGCAGCTGGTTCCGCGCCGCGGGCATGCGCTCCTCGGCCAGCCACCGCGTCATCTTCACGGCCGCGCCGGTCCTCGCGATCCTCGGCGACCCCGGCGCACTCACCGAGCAGCCCTGGTTCGCCCGCGACGCCGTCCGCACCGCCGCCACCTGGGTCGGCGCCGCCGACGCGGCAACGACCGACGCCCTCACCTGGCTCGCGACCCGCGAACCGATCAGCGACCTCGAAGCACTCGCCGCCGGCCGCCTGGAGACCTGGCGCCACGGCCTGGGCCTCTGGCTCGACGACGCAGGCCACGCGCTCGACGCCGACCCCACGGCGCGGGCACTCGACGGCGACGCCGACGCCGCGGCGCGCACCCTCGACGCCGGCGCCACGACGCGCTCCCTCGACGCCGACCCGGCGCCGCGCGATCCGGCGCTCGTCGCCGCGCAGCTGCGGGCCGCGGTCGCCGACGGCGCGCGCGCGATCCTGGACGAGGCCGAGCGCGCCACCGGCTCGCGGCCGCCGACCACGGGCGCGACGCTCGACCGCGCCGCCCGGGATCTCCGGCTGTTCCTCCTGCAGCATCGCCTGGAGCCGATCCTGGCCCGGGCGGGGCGGGCGCGGTTGGAGGCGCGGCGGTGAGCGCGTTCGAGGCGCGGTATGCCGCGGATCCCGATCCGTGGCGGACGCTGACCGACCCCTATGAGTTGGACAAGGCGCGGCGCACGCTGGACGCCTGCGGTCCCGGGCCGTTCGCCGCGGCCTGCGAGCTGGGCGCCGGGATCGGTGCGCTGACGGTCCGGCTCGCGCCGCGCTGCCGGACGCTCGTCACGCTCGACGACGCGCCGACCGCCGTCGCGGCCGCCCGCCGCCGGCTCGCCGCGTTCCCCTACACCCAGCCGCGCGTGGCACGCGTGCCCGACGACCTGCCGTCCGCGCTCTTCGACCTCGTCGTCGCCAGCGAGATCTTGTACTACTTGGACGACGGCGCGCTGCTGACCACCGTCGCGTGGGCCGAGACGGCGCTTGTCCCCGGCGGCCGGCTGGTCGCGGTGCACTGGACCGGCTCGGCGCCGGACCTCCGCCGCGATGCGGGCGACGTCACGGCCGAGCTCCGCGCCTCGCGCCGGCTGCGCCCCGTGCCCGGCGCGGGCGGGACGTTCCCGGGCTTCCGGCTCGACGTGCTCGAGCGGGTGCGATGAGCCGCGTCGACCTGTTGATCGTCGGCGGCGGTCCCGCGGCGCACGCGACCGCCACGGGCTACCGCGCGGCGGGCGGCGCCGGCTCGGTCGTGCTGCTCGCCCAGGAGGGCCGCGCGCCCTACCGCCGGCCGCCGTTGACCAAGGACTTGCTGCGCGGCGAGACCGAGCCCGGCGCGCTGGCGCTGGAGGAGTCCGCCGGCTGGTACGACGCGCAGGGGATCTCCGTGCGGGCGGCGCGCGCGACCGCCCTGGACCCGGCCGCGCGTACGGTCAGCACCGACGGCGGCGAGACCATCGCCTTCGGCCACTGCGTGCTGGCGACGGGCGCCGCGCCGGTGCGTCCGCCGATCCCGGGCGCCGAGCGTCCCGGCGTCCAGCTGCTGCGCACCGTCGAGCAGGCGATGCAGCTGCGCGCGGCGGCGCGGCCCGGGGCGCGGATGCTCGTCCTCGGCTCGGGCTTCATCGGGTGCGAGGCCGCCGTGTCGCTGCGCGCCCGCGGGTGCGCGGTCGCGCTCGTCAGCCAGGAGCCGGCGCCACAGCAGGCGCGCCTGGGCGCCGCGGTGGCCGAGCGGCTGGCGGGGTGGCTGGACGAGGCGGGCGTCGAGGCGCGCTACGGGCGCGAGGTGGTGCGGATCGAGGAGGACGGCGCCGCGCTGCGCGCCGTGCTCGACGACGGCGCCGCGCTCACCGTCGACCACGTCCTGCTGGCCGGCGGGGTGCGACCGCTGAGCGACCTGGCGCAACAGGCCGGGCTCGCCCTGGCCGACGGCGGCGAGATCCCCGCCGGAGCGTCCATGCGCACCGCGGCGCCGTTCGTCCTGGCCTGCGGCGACTGCTGCCGCGCCGAGCACGCGGTCGCCGGCCGGCCGCTGCACGTCGAGCACTGGGGCGACGCGCTCGCCCAGGGTGAGGTCGCGGGCTGGACGGCGGCCGGCCGCGACGCCGCGTGGGACACCGTGCCGGGCTTCTGGTCGACGATCGGGCAGCGGACCCTGAAGTACGCCGCGTGGGGCGACGGCTTCGACGACGTCCGGCTGGTCGAGAAGGGCGACGGCGCGTTCACCGCGTGGTACGGCCGCGAAGGGGTCTGCGTCGGCGTCCTCACCCACGACTTCGACCCTGACTACGAGGCGGGGCGGCGTTTGATCGAGCGCGGGGAGCGGCGGCCGTGACCGGGCTGCGCGCCGTCGTGGTGATCCCTGCCCGCGACGAGGAGGCGCTCGTCGGTCGCTGCCTGGCCGCGCTGGCCGTGCAGGAGGGGATCGCGCCCGAGGCCTTCGAGGTCGTGCTCGTCCTGGACCGGTGCGCCGACGCGACCGAGGCCGTCGCGCGCGGGGCCGCCCGCGCCGGCGGAGTTGTCCTCCATCTCGCTCGCTCTCCCGTCCCGGGCGTCGGCGCCGCGCGCCGCCACGGCATGGACCTCGCCTGCGCGCGCCTGGAGGCGGCGGGGCGGCCCGACGGGCTCATCGCCTGCACCGACGCCGACACCGAGGTCGACCCGGGCTGGCTCGCCGCGCAGCTGGCGCTCGTGGAGCAGGGCGCGGACGCCGTCGGCGGGTGGATCGACCTCGATCCTTCCGGCGCGCGCCTGCTCCCGCCCGACGCGCTCGACCGCCGGCAGGAGCGCGCCCGGGCGCGGCTGGCCGCGGTCGTCGCGCAGGACCCGAACGCCGAGCACCACTTCTTCTCCGGCGCCTCGATGGGCGTGACCGCGCGGGCGTACCGAGCGGTCGGCGGCCTGGAGCCGGTCGACGCGCTGGAGGACGAGGGCTTCGCGCGCCGCCTCGCCGGCGCCGGGCTGCGGATCGTGCGGTCGGGAGCGGTGCGGGTGTCGACCTCGGCGCGCACCGACGGGCGCGCGCCCCGCGGCCTCGCGCGCGACCTCCAGCTCGGGCGCTGGCTCGCGCACCGGCGCTACGACGGCCGGGCCTTCACCGCCGCCGGCCTCCTCGCCGCCAAGGGCGACACCACCATCTCGGTCATCCTGCCCGCGCGCAACTGCGAGGCGACGGTCGCCGGCGTGCTGGAGACCGCGGTGATGCCGTTCGTGCGGACGGGCCTGATCGACGAGGTCGTGGTCGTCGACGGCGGCTCACTCGATGCCACGCGCGCGCGGGCGCGCGAGACCGGTGCCCGCGTGGTCGCCGAGGACGCGCTGCTCCCCGAGCACGGTCCTGCCCAGGGCAAGGGGGACGCGATGTGGCGCGGGCTCGCCGACACCTCGGGCGACGTGGTCGCCTACCTCGACGCCGACACCGCCGACCCCGATCCCGTCCACCTCCTCGGGCTGCTCGGCCCACTGTTGCTCGACCCCGCCGTGGCGCTGGTCAAGGGCGCCTTCGCGCGGCCGTTCGACGACGGCGCGACGCTGCGCCCCGGCGAGGGCGGCCGCGTCACCGAGCTGATGGCCCGCCCGCTGCTGAACCTCCGCGTGCCGGCGCTGGCGGGCTTCGAGCAGCCACTGGCCGGCGAGACCGCCGCGCGCCGCACGCTGCTGGAGCAGCTCCCGTTCCCGGTCGGCTACGGCATCGAGATCGCGCTGCTCATCGACGCGCTGGAGCTGGTCGGCCTCGACGGGCTGGCCGAGGCGCAGCTCGGCACGCGCCAGAACCGCCACCAGCCGCTGCGCGACCTCGGGGCGATGGCCTTCGCCGTGCTCTGCGCGGTCGAGTCGCGCACCGGCGGCACCGCGATCCCCGCCGGGCTCGTCCAGCCGTGGGCCGACGGCGCGATCCGCGACGTCGCGGTCCTGGAGCGGCCACCGCTGCGTCAGGTCCGACGCGCCGCGGTGAGGAACGGCGGCGCCGCGGGCCGAGCCTCGTAGAGCAGCTCGACCACCGCGCCGTTGACGGCGCCCGGGCCGAGGAGCGTGTCGAGGTGCCCCGCGCCGTCGGCGATCCCGCGCAGCATGCGCAGGACCCCTGAGTGCGCGCAGAGCAGCACGCGAAAGGGCGCGGCGCCGGCCGCCTCGCCCTCGATCGCCAGCTCGTCCAGTGCGACGAAGACCCGCAGCCCGAGCGCGCGGTAGCTCTCGCCGCCCGGCGGCGTGTCGTCGACGCCTGGACGCTGCGCCCACGCGGCCGACGGCGCGCCCTCCAGCTCGCCGAACGAGCGCTCCTGCCAGCGCGGATCGGAGCGCAGGGTCACATCGGGCAGGCCGGCGGCATCGCAGGCGATCCGCAGCGTGTCGGCCGCGCGGCGCGCGCCCGAGTGCAGCCGCACGTCGAACGGCCGCGCCGCGACCGCCGCCAGCGCCGCCGCCTGCGCCCGCCCCGCGGCCGTCAGCGGCGGATCGAGCCGCCCCGTCAGCAGCCCCGCCGCGTTGAGCGTGGACTCCCCGTGGCGGACGGCGGTGAGGACGAGCACCACCGGTCCCTACCTCGCGCGGCGCGCGGGCAAACCGCCGCGCGCCGCCGCACCCCTCAGCGCGGTGCCGTCCCGCGCGCCCCGAACGCCACGCCCGCGCTCTCCTCCACGCGGAAGCGCCACGGCGTCCCGGCCTCCCACTCCGCCAGCACGGCCCGCTCGCCCGCGCGGTCGAGGTCGTCCAGCACGACGGTCGCGCCCTCGACCAACCGCGCGGCCAACCGCTCCAGCGCCGGCGCCCGCCGATGCTCCTCGCCGGGCGCGTACGCCGGCGGCCCGTCGACGATCAGCAGATCGACGGCGTCCGGCAGCTCGCCGAGCGCCGCCGTCGCGTACCAGAGCGGATCGCCCTCCAGCGGCGCATGCACGACGCGCGCGAACGGCTGCAGCTTCTCGCGCCGCAGCAGATCGGAGACCCGCGCGGCCCACGCGCCGTCGTGCTCCAGCGCCACGACCGACCCGGCGCCGCGCTCGCGCAGCAGCCGCGCCAGCACGATCGTGCTGACGCCGCTCCCGCACTCGACGATCCGCGTGCGGTCGCCGAAGACGATGTCGTTGCAGACCATGACCAGGCCGGCGGGGCGCATCGCGCCGGTGCTCCACGGCAGGTAGCCGCCGGCGTCCAGCAGCGGGCGGAGCACGTGCCACGCGTGGAGATCCTCCGCGTGGCGCGGCTCGTCGGCGAAGCCGGTCATGCCGCCGCCAGCGGGAGCGACTGCCCGAGGTAGTCGCTCTCGTAGAACGTGGTGATCTTCGAGATCCCGAACCGCTGCGCCCAGGCCCGCGCGCCGATGCGATCCGTGTGCCGCCGGCCCGCCAGCAGATCCTCCAGCGCGCCCGCGAGCGCCACCGGGTCCTCCGGTGCGACGATCACGCCGCGGCCCGCCGCGAGCGTGTCGGGGAAGCCATCGACCCGCGTGCCGACCACCGCGACGCCCAACGCCATCGCCAACACCGCCGCCTGCGAGAACGCCTCGTCGCGCGACGGGCACACCTGGATCGCGCTGCCCGCCACCCAGCGTGCCGGATCGTCCTGCCACCCGCACAGCTGGACCACGTCGCCGAGCCCATCCGCGGCGATCTGCGCCCGCAGCCCCGGCTCCATCACGCCCGCGCCGAGCATCAGCACCGGCGGCGGCTCCGCCATCCGGGCGATCGCCTCGATCAGCACGTCGGGCCCCTTGTCGGCGCTCAGCCGTCCGGTGTAGACGATCCGCGGCCGCGGCAGCCCGGGACGCTCCGTCGCGCCGAAGCCCTCGACCGGTGAGACGCCCCGCACGATCCGCTCCTCCGCCATCCCCGCCTGCACCACACCCGCCCAAGCGCCCGGGCTGTGGGCGTAGAACCGATCGACGCGATCGACCACCTCGGCCATCGCGCCCCACTGCGGCTCCGCCGGCCACGCGTAGTCGTTGTGCTCGCTGGCGAACAGCGGCACGCCCGCGCCGATCGCGTGCCCGGCCGCCAGCCAGGCGCCGAGCATGTGGGCGTGCACGACGTCGGCATCGTCCAGCCGCGGCGCGAGCCAGTCGGCGAACGCCGGCTCGTAGCGCCACTGCAGGTCGCCGGCGCCGCCCATGACCTCGGGCTCGATGCCGTGCGCACGGGCGAGCTCGACGCCCGCATCGGTCGCGAAGCCGACCAGCAGCCGCGTCCGATGGCCACGACGCCCCAGCGCCCGAGCGACGCGCAGCAGCGAGAGCTGCGCTCCTCCGGGTTCCAATTTGGCAAGAACCCGGGTGATCAGCACGTCTGTCGACTGTAGGGCGCCGATGTACACACGGCGTGAACGCCGGGTGAAGAACACCCCGCCGGCCGCGCCGACAACCGAGCCCCATTCCCAGTTGACCTCGCCCCAATGTGAACGCTAACATAGCGCCATCGCTGGGAGGCGAGGTGCGCGTCGCGTGCCGGTCGCCCGGCGTCCAGGGTCAGCGCACATGGGCGACAACGACAAGCCGGCACGGTCACCAGTGATGTGGGACGTCGCCCAGCTGGCGGGCGTTTCTCATCAGACGGTCTCGCGCGTCCTGCACGACAGCCCGAGCGTCCGTCCCGCCACGCGCGAGAAGGTCCTCGCCGCGATGAAGGAGCTCGACTACCGCCCCAACTCGGCGGCGCGCGCGCTCGTCACCGGCCGCACCCGCACGATCGGCGTCATCAGCTTCGACACGACGCTCTACGGCCCCGCCTCGACCCTGCTGGGCATCGAGCGCGCCGCCCACGACGCGGACTACTTCATCATCATCGTCAGCCTGCGCTCCTTCACGCGCGAGTCCGTCCTCGCCGCGCTGGATCGCCTGCGCGACCGCGGCGTCGACGGCATCGTCGCCATCGCACCGCTGCAGACCGCCTACGACGCGCTGCGCGACCTGCCGTCCGGGATGCCCGTCGTCGCCGCGGTCGCCGGCCCCGACGAGGTCCCCGTCGCCGAGGTCGACCAGGTCGCCGGCGCGCAGCTGGCCACCCGTCACCTCCTCGGCCTCGGCCACCGCACCGTCCATCACATCGCCGGGCCGCCCGACTTCCTGGAGGCCCGCCAGCGCGCGTCCGGCTGGCGCACCGCGCTGCGCGACGCCGGCGCTCCGCAGCCCGTGATGGTCACGGGCGACTGGAGCGCGCGGTCGGGGTACGACCTCGGCCGTGGCCTGCTCGAAGACCCCGAGGTGACGGCCGTCTTCGTCGCCAACGACCACATGGCCCTCGGCCTGCTGCGCGTGCTGCACGAGCGCGGCCGGTCGATCCCGGGCGCCGTCAGCGTCGTCGGCTTCGACGACATCCCCGAGGGCGCGTTCTTCACGCCGCCGCTGACGACGATCCGCCAGGACTTCGACGAGATCGGCCGCCGCAGCCTCGCGCTGCTGCTCGAAGCGATCGACGGCGGCGGCCGCCCGCCACAGCGCCACCTGGTCGTCGCGCCCGAGCTGGTCGCCCGCCAGAGCACCGCCCCGCCTCCCACCACCGCAGAAGGACCCTGAGCATGCTGCAGACCGTCAGCCGCGCCGGCCAGGTTCTCGACCTCTTCCGCGCGACGCGCCCGGTGTGGGGAGCGACCGCGGTCGCCCGCCAGCTCGACATCGCCAAGTCCCAGGCCCACGAGCTGCTGGTGAGCCTGACCGACATCGGCCTGCTGCAGCGCGACCGCCCCGGCCGCTACCGGCTCGGCTGGCGGATCGTCGCGCTCAACTCGCTGGTGGTCGACGGCAGCGACCTCGGCCACGAGTGCGCCCGCGTCCTGCGCCCGCTGGCCGCGCGCTCCGGGGAGACCGTCTACCTCGCCGTCTGGGGGCCGGGCAGCGCGATCTGCATCGTGGCCTTCGAGGGGCGCAGCCCGGGCGCGGTCGCCGCGCCGACCGCCGGCGCCGAGCTGCCCGCGCACTGCACCGCGGCGGGCAAGGTGCTGCTGGCCGCCCAGCCGTGGGAGCCGCTGGACGACGGCCTGGCCCACGGCGCGCTGGAGCGCCTCACCGGCCGCACGATCGTCGAGCCCGAGCGCCTCGCCGGCGAGCTGGCGGACGTCCGCCGCCGCGGCTTCGCCTGCGAGGAGCAGGAGCACGACGGCGCCACGTGCGCGGTCGCCGCGCCCGTCCACGATCCCTACGGCACGGTCGTCGGCGCGGTCGCGATGGCCGTCCCGGCGCAGCGCTGGCCGCGCACCGCACGCGAGCAGACCCGCGCAGTAGTCACCGCTGCGGCGCGTTCGTCGGAGCTCGTGCGCCACCGCGTCCTCGAGCGCGACCAGCGTCACACGATGGACCTCGCGCCCGCCCTCTAGGGCCGCGCCGCGCGCCTCCGCGCAGCGGCCGTTCGCAATAGCAGAACGCGCCGTTGACGCCGCCCGGGGGCTGTGGCTTGATCGGGTGGCGCGGACGTCGGCGACGCCCCGCGCCGCCGGTGTTCCCGGTGTGCCGTGCGCCCCACCGCACCCGGTGGGGATCCCGACGAGGAGGAGGAGTTCGGTGTCAGAATTGGATCCCGTCCACGAGGCGATCGAGCGCCTGGAGTGGGACGACGCCCGCGAGGGCGACCCGACGCCGCACTCGAAGCTGCGGGCCTTCAGCCGACGCGCCGCGCTCACCGGTGGGGCCGCGGGGCTGGCCGCGGCGGTCCTGCAGGCGTGCGGCGGCAGCGACTCGAAGACGACGACCACGACCGCCAACGCGCAGACCTCCGGCGGTGGCGGCGGCGTGTTCGGCGCCTCGGGCTCCAAGTTCAAGTTCACCTTCGTCAACCACGTGACGACGAACCCGTTCTTCGTGCCGACCAAGTACGGCGCCGAGGACGCCTGCAAGCTCCTGGGCTGCTCCTACCAGTGGACCGGCTCGGAGAACAGCAGCGTCAACGAGATGGTCAACGCCACCAACAGCGCGATCACCGCGGGCGTCGACGGCCTCGCGATCGCGCTGATCGACGAGAAGGCGTTCAACCCCGCGACCAACGCGGCGCTGAAGGCCGGCATCCCGGTCGTGTCCTACAACGCGGACTCGGCCTCCAACGCGCGCCTGGCCTACATCGGCCAGGACCTGTTCGTCTCCGGTCAGGAGATGGGCAAGCGGATCATCGGCCTGGTGCCCAGCGGCGACGTCGCCCTGTTCATCGCGACGCCGGGCTCGGCCAACATCCAGCCGCGGATCGACGGCGCGCTCGACACCCTCAAGTCGCAGGGCAAGGGCATCACCCCGCACACGGTGGCGACCGGCGCGGCCGTCCCGGCCGAGCTGTCGACGATCGACGCGTACGTGTCGGGCCACCCCGACACGAAGGGCCTGTTCGCCGTCGACGCCGGCAGCACCCAGAGCATCGCGCAGACGATCCAGAAGCACCAGCTGCGCAGCAAGGGCGTGAAGGGCGGCGGCTACGACCTCACGCCGGTCACGCAGAAGCTGCTGGCCAGCGGGCAGATCGACTTCACCATCGACCAGCAGCCCTACCTGCAGGGCTTCCTGCCGATCCTCCAGCTGTACCTCTACAAGGTCTCCCAGAGCCTGACCGGCCCGGCCGACGTCAACACGGGGCTCAAGTTCCTCGACAAGACGACGGTCGTCCCATACAACAGCACCAAGAGCCGCTTCGAGGGCTCGTCCACCGCTGCGGGCGTGGCCAAGGCGTAGGGGATGCCCGCGCTGCGCACCGGAGGAGGGGAGGTAACGACCAGCGCCGCGGCCCCGCCGCCGGCCGGCACACGGAGCCCACGGCCGGGCGCCCGCGAGCTGGCCAAGCGGTTCTTGACGTTGCGGGAGGGCAGCATCGTGGTCGTCACGGTGCTGGTCATCCTGTACTTCTCGCTGAAGAACGACCGGTTCTTCACCGGCGACAACTTCAAGACCCTCCTGCCGTACTTCGCGCCGTTCGCGATCCTGGCCGCCGGCGAGGCGATGTTGATGATCTCGGGGGAGATCGACCTGTCCATCGGGTCGGTCTTCCTCTTCGCCCCGTACATGTTCTACGAGTTCAACCAGTGGGGGTTCCCGCTGGTCCCGTGCCTGATCCTGGCGCTGCTCTGCGCCGCGGCGGTGGGGGTGCTCAACGGCGTGCTGACGGAGGTGGTCGGCGTGTCGTCGTTCATCACCACGTTGGGGACGCTGCTCGGCGTCGGCGGCCTGGTGCTGATCATCTCCCACTCCGCGCCGGTGGCCATGCCGGGCGCCGACGTCACGACGACGACCGAGAACGTCACGCACGTGGTCAACGGGAAGACGGTCACGCTCCCCGAGCAGGTCAACCACATCGGGACGTTCGCCAGGATCTTCGGCGCCGGCATCTACTCCGAGCTGATCTGGGCGCTCGTCCTCGTCATCAGCCTCCAGGTGGTCCTCCGCGCGACCCGGTGGGGGATGCACACCATCGCGGCGGGCGGCAACAAGCTCGGCGCGGCCGAGGCGGGCATCCGGGTCCGCGCCGTCGTCATCCGCAACTTCATCCTCTGCAGCACGCTCGCCGGCCTCGTCGGGATCTTCGAGGCGACGCGCGCCAGCTCGGTCACGCCGGACACCGCGGGCGCCTCGGAGACGCTCTTCCGCGCGATCTCGGCGGCGGTCATCGGCGGCACGCTGCTGACCGGCGGCGAGGGCACGGCGATCGGGGCGCTGATCGGCGCGCTGTTCCTGGGGGTGCTGCGCGACGGCCTGACCATCCAGGGCGTCAGCGCCGACTACCTCGACTTCATCCTCGGCATCGCGATCCTCGTCGCGATGGTCATCAACGTGTACGTCGGACGCGTCAGGAAGGGCAGCGGGCATGGCTGATCAGCAGGGGCAGGGTCCGACGCCGCCGACCGACCCCGACGAGCCGCGCATCGTCGCGCTGACGGAGCCGTCCGCGGACGACGTCCTGCGCGTCGAGGGCGTCGCCAAGCGCTTCGGCCCGGTCACCGCCCTGCGCAGCGTCAACCTGCACCTCCGCAAGGGCGAGGTCCTCGGCCTGCTCGGCGACAACGGCGCGGGCAAGTCCACGTTGATGAAGATCATCTCGGGCTTCCAGAAGCCCGACGAGGGCCGGCTCGTCCTCCGGGGCGAGCCGGTCGAGCTGCGCTCGGTCGACCACGCGCGCTCGCTCGGGATCGACTGCGTCTACCAGGACCTGGCGCTGATCGACGAGCTGACGGTCTACCAGAACATGTTCCTCAACCGCGAGCTGCTGCGCACGCGGCTGCCGTTCCTCGACAGCCGCTCGATGAAGCGCGACGCCCGCGCGGCGCTGGACGGCATCGGCGTCAACATCCCGCGCATCGACGTGCCGGTCGCGCGCCTCTCCGGCGGCCAGCGCCAGGCGATCGCCGTCGCGCGCACCGTCACCTCCGACGCCGACATCATCCTGCTCGACGAGCCGCTGGCGGCGATGGGCGCCAAGGAGGGGGCGATGATCCTGGACTTGGTCGCGCGCCTGAAGGCCGAGGGCCGGGTGTCGATCATCATGATCGCCCACAACTACGTGCACGTCCTGGAGTCGTGCGATCGCGTGAACCTGATCCAGGACGGGGCGATCACCTTCGACAAGCCCACAGCGGAGACGTCGGTCGAGGAGCTCAACGGGATCGTCGTCGACGAGTACCGCCGCGCCCGCGCCGCGGCCGCCGCCGGTTAGGCGCATGGCCTGCGTCGTCGGGGTCGACTTCGGGACGCTCTCGGGCCGCGCGCTGGTGGTCGACGTCGCCGACGGGACCGAGCTGGGCTCGGCCGTGCACGCGTACGCCCACGGCGTGATCGAGGAGACGCTCCCCGCCTCGGGCGCGCCGCTGCCGCCGCAGTGGGCGCTGCAGGACCCCGAGGACTACCGCGACGTCCTGCGCCACGCGGTGCCGGCCGCGCTGCGCGACGCCGGCGTCGCGCCCGCCGACGTCATCGGGATCGCCACCGACTTCACCGCCTCGACGCCGATGCCCGTGCTGGCCGACGGCACGCCGCTCTGCCAGGTCGACGGCTTCGCCGACCAGCCCCACGCCTACCCGAAGCTGTGGAAGCACCACGCCGCCCAGCGCCAGGCCGACCGCATCAACGCGCTGGCCCGCGAGCGCGGCGAGCCGTGGCTGGCGCGCTACGGCGGGAAGATCTCCTCGGAGTGGGAGTTCGCCAAGGCCTTGCAGGTGCTCGAGGAGGCGCCCGGCTGCTACGCCCACATGGACCGCTGGGTCGAGGGCGCCGACTGGATCGTCTGGCAGCTCTGCGGGCGCGAGACGCGCAACGCGTGCAGCGCCGGCTACAAGGCCATCAACCAGGACGGGCACTACCCGTCGGAGGAGTACCTCGCCGCGCTGGACGAGCGCTTCGCCCGTTTCGCCGCCGACAAGCTGGCCGGGCCGCTGTCGGCGCTCGGCTCACGCGCGGGCGGGCTGACCGAGCAGGCCGCGGGTTGGACGGGCCTGCTGCCCGGCACGCCGGTCGCCGCGGGCAACGTCGACGCGCACGTCACCGCGCCGGCCGCGCAGGCGATCTCACCGGGCCAGATGCTCGCGGTGATGGGGACGTCGACCTGCCACGTCATGAGCTCCGAGCAGCTCGCCGAGATCCCCGGGATGTGCGGCGTCGTGCGCGGCGGGATCACGCCGGGGCTGTGGGGCTACGAGGCCGGCCAGAGCGGCGTCGGCGACCTCTTCGCCTGGGTGGTCGATCACGCCACGCCGCCGCGCTACCACGAGGAGGCGCGCGCCCGCGGGATCGACGTGCACGCGTACCTGACCGAGCTGGCGTCGGCGCAGGCGGTCGGCGAGCACGGCCTCGTCGTCCTCGACTGGCTGAGTGGCAACCGCTCCGTGTTGGTCGACCACGAGCTGAGCGGGGTCGTCGTCGGCCTCACGCTGAGCACGCGCGCGCCCGACCTGTACCGGGCGATGATCGAGGCCACCGCGTTCGGCACGCGCAAGATCCTGGAGGCCTTCGCCGAGTCCGGCGTGCCGGTCGGCGAGCTGTTCGTCGCGGGCGGGCTCATCAAGAACCCGTTGGTGATGCAGATCTACGCCGACGTCACGCGGCTGCCGCTGCACCTGATCGTCTCGGCCGAGGGGCCGGCGCTGGGCGCGGCCATCCACGCCGCGGTCGCCGCGGGCGTCTACCCCGACGTGCACGCCGCGTCGGCCGCGATGGGCGCGTCGGAGCGCGACGCCTTCCAGCCCGACGAGGCGCGCGCGCTCGCCTACGACGCGTTGTACGCGCACTACTCCCGGCTGCACGACCACTTCGGGCGCGGCGGCGACGACGTGCTGCACGCGCTGCGCGAGCTCCCCGAGCGGGAGGCGGTCGCGTGAGCGCCGAACGTCCCACAGGCCTACGTACGTCATGCCGGGGGCACGTTCGGTGACGAGCCACGCCGCGATCGCCGACCTGCGCGCCGAGGTCTGCCGGCTGCACGCCGAGCTGCCGCGCCACGGGCTCGTCGCGTGGACGAGCGGGAACCTGTCGGCGCGCGTGCCCGGCGAGGAGTTGATGGTCATCAAGGCCAGCGGCGTGCGCTTCGAGGAGCTGACGCCCGAGGCGATGGTCGTCTGCGACTTCGCCGGCCGGCTGGTCGACGGTGAGCTGCAGCCCTCCAGCGACGCGGCGACGCACGGGTACGTGTACGCCAACCTGGCGCGCGTCGGCGGCGTCGCACACACCCACAGCGCCTACGCCACCGCCTGGGCGGCGCGCGGCGAGGCGATCCCCTGCGTGCTGACCGCGATGGCCGACGAGTTCGGCGGCGAGATCCCCGTCGGGCCGTTCGCGCTGATCGGCGACGAGGAGATCGGCCGCGGGATCGTCGCCACGCTCGGCCCCCACCGCTCGCCCGCCGTCCTGATGCGCAGCCACGGCGTCTTCACCGTCGGCGCCCGGGCGGTCGACGCGATCAAGGCCGCCGTGATGTGCGAAGACGTCGCCAGGACCGTGCACTTGTCGAGGGTGCTCGGCGACCCAGTCCAGCTCGACGCGGAGGACATCGATGCGCTCCACGACCGCTATCAGAACGTCTACGGACAGCGCTAGGCGTCAGCCGGCACGGCCGCGGCTGGGCCTGCTGGGGATCATGCAGGCGCTGTACGACGACATGTTGCCGGGGATCACCGAGCGCCAGGCGGCCTACGCGCGGTCGATCGGCGAGGCGCTGTCGGGCGTCGCCGACGTCACGGTCGGCGCGCCGGTCAAGGACCGCGCCGACGTCCAGCGCGTGATGGCGGATTTCGCGGCCGACGACCTCGACGGCTTGTTGGTGGTCATGCTCACCTACGGCCCGGCGATGCACGTGGCGCGCGCGCTGGCCGAGTCGCCGCTGCCGGTCTGCCTGGTCAACGTGCAGCCCGAGCCGGGGGTGACCGAGGCCTGGGACATGGCCGACTTGACCTACAACCAGGGGATCCACGGCGCGCAGGACACCGCCAACGCGATGGTCCGCGCCGGCCGCCCCTTCCACGTCATCACCGGCGACTGGCACGCGGAGGAGTTGCACGTCGCGGTCGGGAGCTGGGCGCGCGCGGCCGCGGCCGTGACGCGTTGGCGGTCGCTGCGGGTGGGGATCTTCGGATACGCCATGAACGGGATGGGGGACATCCGCGTCGACGAGCACGCGCTCTTGCGCACGCTGGGACCGCAGGTCGACGCCCTGGCCACCGGAGATCTCCACCGCGCGATGGAGGCGCTCGACACCGAGGCGGTCGCGGCGCTGATCGCCGACGAGGACGCGCGATTCGAGATCGACCCGCGGCTCAGCGACATCGAGCGCACCGACCACGCGCGGATGCAGCTCGGCCTGCAAGGGATCCTCGACGCGGGCGGCTACCGCGCCTACTCCACGCACTTCGGCGCGATCGCCGGCGACGGCCGCTTCGCCCGCCTGCCGCTCGCCGCGGCGTCGAGCCTCATGGCCGCCGGCTACGCCTTCGGCGCCGAGGGCGACGCGGTCTCGGCCTCGCTCATGGCCGCGGCGACCGACCTGCTCGGTGCGACGCAGTTCACCGAGATGTACGCCATGGACTTCGCTCGCGACGCGATCCTCATGAGCCACATGGGGGAGGGCAACTGGGCCCTCGCGCGAGAAGACCGGCCGGTGCGCCTCATCAAGCGCCCGCTCGGCATCGGCGGTCTGGACGACCCGCCGACGTTCCTGTTCCAGTACCGGCCGGGCCCGTGCACGCTGGCCACGCTGGTGTCGCTGGAGGGGACGCGTTTCCGGCTCGTGGTGTGCGAGGGCGAGATCCTCGACACCGACGAGCTGCCCGCGCTCGAGATGCCGTACGGGTTCTTCCGTCCGGACTCGGGCGTGCGGACCTGCATGGACGCTTGGCTGCGCCTCGGCGGCTCGCACCATCAGGTGCTCAATCCGGGGCGGCACGCAGGCGCCTGGGAGGCGTTCTGCGCAGCGGCAGGCATCGAGCTCTCGACCGTCTGACCGCAAACCACCGTCTGTCCTCACTCATTCGGAGTACGTCATGCATGCATCACGTACAAGTCGCTGGGCCCTCCGCGGGCTCGGCGCGCTGCTGGCCGCCGGTGCGGTCTGCGTAGTCTCGGGGCCCGTGGCCCTCGCACAGCAAGCCCCCACGATCGCGAAGTCGGGCTTCGGCCAGCTGGCCGACGGCACGGCGATCGACCGCTACACGTTGACCAACGCGCAGCACATGTCGATCTCGGTGATCACCTACGGCGCGACGCTGCAGTCGGTCAACGTGCCGGACCGCAGCGGTCGCCTGACCAACGTCGCGCTCGGGTTCGACTCGGTCGCCGGCTACACGAGCGACGCGTATCTGAAGAGCGCGCCGTTCTTCGGCGCGACGATCGGCCGCTACGGCAACCGGATCGCCCTCGGGCGCTTCACGCTCGACGGCCAGACGTTCCAGCTGCCGATCAACAACCCGCCCAACAGCCTGCACGGCGGCGACCAGGGCTTCGACAAGAAGGTCTGGACGGCG
>DASYBY010000215.1:0-14088 GCA_036500525.1 Baekduia sp. | reverse complement strand
TCAACGCGACGACCGGCGCGCTCGTGACGACGTGGAAGCCGTGCATCGACGAGATCTCCGAGTCCGGGGACTTCGACAGCAACACGGTGTTCGCGCTGGGCCTGTCGGGATCGACGCTCTACGTCGGCGGCGACTTCGGGCAGGCCGGGACCGTGAACGCGAGCGGCCTGTGCGCCACCACGGCGTTGCGCAACAACGCGGCGGCGTTCTCGACCGCGGCCGGGAGCGCGGTCAGCGCGTGGGACCCCGACCTCGACGACGAGGTCCGCGCCGTGCTGCCCAACGCCGCCGGCAGCCTGGTGTACCTGGGCGGGCGGTTCACCCACGTCGGGGCGACGTTGATCCCCCGGCTCGCGGTGGTGGGGGCGAGCACCGGCGCGGCGAGCACCGGCTGGGCGCCCAAGGCCGACAACACCGTCTTCGCGCTGGCGCTCGGGACGGGCGGGACGGTCTACGCCGGCGGGCAGTTCACCACCATCGGCTCCAACCAGCTGGCCCGCGCGAGCCTCGCCGAGATCTCGGGCACGGGCATCGCGATCGCCGCGTTCGACGCGCACCTGCACGGCCGATGGTCGGCCGGCGCGCCGACGGTCGATGCCCTCGCCACCGGCGGCAGCCCGCAGCGGCTCTACGTCGGCGGGTACTTCGACCGCGGGGCCGACGGCGCGCTCGCCGACCTGGCCGCCGCGGATCCCACCACGGGCGCGCTCGACGGCACGTTCGACCCGGCGCCGGGCGGCTCGGTGCTCGCGATCGCCGTCGGGGCGACACGCCTGGTCGCCGGCGGCGACTTCCAGTCCGTCGGCACCCAGCCTCATCCCGGAGCGGTCGCGCTGGACGGCGACGGGCACCCCAAGCCGAGCTTCGTCCTCAGCGATCCGGGGGCGATCCAGCGCATGGTGCTCTCCCCCGACGGGAGCACGATCTACGCGATCGGGCAATGGCCGAGCAAGCAGCTCGCGGCGTTCGACGCGACGACCGGGCAGGAGCGGCCCTTCGCCCCGACCCCCGACGGGCAGGTCGAGGCCATCGCGCTCTCACCCGACGGCCGCACGCTGTACCTCGGCGGCAACTTCGACCAGGTCGACGGGCAGGAGCGCAAGGACCTCGCCGCCGTCACCACGTCCGACGGCTCGCTCACCGCGTGGAAGCCCGAGCCCGACGGCGCGGTCGCGGCCCTGGCGACCGACGGATCGACGGTGTACGCCGGCGGCGACTTCACCCACATCGGCACGTCCATCGACGCCCGGTCCGGCCTCGCGGCGCTCTCGGCCTCCACGGGCGACGTCACCGCGTGGAACCCGTCACCGAACGGCTACGTCAACGTGATCGCGCCGGCGCCCGACGGCACGCACGTCTACGTCGCGGGCGCGTTCACGTCGATCGGCACGAGCCCTCAGACCCGCGGCGGGGTCGCGGAGCTGACCGTCGGCAGCGGGAACCCGACGCCGTTCAACCCCAACCCCACGGGCCACGTCAACGACGTCGTCCCGACCGCGGACGGGAACACGGTGTACGTCTCCGGCCAGATCACCGCCATCGGCGCCGCCGCCGCCGGCCAGCTCGGCCGGGTCGAGAGCGGCGCGGGATACAGCACGCAGTGGGTCGACGACCTCCCGGACACGTACGGCGGCTTCCCGTCGTTCGACGCCGACGGCGACACCGTGTGGCTCGGCACGATGACCAGCCCGTCGGATGGGCGGAAGAACTGGGTGCAGTACACGTCGGCGCCGGTCGTGGCGGCCGCGCCGGGGTTGGCGGGGGCGCCGGCGGTGGGGGTTGCGGTCGGCTGCGCGGATGCGGTGTGGCGCAACGCGCCGGCGGAGGTCACGACGAGCTGGACGCTCGACGGCGCCCCGATCGCGGAGGCGAGTGGGGAGAGCTACACGCCGGTGGCGGGCGATGTGGGTCGGCGGCTCGCGTGCGTGCAGGAAGGGCGCAACAGCGCGGGGAGCGCGAGCGCGGCGAGTGCGGGGCAGGCGGTGGCGGGCGGGCCGACGGGCGGGGGCGGCGGCGCGCCGGGTGGCGGCGCTGCGGGCGGCGGTGGGCCGGGCGCGGGTGGCGGCGCGGGCGGGCCGGCGCTCCCCGGCGGCGGCACGCCCAAGCCCGTCGCGGCCAAGCCGCCCACGCTGAAGGTCCACGTCAAGACGCCGGCGAAGGCGCGCAAGGGCATCTCGCTGGCCTTCACGCTCTCGACGCCGGCGACCGTGAGCGTGGCGATCCAACGCGTGCGGCCCGGTCGCCTCGTCGGCAAGAAGTGCCACGCGCCGGGCAAGCATCCCCACGGCAAGGCCTGCAAGTTGCTCAGCGCCGCCGGCAGCGCGAGCTGGAAGAGCGGCACGAAGAAGACCCTGACCGTGGTCCTGCGCCGCCTCAAGGGCAAGGCGTTGACCGCCGGCACCTACCGCGCGACCTTCACCGCCCGCGTCGGCACCGGCCCCCGCAGCAAGGCGGTCACCGAGACGATCCGGGTGCGGTGAGGCGCGCCGCTACGGCGCGCGCCAGCCGTCGGCGTCGATGTGCGGCAGCAGGAGCGTGGTGAGGTCGTGGTCGGTGCCGGTGGTCGCGGTGTCGGCGTCGTAGTGGTGGCCGGGGCGCTCGATGCGGGTGATCGGGAAGCCCGCCGTGGCCATCGCGTCGGTCTCCTGGCGCACGCCGTCGATGTCGTAGGTGTCGTCCTCGGTGTGGGCGAGATGGAGGACATGGAACTTCCAAGCCGCCGCCGCCAGCGACGCGTCCTGGGAGGAGCCGGTGTCCCGGAACGGCGACGTGTTCTCGGCCAGCACGCCCGCGAAGGACGAGGCGTTGAAGAAGGCGGTGCGGTAGGCGAGATCGCCGCCGGAGGAGTAGCCGCCGAGGATCACCCGGTGGGGATCGATGTTGAAGTGGGTCTTGACGTCGGCCACGGCGGCCATGACCTTCGCCGGGTCGGCGTTGACGTCCCAGCAGTCGCCCTCCCGGCCGTCGAGCGCGATCGCGATGTAGCGCTGAGCGCCGCCCGGCGACACCGTGCTGATGTCGTACTCGCTCTGGCCACCACAGCCGTGGAGCCAGACGAAGAGGGTGGTCGGGGTCGCGTGCGTCTCGTCGTAGGACGGCGGCACGTAGATCCAGTAGTTGCCCTGCGCCTCGCTGCGGAAGAAGACCTCGTCCTTGGTGAAGGGGAAGGGGTCGGTGGGGACGGAGGAGGCAGGAGGCTGCGCGGCCGGCGCGGGAGCCGGGGTCAACGGCGCGGTCGGTGCCGGCAGGGTCGGCACCACCGGGGCGGGGAGCCTCGCCGGCGCGGGCGCCGCCGTCCCGAGCCCACGGCAGTTGTTGCCCTCCGCGCGCTCACGGACGCGCGCGCGGCTATCGGCGCAGACCCGCAGCGCACCAACCCGGAGTCCCACCGGAAGCACCACGGCGATCTTGATGGTCTTGCTCGCGCCGCGCCGCAACGCCGTCACCCCGAACCGCTTCACCACCCGCCAACGACCGGCCGTGCGAACGCTCAACGCCGCCGACGACCGCGCCGCCCTCGCCCTCCCCGTGTTGGACACCACGAACCTCCCGGTGGCCTTCCCGCCCACGGCAACGACGACCGACCCCTTCGCCACCACGAGATCGGGCCGCGCCACCGGGCGCGCGACACCGACGGACGCGCCCGTCGCGGCCGCCGCCAGCACCGCACCCGCCACGACAGCCACGCGCGCCAGAGATCGCATGACCGGCGACTCTAACCCGCCGACTCCAGCCCCGCGACCCGCCGGCCGCCACGGCTATCCGCTGAGCTCCGCCACCACCCGCGACGCGAGCGCCGCGTCCAGCGCTCCCACGCCCGTGAGGTCCGCCACGGTGATCGCCGCGTCGGGACGCTCGGCGCGTCCCGCCCGCAGCACCTCGCCGAGCGGGACGTCGGAGTCCTCCGCCACCGCGCCCGCCCGCACCGCCCAGCCGAAATCCCCGTGAGCGAGGCATTGACCATGGTCGTCGGTGGCGATGATCGCCGCGCGCGCCAGCAGCGCCGGTGGCAGCTCGTTCTTGTGCGGCATGTCGGCGCCCACCGCGGTGACGTGCGTCCCCGGCCCGATCCACGCCGCCTCGAGCACGGGCGCACTGGCCGGCGTCGTGGTCAGCACGATGTCGGCGCCCGCCGCCTCCGGCCCCGTGGCGACACCCGCGTCGAGCCCCTGCTCCCCCAGCCACGCGCAGGCCTCCGCCGCCCGCGCCCCATCCCGACCATGGACCAGCACTCGCCCCACCGGCCGCAGCCGCGCAAGCCACGCCACCTGCAGCCGCGCCTGTTCGCCGGCGCCGAACACGCCCACGGTCGACGCGTCGCGCCGGCACAGCGCCGCGCTCGCCAGCGCCCCCGCCGCCGCGGTCCGCCACGCCGTCAGGCGCCCGCCGGCGTCGAGGATCGCCCGCACCTCGCCCGTCCGCGCGCTCGACACGCACAACACCCCGTGGTTGGTCGACAGGCCGACGCGCCCGTTCCCGTAGAACCCCGAGGCGATCTTGACCACGAAGTCCTCGGCCCCTTCCACCCAACCCGCCTTGACGTGGCAGTCGCCCCCGGCCTCGGCGAACTCCAGGTGCATGGGCGACGGCACCACCGTCCGCCCCGCGGCGTGGGCAATCAACGCGCAACGCACGACCTCCACCACCAGCGCCGGCGACGCCACCGCCTCGATCGCCTCGACCCCCACCACCCGGAGCGCCATCAGCGCGCGCGCAGCCACGCCGCGAACGCGTCCAGCGCCGGCTGCGGATCGCGCCGGCCGATGCCGATCCGGAAGTGGTCGTCCGGCGTCGGCGTCAGCTCGGAGCGATAGATGCTCGCGGGCAGCAGCAGCACGCCGGCCTCCTCGACCAACCGCGTGCACAACTCCTCGACCCCATCGGCTCCGTGGTACCGCGGATAGGCGACGCAGCCCCCGTCCGGCGGCCGCCACTCGAACAGCTCGCCGAACTCGGCGAACAGCGCGTCGAACTCGGGGCGGTTCTCGGCGATGATCCCGCGGTTGCGCGCCAGGATCGGCTCCCGCGCCTTGATCGCGATCCGCGCCAGGATCTCGCTCGGCGCCGAGTTGCAGATCGTCGTGTAGTGCTTGGCCCGCTCCAGCCGTGAGCGCAGCGCGCGGTCGCGACAGGCGATCCATCCGATGCGCAGCCCGGGCAACCCCAAGGCCTTGGACGTCACGTTGAGCGACAGCGCGCCCGGCGAGAGATCGCTGGCCTGCGGCAGCGCGAGCGCCGGATCCCCTTCCAACCCGCGGTAGACCTCGTCGCTGAACAGATGGATCCCGCGCTCGTCGCACACCCGCGCCAGCGCGCGGAAGTCGTCGACGTCCATGTTCTTGCCGGTCGGGTTGTTGGGGAAGTTGACCGACACGACCCGCGTGTTGGGCCGCAGCGCCGCGACGACCTCGTCGAGATCGAGCGCCCAGTCGCGCTCCCGCCGCAGCGCGACGCCGTCGACCGCGCACAGCGCCAGCGGCACGGTCTCGGCCGCCTGGTAGTTGGGGGTGATGACGACCGCGTGGTCGTCGGGCCCCAGCAGCACGTTCATCGCCAGGTACAACCCCTCCTCCGCCCCGGCGAAGCACAGGATGTCGTCGGCCTCGGCCTCCTCGTACGTCGCGGCGATCGCCGCCCGCAGCGCCGGGTCGCCGAACGTCTCGGTGTAGCTCAGCGTGAGGGTCTCCCAGGCCTCGCGGTCGCCGTCGTCGGCCAGCTCCAGCAGCTCGGCCATGCCCATGCTCTGCGCGTCGGACGCCGTCAGGTGATGGCGCGCGGTGAACTCCCAGCGCGAGAAGTAGGTCTCCAGCCGGAAGTCGGGGAGGCGCGTCATCGGACCGGCTCCGTCGCGCGGTGTTCGGCCAGCAGCGTGTAGACGGTCGAGCGCGAGGCCTTCAGCGCGGTCGCCACGACCGGGACCGCGCGGCGCACGGCGAACACGCCCGCGTCCTCCAGCTCGCCGACGAGGGCGAGCCGCTCGTTGCGGTCCAGCCGCTCCACCTGTTTCCCGCGCGCGCGCACGTAGGCGCCGACGATCTGGTGGACGCGCTCGCGCCAGTCCTCCGCGAAGAGCGCCGCGGGGCGCGGGGCGACCGGCGCGGCGAGCGCGCTCAGCAGCGCCGCGGCGCCGTCGAGCGGCGTCCGGTCGAAGTTGATGCACAAGACCGCGGAGGGTCCGCCGTCGTCGCCGGGCAGCAGCGCGCTGACCGAGGAGAGCCGCCGGCCGTCGGACAGGAGCTTCTCGTAGGGGCCGAACACGCCGTCGACGGCGGCCGGCAGGCGATCGAGCTCCCCGAGCAGCGACGGATCGCCGGCCTCGCGCTTGGTCATCGGGTTCCAGATCGCGAGGACCCGATCGCGGCCGGCGTCGTGGAGGACCACCTCGACCGAGGGGCCGAAGAGCGCGGTGACCGCCTGGCAGGCCGGCGACCACCGGGCAACGCGGGGGTCGGTGCGGGACGCGGTCGCGGGAGCCATGCCCTGGACTCTACGTCCTACGCGGACGTTTTGTCCAGCGCGCCGCCCCTCCCGTATTCACGCCATAGGCGGCGCCCCGGACCACGCTTAGCCTCGGGCGCGTGCCCGTCCGCCGTCCGCCGCTGCCCACCGCCGTCGCGCTGCTCGCCGCCCTCGCGGCCCTCGCGGCCCTCCCCGCCGCCGCGCTCGCCGGCACGGTCTACTGCATCGGCGACGCCGACGGCAGCTGCCAGACCACGCCCGCCGGCGCGACGCCGGGCCTCCAGCTGCGGGCCGCGATGGCCGCCACGCTCGGCTCGTCGGGCTCGGACACGATCCGGCTCGGGGCCGGCCTCTATGAGGCCGCGCCAGTGCCGGGCGGCTCCGTCTTCGCCACCACCGACCCCGGCCTGCGGATCATCGGCGCCGGAGCCGCGACCCACCTGCGCGCGACCTCGGCGAGCGCGAGCAACACCATCTTGAACCCGGGGCCCGGCGGCCAGGTCACCGGCGTGCGCGTGACCCCGTTCACCGCCGCCAACGCCTCGGGCATCATGCTCAACAACGGCACCGCCACCGACGTCATGGTCACGGGACCCGGCGGGAGCAACAGCCTCACCGGGCTCACGAGCTCCGGCGCCATGACCACCGTGCGCGACGCGACCGTCACCGGCGTCCAGACCGCGCTGACCACGACCGGCTCCCTCACCGTGGTGGTCGACAGCGAGCTCACGGGTCTGTGGCACGGGATCATCGCGACCGGCCCGACCTCGGTGACCGACAGCGCCATCACCACCACCGGCGGGAGCTCGGGCGACAGCGCCCTGTGGGCCCTCGCCAACACCGACGTCTTCGACAGCGTGGTGCGGGCGACCGGTGCGGGGTCGGGCGCCCCGGTCGCGGCGCAGTGCGGCAACGCGACCGGCACGCAGGTGAACCTGAGCAACGCCACCGTCTTGGGGACCTACCCGGCCAGCGTCTCGGCCTGGTGCCCGGCGGCCGGGCAGTCGGCCGGGCTCTCCGTCGCGGACTCGATCCTGGGCGGCCGGCTGATGCGCGACGGCGCGACGGGCGCGGCGAACATCGCCGTGACCCGCTCGATCATCGGTGCCGGCGGGCTGTTCACCGACACCGGTCAGGGAACGACCATCACCGACTCGACCGTCCAGACCGGGGTCGATCCGCAGTTCGTCAGCGCGACCGATCTGCGCCTGCGCGCCGGGTCGCCGGCCATCGACCGCGGTGCGGCGGCGCCCACCGGGCGCTACGACCGCGACAGCCTGCCACGCACGGCCGACGGCGACGGCGACGGCGTGCTGCGCCGCGACCTCGGCGCCTTCGAGCGCCAGTCGGCACCGCTCGGCGTGCCCGCGGGCAACCTGCTGGCGATGCCCGGGGCCGAGGCCGACGGCGCCGGGACCGTCTACACGTCCTCCCCCGACCTGCCGCCGCCGTGGGTGCGCGAGGCCGGCCACTTCACCTTCTCCCGCTACGGCAGCGACCTGTACTTCCCCGGTGCCGGGATCGGCCAGGCGCTCGGGGCCGGCGCGTCGTACTTCTGGGGCGGGACGGCCAGCCCGTTGTCACAGGCCTCGCAGACCGTCGACCTGAGCGCATCGGCCGCCGCGATCGACACCGGCCGCGGCACGGTCCGGCTCAGCGGGCTGCTGGGCGGCTACGGCACCGAGGAGGACACCGCGCGCGTGCAGGCGCAGTTCCGCGACGGTGCCGGGCACGACCTCGGCACGCCGCTGGCGATCGGCCCGGTGCTCCGCGACGAGCGGGACCGCTACACGACGCTCGTGCCGCGGAGCGCCGGTGGGGCCGTCCCGTCGGGCGCGCGATCGGTGAAGGTGACGATGATCGCCGAGCGGTCGGGGACCGACCTCGACAACGACGCGTCATTCGACGACCTGGGGTTGGCGCTGGACCTGCCGACGATGCCCGGTGACCCCGGTCCCGGCCCGGGTCCCGGCACCCCGCCCGGCCCCGGCGCGCCGCCGCCGCCGCCCGGCAACCCCATCAAGAACGTCATCGCCTACCGCGGCGCGACGCTCCCCGCGGGCACGCTGAAGCTCGACCGCCACCGGAAGGCGGTGGTGCGGGTCAGCTGCCCGAAGGCCACGACCGTCGGCCGCTGCCGCGGCACGCTGACGCTGACCACGACCCAGCGCGTCCACCGGCGGACGGTCACCGTCCGCCTCGCGACGGCGAAGGTCGACGTGGCGGCGGGCGCGGTGGCCCGCGTGCGCCTGACCATCCTCCGCGCCCGCTGGTCCCTCATCCCCCGCCACGGCACCGCCAAGGCCAAGCTCACCATCACCAGCCACGACGACCGCGGCACGTCGAAGACCACCACGAAGACGATCCGCGTGGCGCGGGCGACGGCGCGCTGAGCTACGCCTACGCCCCCGCCATCGCGCCCGCCACCGCCGCCCGGCGCGTCACGCCGAGCTGGCGGTAGATCGCCCGCACGTGGGAGTCGACGGTGTGGTGGCTGATGCCCAGGCGCTGGGCGATCTCGCGGTTGGTGCGTCCGCCCGCCACGAGACCGGCGATCTCGCGCTGGCGGGCGGTCAGCGCCGATGCGGTCCCGAGCACTCCACGGCGCTGCACGGCCTCGCGCGCCTGCGCCGTCGCCCCCGACCGCCGGGCGGTGACGGCGATCTGCTCGTACAACGCGATCGCCTCGCCCTCGCGGTCCAGCGCGGCGAGCGCCCGCGCGGCCAGCAGCTGCGCCTCGCCCCGCGCCAGCGGCAGATCGCGGCCCGCCGCCGCGGCCGCACCCTCGGCGGCGACCAGCGCACCCTCCGGCGCGCCGCCGTCGAGCGCGATCGTCGCCTCGCCGATCCCCAGCAGCGCGGCGCCGAACGGCCGCCGGGCCAACGGGTCCACGCGGAGGCGCGAGAGCGCACCGTCGCGGGCGCCCACATCCCCCACGGCGTGCGCCGCCTGCACCAGCGCGGCGAGCAACAACACGCGGTTGCACGGATGCAGGTGCGCGCCCGTCTCCCGCAGCTCGCGCAATCCGATCGCCAGCCCCGACGCGGCGTCGCCGGTGCGCGGCAGGACCATCGCCGCGGTGATCGCCCAGATCGTCGTCGCGAGGTCGTCGATGGTCTCCCCGTCGGCCACCTCGTCGATCGCGGCGCGCGCGGCCCGCGCGTCGCCCGCGTACAACAACGGGAGAGCGCTGGTGCACGCCGCGAGCCTGCCCAACGACGGATGCCCCGCCGACGCGGCCACCTCCACGGCCGCCTCCGTGTGGCGCATCGCCGCCGCGACGCTCCCGCCGAACAGCTCGCAGGTCGCGCCCAGCGCGAGCAGCAGGACGGCCAGCCCGTCCTGACGGCTAGCCCGCGCCGCCTCGACCCCGCGCCGGAACGGGGCGATCCCGGCATGGAACTCGCCCAGCGCGCACATGCTCGCCATCCCGACGAGCTGGGCCGCCTCGGTCTGCCCGGCCAGCTCCGCGTCGGTCACCCGCGCCAGCCCGTGCACGGCGCTGTCCCGCGCGCGCTCGGCGGCGATCAGGTCGCCGTCGGTGCCGTGGCTCAGCGCGAGCGTCGCGTGGGCGATCACGGCCTCGATCGGCTGCGGCTCCGCACGCAGGGTCGCGGTCGCCGCCGCGAGGCTGAGCGCGGCGTCCCCGGTCCACGAGCCGTGGATGGCGAGCGCGGCGTGCAGCGGCGCGCCGTCGCGCCCGCCGACCTCCGCGATCTCGCGCCGGATCCGTGCAGCGCCGTCGGCGTGGCGCCCCGACAGGCGATCGGCGTGCGCCGCCCAGGCGACGACCCGCGCGCGGGGCCGCGCGGCGCCGCGCGGCAGCACGCGCAACGCCGCGGCAGCGGCCTCGCGACAACGATCCACCTCTCCCGCGAGCAGCAGCGCGTGGACGAGATCGACGCGCAGGCTGTCGGTCGCCGGCGCGTCGCCGGCCACCTCGATCGCCGTCGCGAGCCAGTGCGCGGCGACCGCCGGCGTCCGCAGCAGCGCCTGCCGGCCCGCCTCGCCGAGGACCGCGACCGCGGCCGCGTCGCCGGGGGCGGCGATCTCCGCCACGTGACGCGCCCGCCGGGTCGCGGGCGCACCGGCCGCGGCCAACGCGTCCGCCAAGCGCCGATGCGCCCCGCGCCGCAGGCCCGCCGGGCAGGCCTCGAGCACCGCACGCCGCGCACGCGCATCGGCGAACGTGAGCTGCCGCGGCCGGCTCGCGCGCACCACGCCGTGGCGCTCCAGCGCGTCGATCGCCCGCTCGGCCTCGGCGGCGTCCAGCTCGGCCGCGACCGCGGCCAGGCCCGGGTCGAACGGATCTCCCACCACCGCCGCGGCGAAGGCGAGCCGTCGTGCCTCCTCGTCCAGACCGGCCAGCGGGTCGTAGGCTTCGGGCACGCGGGCAGCCTACCCGCGTGCGGTCTGGCGGAGCCGGGGATCCGCCCGCCGGCGGACGACCGTCCGAGCGCAGTCCTACAAGAGCCAGGAGCCTCCATGGCCGACTACTCATCACCACGCCTCGGCGACGAGGCTCTGGACGATCATCGCCGCCGCGGTCCCGCCCGCCGCCACGGCGTTGGCCACCGACGGCATCAGCATGCTGTTGTCGCCCGCGGCGTAGAGGCCGGGGACGCCGGTCGCGTGCTGCGCGTCGATCGCGACGGCGTCGGCGGCCAGTGGGCCGGGCTCCGCGGCGGGGGCGCCCAGCTGCTGCGCGAGCGCCGAGCGCTGGTGCAGCGTCACCGGCACGAGCAGGCCGCGGCAGGCGCGGCGCGCCCCGTCGGCGAAGACCACGGCGTCGAGCGCGGAGCCCTCGCCCGCCAGCCCCGCGATCGCGCGCTCGTCGACCGTGACCCCGGCCGCGCGCAGCCGCGCCGCCTCGTCGTCGTCGAGCCCGGCCGGACCGTCGCTGAGGAGCGTGACGTCATCGCTCCACATCCGCAGCAGGAGCGCGCGGTGCACGCCCGTGGCGCCGGCGTCGAGCACGCCGAGCGGCTGCTCGCGGACCTCCCAGCCGTGGCAGAACGGGCAGTGGAACACGGAGCGGCCCCACCGCGCGGCGATCCCGTCGAGCGCGGGGTAGTGATAGTCCATGCCGGTGGCCAGCAGGACGCGGCGGGCGCGCAGCGGCACCGGATCCCCGGCCAGAGCGAGAACGAAGCCGCCGTCCGCGTCACGCGCCGCCGAGGTGACCTCGCCGTCACGCACCGTGACCGCCGGGTAGCCCGCCAGCTCTTCGCGCCCCAAGGCGTACAACTCGCTCGGCGGCCGCCCGTCGTGGCCGAGCAGCCCGCCGACGCCGTGCGCGACGCGGTTGCTCTGCCCGCCGGCGTCGATCACCAGCGTCCGCCGCCGCGCGCGGCCGAGCACCAGCGCGGCGCTCAGCCCCGCGGCACCCGCGCCGACGACGATGCAGTCCCAGGAGTCGTCCATGGCCGGACCGTGACAGCCGTACCGTCCATCTGCCAACCTCCTTTGCCATGTCGGCAAATCCCACACCGGAAGAGCCCGTCGACGTCCGGGTCCGCCGGCGCCTCCGCGAGCTGCGCAGCGAGCAGGGCCTGACGCTGCAGCAGGTCGCCGAGCGGGCGAGCATCGACGTCTCGACCCTCAGTCGCCTGGAGGCCGGCAAGCGCCGCCTGGCCCTCGACCACCTCCCGGCGCTGGCCGCCGCGCTCGGCGTCAGCACCGACGACCTGCTCGGCGCCCGCCCCGCGCAGGACCCGCGGATCCGCGAGGCGCCCCGCACGATCCGCGGCCTGACGATGTGGCCGCTGACCCGCCGCGGCCCGGCCGCCGGCCTGCAGGCCTACAAGATCCACGTGAGCGCGAAGCGCCACCGCCCGCCCCCGGTGCTCCCGGTGCACGAGGGCCACGACTGGATCTACGTGCTCAGCGGCCGCCTCCGGCTCATGCTCGGCGACGACGACCACGTGATCGAGCCGGGCGAGGCCGTCGAGTTCACCACCTGGACCCCGCACTGGTTCGGCGCGATCGACGGCGCGGTGGAGCTGATCGCCATCTTCGGCCCACAGGGCGAGCGGCTCCACCTCCACGCCTGAGGCGCGCCGCTACTTCAGCTTGAAGGACTTGCTGATCTTGGTGGCCTTCTTGGCCTGCGTCACGGTGACGGTCAACTTGTAGGTCCCGCGCTTCAGCGTCTTCTTGCCCTTGAGCGTCAGCGTGAGGCGGCCGGACTTCACGGTGCCCTTGCCGGTCGCGATCGACGCCTTGCCCAGCGTGAGCTTGGCGCTCAGCGTGATCTTGCCCTTGCTCGCGCTCAGGCCGGTGACCTTGAGCTTGACCGTGAGCTTCTTGCCGCTCTTCTTGGTGGTGAAGGTGAAGTTGGGCTTGGGCGCCTTCTTGACGACCGGCTTGCCCGGCGGCGGGACCACGGGCGTCGTGGTCGCCGGCGGCGTGACCACCGGCGTCGGCGTCGCGGGCGGCGGCGGGGTCACGACCGTCGTCGTGGTCGTCGTCGCCGGCGGCGACGGAGACGACGTCACCCCCGCCGGCGGCGAGCCGACCACCTTGCCGGTCGCGGGATCGAGGTAGACGACCGGGGCGCGAGCGTCCACCAGGTTGAAGTTGAACAGCCCGGCGAGCTTGAGGTCGGTGGCCTGCGCGTCGAACGAGCTGTCGCCGATCGCGGGCAGGCCCCAGTTGGACTCGATGAACTTGATGATCGAGGTCTGGTCGATGTGCGTGTGGCTGACGCTGTTCGGCGTGACCCACGGCGAGACGATCAGGAACGGCAGCCGCGGACCGTGGCCGCAGCGGTCCTGATAGCCGCCGGACGGGGCGCCCGCCGCCGCGCCGCAGTGCCCCGGCGAGTCGAGCCCGTCCTCGTTCGCGCTGGACGAGTTGATCGGCGCCTCGTAGGCGTGGTCGTACCAGCCGTCGGAGTCGTCGTAGGTGATGACCACCGCGGTCGAGGCCCAGTCGGGGGACTGCTGCAGCTCGTCGAGCGTGCGCGCGACGAAGCGCTGCTCGTCGAGCGGATCCGAGGAGCCCGGGTGCCCGTCCTCGAACTGTGCGGCCTTCAAGAACGAGACCTGGGGCAGGTTGTTGTTCTTGACCGCCGTGTCGAAGTCGGTCAGGTCGTACTGGTGGTTGGCCTGGTCGCCCGTGCCGATGGCCGCGGCCGAGCTGGGCGGGCGGTGGTGGGGGTTGGCCGTCGAGGCGTAGTACTGGAAGGGCTCGTGATGGGCGGAGTAGTCGGTGACGACGGCGCCGCCGATGTTGGTGTGGCTCGCACCGCACGTCGCGTGGTCGCCGGACGTCGCGGTCGGGCGGAAGCCACCCTGGAACCAGCCCCACGTCATGTGGGCGTCGTTCATGCGGTTGCCGATGTTGATGCCGCTCATCGCCATGCTGCCGGCGGCGCAGTCGTCGCCCAGCGGGTCGGGGTCGCTGATGTCGGTGCCGCTGGGGGCGCCGCCGGCGTTCGCCGGGGTCGCCCCGTGCGTGTTGCCGGAGATCAGGTTGAGCGCGCCGGGCGTCGACGGCCCGAAGGTCGTCTCGTAGTGCTGGTCGCTCATCGTGAAGTGCTGCGCGAGGTTCCACAGCCCGGTGACCGTGTTGCCGTCGAAGTAGTCCATGACGATGGAGCTGCACCCGCCGCCCGCGGTGTGCTGG
>DASYBY010000214.1:0-4807 GCA_036500525.1 Baekduia sp. | reverse complement strand
CCCACGTGTAGCGCGTGAACGGCGCCTTGAGCTGGAAGCGCGCCCCGGCGCCCTGGCCGACCGTGTCCTCGCGGAGGAGGTGCCACCGGATCAGGAAGTGATCGGTGAACTCGGAGTGGTTCGCGATGTCCTGGAGGTAGGTGAAGACCTCCTCCCGGGGACGCGCGATGGTGACTTCAACTTCGATGGGGTCCACGGGCGAGCAGTCTACCCGCGAGATCGCCTCAGGCCGCGTGTGGCGTGACGCGACGCACGGTGAGCCCGCGCTCGAAGTGGCGCACCAGCTCGACGGCGTCGGGCTCGCTGCGGCGCAGCGGCGTGCAGAGCGCGCAGACCGTCGACGCGTGGCCGAAGCGGTACATGCGCTCGCCCACCAGCGGCGTGCGGCCGCAGTCGGCGCAGGCGTGCCGGCCCGCCGCGAGGACGCCGACCGACTTGCGCAGGAGGGCGATCTCCAGGTCGGGCTCCGACAGGGTCTTCGAGGTGCGGGACATGGTCCGGAGGTTCTTCGCCCGGATGGGCGTTCCTGCCCTCGCAGCGCACCCTGCAACGGAGCGCCAGGCACGGACCCGTCCGTCCATCGACAGTTTGGTCGCGATACCTCGCGGGGAGTGATCGATCCACGAGATTGAAGATGTTCGCGACCTGCCCACGCGTGGCCTCCGGGTCTGTTTCGCTTGCCGATCTGGCAGTACAGTCGGCGCTCGCGGGTCGTCAGCCAGAGATGGAGTGGTCGATATGGAGTCCTTGACGACGGGAACCCTGGCGGGAACGGGGTCCTTCCGGTGTGAGAAGTGCGGCTATGTGGTGACCCTGGTCGCCGAAGACGAGCTTCCGAGCTGCCCCGGCTGCAGCGGCGCGAGCTTCGTCCGCGCGTCGCTGTTCACGGGCCGGCGCTTCGCGCGCAAGTCCTCGGAGGCGCCGACGGCGGAGGAGCGGGCGGAGCTGCTCGCGGCGGCGCGCGCGGAGGTCACGGCGCCCGGCCAGTACCTCGCCTACGACGACGCGGGACGCCTGCGCATCGTCGAGCTGCACAAGGAGTGGACGCGGGTCGGGCGCAGCCTGGCCGCCGACGTGCGCTTCGACGATCCGACGGTCTCGCGCCGGCACGCGCTCATCGTGCGCCAGGCCGACGGCGTCCGCGTCCTCGACGACCGGTCGCTCAACGGCGTGTTCGTCAACGGCGCGCGCGTCGAGTGGCACGCGCTGACCGACGGCGACGAGATCGTAGTCGGGCGCTACCGCCTGCACTACCTCGTGTTCACCTCCGCCGAGCTGGCGGGGCGCCAAGCGGCGGCCGCACCCGAGTCCTTCGCCTAGAATCCCCGCCTAGATGGCGGAGAAGATCGCGGTTCTGTCGCAGAAGGGCGGTACGGGCAAGACGACCGCCGTCCGCCATCTCGCGGACACGTTCCACCGCGCCGGGCTGAAGGTGCTCGCGGTCGACCTCGATCCGCAGGGCAACCTGTCGGACTACTTCGACGTCGATCCCGAGGCCGAGCCCACGATCCGTGACGTGCTGCTCGGCCAGTCGAAGGCCAAGAAGGCCGTGCACGCGTCGCCCGGCGGCGTCGACGTCATCCCCGCCAACCTGCTGCTGGCCGAGGCCGAGGTCGCCCTCGCGGGCAAGATGGGCCGCGAGCTGACGCTGCGCCGCGCGCTGAAGTCCTCGGGCGACCGCTACGACGTCATCTTCCTCGACTGCCCGCCGAACCTCGGGCTGCTGACCATCAACGCGCTCGTCGCCGCCGACCACGCGCTGCTGAGCGCCGAGGCGCAGTACTTCGCGCGCCAGGGCGTCGTGCAGGCGCTGGAGATCATCGAGCTGGCGCGCGACGGGCTCAACCCCGACCTCGAGTGGCTCGGCGTCGCGCTGACCATCGCCGACATGCGCACCGTGCACTCGCGCGAGGCCCAGGCGCAGCTGAAGGCCGACTTCGGCGACAAGCTCCTCGACACGGTCATCCGCCAGTCGATCGCCTACGCCGAGTCCGCCGAGCGCGCGGTCTCGATCGTCGACCACCGCCCCGACCTCGGGGGCGACTACCTGAGGCTCGCCGACGAGCTGCTGGACCGGCTCGGCCTGACGACCGCCCGCGCGCAGCTCCAGCCGCTGCTCGACGGCGCGGCGCCCGGCTCGCCGCCACGATGAGCCGGCGCCGGTCCGCGGTGCTCGCCTGGGTCGCGGCGTGCGCGCTCGGCGCCGCGGTCCTCGCCGGGTGCGGCGCCGACGTCGAGTCGCACACCACCCCGACCTCCGACCAGAGCGCCGGCCTCGCGCAGCTCACCGCCGAGCCGACCCCGACCGTCCGGCTCACGGCCAGGCCCGCACCGCCCGGGACGCCGGCTCCCGCTCCGGCCGCGCCGGCCGCCCCGCCCGCGCCGGCCGGCACGCTCGCCTTCCACGTCCAGCACCGCACGCAGCTGCGCACGGCGCCGCACGGCAAGGTCGTCGCGACGATCCCGACCAAGACGGAGTTCAACTCCCCGACGATCCTCGCCGTCGTGCACCGCCGGCCCGGCTGGGTGCAGGTGCGGACGTCGGTCGCCAAGCACACCACCGGCTGGCTGCCGCAGAAGGTGGGCGGCCTGTTCAGCGAGCCGCGGACGATCGTCATCGACCTCTCGCGCCGGACGCTGTCGGTCTACCACCGCGGCCACCGCAGCGGCGTCTACAAGGTGGCCGTCGGGACCGACGTCACGCCGACGCCGCGCGGCAAGTTCGCGATCACCGACCGGCTGACGGTCCCGCCCGGCACGGACTACGGCTGCTGCATCCTCGCGCTGACCGCGCGCCAGCCGAAGATCCTCCAGGGCTGGGGCGGCGGCGACCGCGTCGCCATCCACGCGACCCCGGAGCTGTCGGCGATCGGCCGCTCGGTGTCGCACGGCTGCGTGCGCGCGACCGACGAGACGCTGCGGCGCCTCATGCGCCAGATGCGGCTCGGCGCGCAGGTCACGATCCACGCCTGAGCCCCGGCGCCGGACCGACTCCTACAACTCGCGGACGTCGGCCCCGTGCGGCTCGAACGGCGCGCGCAGCACCTGCGCCCAGTCGCCGGCCTCGCGGCGCAGCGCTTCCAGGACCCCGCCGGTCTGCTCGTAGTGGCACCAGACGAGCACGGTCGGGCCCGCGCCCGAGATCGTCGCGCCGAGCGCCCCGAGCTTCGGCGCGCGCTCCACGATCGCCATCGACCGCGGGAACAGGTGCGCGCGGTAGGGCTGGTGCAGCCGGTCCTTCAGCCCGTGGCTGACGAGGTCCCAGTCGCCGCGCGACAGCCCGAGCATGAGCAGCGACGCGTGCGCGATGTTGGCCACCGCGTCGGCCATCGGCACGGACTTGGGCAGCGCGGCGCGCGCCTCCTTGGTGCGCACCGGGTCGTGCGGCACGACGAGGATCGCCTCCAGGCCGGCGGGCGCGTCGAAGCGCGTCAGCTCGCCGTCGGCGCAGACCACGAAGCCGCCGTGCAGCGCCGCGCCGACGTTGTCGGGATGGCCCTCCAGCTCGGTGCCCAGCGCGAGCAGGTCGGCGTCCAACTCGAAGAGGTGATCGGCGGCCATGAGGCCACCGAGGTAGGCCGCGGCGCTCGTGCCCAGGCCACCGCTGAGCGGGATCGCCGAGCGGATGCGGAACTCGAACGCGTCGGGCGGGTGCAGCCGCTCGAAGCCGCGGACGACGAGGTTGCGCCGGTCCTTGGCGATCGCGAGGTCGCTGACGACGGCGAACCGGCCCGTCTCCACGACCTCGATCTCGGTGTGCAGCGCCAGCGCAGCGGCCAGCGCGTCGAAGCCCGGGCCGAGGTTCGCCGAGGACGCGGGCACGCGGACGAGGCGACGGCGCTCCATGCGCGCCGGACCCTATCCGAGGACGGCCGACTCCACCGCGTTCAAGTCGGGCTCACACGGAACGACCGAGCCCGCCTGCATCAGCGCGGTCTGCGGGTCCTTGAGCCCGTGGCCGGTCAGCACGCACACGATCCGGCTCACGCCCTCGGGCGCGCCGTACTTCAGCAGCCCCGCCACCGACGCGGCGCTCGCGGGCTCGCAGAACACGCCCTCGCCGGAGGCCAGGAAGCGGTAGGCGTCGAGGATCTCCTCGTCGGTGACCGCGCGCACCATGCCGCGCGACGTCGTCATCGCCGCCATCGCCTCTTCCCACCGCGCCGGGTTGCCGATGCGGATCGCGCTGGCGATCGTCTCGGGCTCCTCGACGACGTGGCCGAGCACCAGCGGCGCGGCGCCCGCGGCCTGGAAGCCCAGCATCCGCGGCGACTGGCCGACCTCCTGGAAGCCCTTCCAGTAGGCCGTCACGTTGCCCGCGTTGCCGACGGGGATGCAGAGCGCGTCGATCGCGCCGATCTCCTCGTCGATCTCGAACGAGGCGGTCTTCTGGCCCTCGATCCTGAATGGATTGACGCTGTTGACCAGTGCGATCGGCTGACGGTCGCACACCTCGCGCACGAGCTTGAGCGCGACGTCGAAGTTGCCGCGCAGCGCGATCACCCGCGCGCCGTGCATGAGCGCCTGGGCGAGCTTGCCCGTCGCGATCTTGCCCTCGGGCACGATCACCGCGCCGCGCAGCCCGGCCCGCGCGGCGTACGCGGCCAGCGACGCCGCGGTGTTGCCGGTCGAGGCGCAGAGCACGGCCTCGGCGCCGTTGCGCACCGCGTCGGAGACCGCGCAGGTCATGCCGCGGTCCTTGAACGAGCCGGTCGGGTTGGCGCCCTCGATCTTCAGGAAGACCTCGGCGCCGACGCGGTCGCCGAGCCGTGGCGCGGGCACGAGCGGCGTCGAGCCCTCGTTCAGC
>DASYBY010000213.1:0-5978 GCA_036500525.1 Baekduia sp. | reverse complement strand
GCCTCGTAGTCGGCGTCCATCGCGACGTACTCGGCCGCGGCGGCGAGCTGCAGGCCGGCCGGGCGATCCCAGTCGATCTCCACCCCCGCGTCGCGCAGCAGGCCGCGCGTCTCCTCCAGGCAGGCGCGCGTCAACCCGACGGCCATCGCGGCGACCAGCGGCCGCGTGTTGTCGAAGGTCTGCATCGCGCCGGCGAAGCCGTTGGTGACCTCGACCTCGGGCGGCCCGAGGAGGTCGATCCGCGACACGCGGCAGTCCTCCAGCCGGAACGCCGCGGTGTCGGAGGCGCGCACGCCGAGCTTGTGCTCCAGGCGCTCCAGGATCAGCCCCGGGTTGGAGCGCTCCACGACGAAGGACTTGATCGCCGCGCGGCCGAGGGCGCGATCGAGCGTCGCCCAGACGACGACGAGGTCGGCCCGCTCGCCCGCGGTGACGTAGATCTTCTCGCCGTTGAGCACGTACTCGTCGCCGTCGAGGACCGCGGTGGTGCGGATCGCGGCGGAGTCCGAGCCGGCCTCGGGCTCGGTGATCGCCATCGCCGCCCAGCGCCCGGCGTAGCGCTCCAGCTGCTCGTCGTCGGCGACCGAGGCGATCGCGGAGTTGCCCAGCCCCTGGCGCGGGACCGACAGCAGCAGGCCGACGTCGCCGCGGCACAGCTCCATGACGCTGAGCGCGGTCGACATGTTCGACCCATTGCGATTGCCTTCCGGCCCGCTGCCGTTCGCCGAGCGGCGCACGCCGGTCGCGCCCGCCCCGCCGAGGTCGCTGCCGTCGTTCATCCCGTCGATGACCGCGGCGAGCATGTCGAGCTCCGTCGGCCGCGCGTGCTCCTCACGGTCGTACTTGCGCGAGATCGGGCGGAAGACCTCGTCGGCGACCTGCCGCGCCTGGGCGATCAGCGGGCCGAACTTGCGCGGGACTTCGAGGTCGATCATGCGAGGAGAACGCCTTCCATGAGGCCGACCGCGCGCAGGTCGCGGTACCAGCGCTCGACGGGATGCTCGGTGACGTAGCCGTGGCCGCCGAGCAGCTGCACGCCGTCGGAGCCGATGCGCGTGCCGTGCTGGTCGCACAGCGCGCGGGCCAGCGCCGCCTCGCGGGCGAAGTCCAGGCCGGCGTCGGCGCGGGCGGCGGCGCGCAGCGCGACGAGCCGCAGGCCCTCCAGCTCGATCGCGATGTCGCTGACCGAGAACGCGACGGCCTGGCGGTGGCTGATCGGCTCGCCGAACGCGGTGCGCTCGTTGACGTAGGGGATGACGTAGTCGAGGACCGCGCGGGCGATCCCGGCGCCGACGCCCGCCCAAGCCACGCGGCTGCGGGCGACGCACTCGGCGTAGATCGCCGGGTCGCCGTCGCCGAGCAGCGCGCCGCGGCTCACGCGGACGTCGTCGAGGACGAGGCGCCCGGGCGCGGCGCCGCGCAGGCCCATCGGGGGATCGGGCCGCACCTCGACGCCGCCGGCGCCCGGCTCGACGAGGAAGAGCGCGGGGCGCCCGTCGTCGCGCCGGGCGGCGACGATCAGCAGCTCGGCACCGGCCGCGCGCGGCACGAGCGCCTTGGTCCCGCTCAGCACGTAGCCGCCGGCGGCCGGGTGCGCGACGGTCTGCAGGTCGAAGGGATCGAAGAGCGCGCGCGGCTCGGCGATGGCCAGCGCCGCGGCGGGCACGTCGTCGCCCACCAGCGCGGGGAGGTAGGTCGCCTGCTGGTCGGCGTCGCCCCACAGCGCCAGGGCCGTCGCCACCGCGGCGGGCGCCAGCGCGCCGACGGCCAGCCCCGCGTCGCCGTGGGCCAGCGCCTCGGCGGCGAGCACGGCGGTCACGGCCGACCGCTCGGTGACCGCGCCGCCCAGCTCCTCGGGCACGCCGAGCATGGTCAGCCCGAGGCCGTCGGCCTCCGCGAAGGTGGTATGCAGCGCCTCGTGCTCGGCCCGCGCGGCGTTGGGCCGCAGCTCGGCGGCGGCGAACGCGCGCCAGGCCTCGACGAGCATCTCCTGCTCGTCGGTGAGCGTCAGGTCGAAGAGGCCGGAGCGCGTGGTCGTCCGCGGGCGCGCCGGACCGCTGCGGCGCGTCGTGGCGGCGAACGTGCGCCCGGCGCGGCTCGCCACGCGGAAGCCGTCGCGCGTCGCGCGGTAGAGCACGCGCTCGGCCGGCCGGCGGACGCCGAGGCGGTCCACCAGGTCGGAGGCGGCGATGCGGTTGAGGGCGCGCAGCCCCAGGCCCATGCTGCGCTCGGCAACGGTCATTCGGCGGCGGACCGTAAACTGAACGGCGGCGATCTGTCAACAGGGCGCCACCGTTCGGACACCCCATTCGGGCTACAACCCAGAGCCACCACCGGCTCTGGACCCCAGCCGGACCGGCAGGGTCTTCAGCTGGTTGATGAACGGCGACTCGGCGAACTCCGGCTTCCCGGCCAGCTCCATCGCCGGATAGCGCGCCAGCGTCTCCTCGACGAGGATCTGCAGCTCCAGCCGCGCGAGGGCCGTGCCGAGGCAGAAGTGCCGGCCGCCCGCGCCGAACGCCTGGTGCTCGGGATTGCGCGTGACATCGAAGTGGTCGGGATCGTCGTAGCGGGTGGCGTCGCGGTTGGACGACACGTACCACATGACCACCTTGTCGCCCTCGGCGATCTCCTGGCCGTTGAGCACCGTGTCGCGCGTGGCCGTGCGGCGGAAGTGCGCGAAGGCCGGGAACATGCGCAGCGCCTCCTCGACGGCGCTGGGGATCAGCCCCGGGTCGGCCAGCAGCTGGTCCATCTGCTCGGGGTCTTCGAGCAGCGCGCGCATGCCGGAGCAGAACGTGGCCTTCGTGCTGTCGTTGCCGGCGGCGACGAGCAGGAAGAAGCCCATGACGATCTCGTGCTCCTCCAGCTTCTCGCCGTCGATGTCGGCGTGGACGAGGACGCTCATCAGGTCGTCGGTCGGCCGCTCGCGGCGCTCGGCGATCAGCGCGGCGCAGCGCCGGAAGATCTCCGGGACGTCGCGCTCCATGACGGTCGTCACGCCCTCGGGGTTGAGGTCGGGATCGCCCGCGCCCAGCGTGCTGTTCATCAGCCGCGCCCAGATGAGGTCGTCCTCGGGCGCGGTGCCCATGAAGCTGCCGATGACGCGCGCGACGACCGGCTGCGCGACGTCGGTGACCAGGTCGCACGTCTCCTGGCCGTCGAGGCGGTCGAGCACGGCGCGGGTGATCTCGCGGATGGCCGGCTCGTGCTCGGCGATGCGCCGCGGCGTGAACCCGCGCTGGAAGAGCGCCTTGAGCCGGTCGTGCTTGGGCGGGTCCATCCCGATGAACATCGCCTGGCCGAGCTCGAGCGGGAGGATCGCGTTGGTGAGCGCCGTGAACCCGGTGGCCGACGAGTAGGTCTCCCAGTCGCGGCTGACGGCGTGGACGTCGTCGGCGGTGGTGACCGACCAGAAGCCGGCCTCCTCGGGGTACTCGGTGATCTTCGAGGTCCAGTGGACCGGGCACTCGCCGCGCATCTGCTCGAAGAGCGCGTGCGGCGGACCGTCCTGCCACTGCTCGCGGTCGGTGACGAGGATCTCTTCGAGGGGTACGGGATCGGCGGGCATGAGGACCTCGTGGCTCGGGGCGGGTGGACGTCCTTGACACTATGTCAAAGCGCGCTCGAACACCAGCAGGTGTCCATTGCGCTCGTGCTGTTGCTCACCGGTCGCGACGAAGTCGAAGGTCGCGGCGAGCGCGCGCGACGGCGCGTTGCCGGGCGCGATCGAGGCACGCACCACGCGGGCGCCGTGCTCGCGCGCGAAGGCGATCAGCTCGGTCAGCGCCGCCGTCGCGTAGCCCTGGCGCCGCCGCTCGGGGACGATGCGGTAGCCGACCTCGACCATCCCCCGGTCGTCGGGCGGTCCGTGGAAGCCGGCGTGCCCGACGACCTCGTCGCCGGGCCGTGCGACGACCGCCCGCACCAGCCACGGCGCGCAGTCGGGATCGCCGATCAGCTGGCCGAGCCGCATCGACCACAGCCACCGGTCGGCGAGGAAGGCCCGCGGCAGGGCGAGCCCGGTCGCGTCGTCGGCGCCCTCCAGGTCGCCGGCGACCAGCGCCTGCAGCGCCTCGTCGCCGAGGAGCACGAGTTCGACCTTCGGGAGCGGATCGTGGGACATCGGCCCTCCATCCTCCCGGTTGCGCGTTAGCGTTGGACGCGTGACCGGGTCGGCACCGTTCAACGAGCTCGTCGGCGAGCTCGACTTCCCCATGTTCATCGTCACGGCGCGGGCCGGTGAGGAGCTCGCCGGCTGCCTGGTCGGCTTCGCGACGCAGACGAGCATCAACCCGTCGCGCTTCCTGGTCTGCCTCTCGCTCGCCAACCACACGACGCGCATCGCCGCGATGGCCAGCCACGTCGCGGTCCACTTCGTGCCCGACACGGCCACCGACCTGGCGGAGCTCTTCGGCGGCGTGACCGGCGACGAGGCCGACAAGTTCGCCCGCTGCGACTGGCATCCCGGGCCGCACGGACTGCCGATCCTCGACGCGTGCGAGAACTGGTTCGTCGGCCGCGTCGTGGAGCGCGTCGACCTCGGCGACCACGTCGGCCACCTCCTCTCCCCCGAGATCAGCCACCACGGCGCGACCGGCCCCGAGTTCGCCTTCCACCGCGCGCAGTCGATCGAGCCGGGGCACGAGCCGTGAGGCGTCCGCCGCGCGTTCCCGGCAGGATGGAGGCGAGATGGCCGCCGCGCGCAATCTCGTCAACCTCAAGGACGTCGACAAGGGCTACGGCAGCCGGTCGGTGCTGCGCGACATCACGCTCGGGGTCTCGGCGGGGGACCGGATCGGGATCGTCGGGCGCAACGGGGACGGCAAGTCCACGCTGCTGCAGCTCATCGCCGGGATCGAGGAGGCGGATGCGGGCGCGATCACGCGGGCGGGCGACGTCGGGATGGCGCTGCTGGGCCAGGGCGACGAGCTCGACGACGCGGCGACGATCCGCCAGGAGCTGATCGGCGGGCGCGCCGACCACGAGTGGGCCGGCGACGCGACGTTCCGCTCGGTGCTCGACGGGCTGCTCGGCGGCGTCGCGATGGCGCGCTTCCCCGAGGGGCTCGACACGCCGATCGCACCCCTCAGCGGCGGCGAGCGCCGGCGGATCGCGCTGGCCCAGCTCCTGCTCGACGGCCCCGAGCTGCTCCTGCTCGACGAGCCGACCAACCACCTCGACGTCGAGGGCGTCGACTGGCTCGCGCGCCACCTCGCGGCGCGCCGCGGCTCGATGCTGGTCGTGACGCACGATCGCTGGTTCCTCGACGCCGTCTGCACCGCGACCTGGGAGGTCTCCGACGAGGCCGTCCACCAGTACGAGGGCGGCTACGCGGCCTACGTGCTGGCCCGCGCCGAGCGCGATCGCCAGGCCTCGGCCCGCGAGGACCGCCGCCAGCAGCTCATGCGCAAGGAGCTGGCGTGGCTGCGCCGCGGCCCGCCGGCGCGCACGGCCAAGCCGAAGTTCCGCATCGAGGCGGCCAACGCGCTGATCGCGGACGAGCCCGAGGTCCGCGACCGCGCCGAGCTGCTGCGCTTCGCCACGTCGCGCCTGGGCAGCAAGGTGCTCGAGGCCGAAGACATCTCGTTGTCCTACAACTCGACTGCGGCGCCGGTGCTGCGACGCGTGACGTGGCGGCTGGGCCCGGGCGACCGCGTCGCGCTGGTCGGCGTCAACGGCTCGGGCAAGACGTCGCTGATCCGGATCCTGGAGGGCGCGCTGACGCCCGACGCGGGTCGCGTCGACCGCGGCCAGACCGTCCGGCTGGCACTCCTGTCCCAGGACACGGCCGAGGTGCCGGGCCACCTGCGCGTGCTCGAAGCGCTCGAGGCGGTGCGCGGCCGGGCGACGCTCTCCGGCGGCGAGGAGCTCACCGCCGGCAAGCTGGCCGAGCGCTTCGGGTTCGGCGGCGACCGCGGGCGCACATTGGTGAAGGATCTGAGCGGCGGCGAGCAGCGCCGGCTGCAGTTGATGCG
>DASYBY010000212.1:0-4728 GCA_036500525.1 Baekduia sp. | reverse complement strand
CGACGTGCACGAGTTCGTGCACGACGCCCGGCACCTGCTCGGCTTCCCCTGCCACTAGGCCGGGGCCGCAGCACATGATCCGCTCCCTGCTCATCCGCGGGATGCTCGTCGGCGCCGTCGCCGGCCTGCTCGCGTTCGCCTTCGCGTTCGCGTTCGGCGAGCCGCAGGTCCAGCACGCGATCGACTTCGAGAGCTACCTGGCCCGCATCCACCACGAGCCCGAGGGTCCCCAGCTGGTCAGCCGCGGCGTGCAGCGCACGTTCGGGCTGCTGACCGGCACGCTCATGATGGGCATCGCGCTCGGCGGGCTGTTCGCGCTCGTGTTCGCCTGGGGCTACGGGCGCATCGGGGCCTTCACCCCGCGCGCGACGTCGGCGCTGCTGGCGCTCGCGGCCTACGTGACGATCACGCTGGTGCCGTTCACCAAGTACCCCGCCAACCCGCCGACGATCGGCAACCCCGACACGATCGGCCGCCGCACCGTGCTGTTCGCGGCGATGATCGCGATCACGATCCTGGCCGCCGTCGCGGCGGCGCGGATCCGGCGCCAGGTGCTCCCGGCGCTCGGCGGCTGGAACGCGGCGATCCTCGCGTTCGCGGCGTTCGTCGTCGTGGTCGGCTGCGCCGAGCTGGTGCTGCCGGCCGTGCACGAGACGCCGTCCGGCTTCCCGGCCGACGTGCTCTACCGGTTCCGGCTCGCCTCGCTGGGGATCAACGCCACGCTGTGGACGTCGATCGGCCTCGGCTTCGGCTGGGCCGCCGAGCGCGCGCTCGCCCCGAGCCCGAAGCGCGCGCAGGTCGCCGTCGCCGCCTAGCTCGTCGGTGGGCGTGGCGTGTCGGTGAACGCCACGCTCACCCGCTGGTCGTCGGTGTGCTCCTCGATCTGGGCGAGCATGCGCAGCGCGCGGTGGTCGGCGGGCTCGGGCGGATCGAAGAGCGAGCGCGGCCACAGGCGGTCGGCCAGCACGCTGTTGATCTCGGCGGAGTAGACGACCACGCGCGCGCCGAGGAAGAGCCACGTCAGCAGGCCGATGACCGTGGCGAACGTCCCGTAGGTGGCGTCGGCGCCCTTGACCACGTGGCCGATGTACGCGCCGCCGATCGCCTGCAGCGCGGTCCAGAGGATCGTCGCCGAGACGATGCCCGGCCGCAGGTCGCGGGTCGGGACGCTGCTGTCGGTCAGCAGCCGGAACGCCGTGAAGAACAGGATGCCGTTGAGGACGAGCGCGATCGCCTCGCCCGCGATCGTGAGCGCGACGCCGCCGAGCCCGCCGCTGACCAGCCCCGCCGCCGCGGTCGAGATCAGCTGCAGCGTGCCGAGGACGGCGAGGAGCCCGAGGCCGCGCAGCCGCGACTTGACGAAGTTGGGGCGCTCGCGGAACGGCACGCCGTGGACGCGGTTGAACGCCGACTGCGCCGCGAGCGTCACGCCGAGGCCCGACAGCACGGCGCCGACGATGCCGATGGCCAGCGCGAGGCCGCTGCCGGTCAGCGACCCGGCCTTGAGCTGGTCGCCGATCAGCGGGATCTGGCTGAGCGCCGAGTCGAGCACCTTCTGCTGCGCCTCGGGGTTGCCGTCGAGGACGAACCCGAGGACCGCGACGAAGACCAACAACAACGGGAAGATCGAGAAGAACCCGTAGTAGGCGATCAGCGCCGAGAGGTTGCCGCCCTGGTCGTCGCCGAACTTCTTGATGACCGCCATGGGCACGCCGAGCCCGCGGTGGCGGCGCTGGAGGCGATCGAAGGCCTTGATGGGTGCGAGGGGATCCATGGTCTACCGGGGACTACGCAGCTCGTCGTGTCCGGGATGTACCCAGCGGGCGGCGCCGCGAGCCCCTACCGTGATGGTCGTGGCGGACCGGACCGGGCATCGGCTCATCAGCGCGAGCGATCTCAAGCGCCAGCGCGGCTGGACCGACGGGCTGGTCACCGCGCTGCTGGGCGCGCCCGATGCGCTCTGCCCCAACCCGCACGGCTGGCGGGCGCCGATGCGCTGGTTCCGCGAGGACCGCGTCCTCGACGCCGAGCACGCGCCCCCCTTCGCCGAGCGGATCGGGCGGCTCTCGGCGCGCGAGGTGTGGCGCCGCGAGCAGCCGACGCGCACCTCGGCGCCCGACGACGTCGAGCTGCTCGAATGGCTCGACGACCCGGCGCGGATCGCGCTGTTCCACGCCCCGCGCCGCCCACGCCGGCGCCGGCGGCGTGCGCCGGACGAGCGCGCGCCCGCGCCCACCCCGCTGGCCGTCGGGCAGCGCTGGGAAGTCCTGCGGCTCTTCTAGGCCGGGACCAGCCCGCCGTCCAACCCGAAGGCCTTGTTGGTCAGGTAGCCGTTGCGGACCATCGCCAGCACCAGGTCGGCGACCTCCTCGACCGTGCCGAGCCGCCCCACCGGGACCTGCGCCGCGGTGTCGGGATCGTCGGCGTCGACCGGCAGGATGCGCGTGCCGGCGATCAGCCCGGGCGCGATCGCGTTCACGGTGACGCCGCGGCCCGCGACGCGCGGCGCCATGTGGCGCATCAGGCCGTGCAGCCCGGCCTTGCTCGCGGCGTAGTGCGGGCCGATCACGCCGCCCGCGAAGGCCGCGGCCGACGACACGTACACGATGCGCCCGTACCCGCGCTCGAGCATCGCCGGCAGCGCGGCGCGCGTCAGCAGCCACGGCGCGCGGAGGTTGACGTCGACGGTGCGGTCCCACGTCTCCAGGTCCAGCGCGTCCCAGGCGATGCGCTCGCCCATGCCCGCGTTGGGGATCAGCACGTCGCACGCGCCGAGCCCGGCGACCGTCTCCGCCACCAGGCGCTCGGGGACCGCGGGATCGGCCAGGTCGCCCTCCAGCAGGATCGCGCGGCGGCCCAGCGCGACGACGCGCTCGGCGACCGCCGCCGCGTCCTCGCGATGGCGGCCGTGGGCCAGTGCCACGTCCACGCCCTCGCCGGCCAGCGCCACCGCCAGCGCGCCACCGATGCCGCCCGACGCGCCGGTGATCAGCGCGACCCGCCCCGCCAAGCTGCTCTTGCTCTCCATGTCAGGGCAACAACACGATCTTGCCGCGCGTGTGGCCGCTCGCGAGCTCGCCGTAAGCCTCGCGCACCTCGGCCAGCGGGTAGGTGTTGGCGATCGGGACCTCCAGGCGCCCGGCCGCGACGTCGGCCGCCAGCTCGGCCAGGACCGGCGCGCTCGCGCCCACGGCGTTGGCGTCGGTCTTGACGCCCGCGTGCCGCTGCGCGGCGGGCCAGTCCATGATGGTGTCGATGCGCTGCGGGGCGACGCCCAGCTCGATCGCCAGGTCGACGTAGCCCTCGCCGTAGGTGTCGATCAGCGCGTCGACGGTGCCGCGGGCGGCGGCGCGCACGCGGTCGGCGACGCCCTCGCCGTAGGTGACCGGCACGACGCCGTGCTCGGTCAGCCACGCGCGGTTGGGCTCGCTCGCCAGGCCGATGACGGTCGCCCCCGTGTTCTTGGCCAGCTGCACGGCCAGCGACCCGACGCCGCCCGCAGCGCCGGAGACGACCACGGTGTCGGCGGGCGTGAGCGCCACCGCGCGCACGGCGGCCCAGGCGGTGAAGCCGGCCACGGGCAGCGCGCCCGCGACCTCCCACGGCACCGCGGCCGGCCGCGCGACGAGCTGCCCGGCGGGGACGGTGACCTGCTCGGCGTGGCTGGAGCGCTCGTCGCTCCACCCGATGACCTCGTCGCCGACCGCGACGTCCTCGACGCCCGGGCCGACCGCGTCGACCACGCCCGCGAAGTCGGTGCCCTGCCCCGTCGGGAACGTCGCCGGGAACAGGTCGTGCAGCAGCCCCTCGCGGATCTTCGCCTCGCCCGGGTTGATCCCCGCGGCGCGGACGCTCACGCGCGCCTGTCCCTCCCCCGGCTCCGGGATCTCGACGTCGACGACCTGCAGGACGTCGACGCCTCCGTAGTTGTCGTACCGCACGGCCTTGGACATGGATCCCAGGCTAGTGTCGTGGCACCGGGAGATCGTGCGCCAGGCCCTTGCCCACCGCCCTCGACGTCACGACGCCGGCAGCTCGCTGCACGCCGCGGAGCGCCGGATCGAGGACTACGACGCGACCGCGGGCGGGACGCGCGACCGGGCCGACGACACCAACCACGCCCAGCCCGGCGATCCGGCCAAGGCCGCCGCCGCGATCCTCACCATCGCCGCCGCCGACGACCCACCGACGCGGCTCCAGCTCGGCGCCGACTGCGTGGCGCGCGTCGAGGGCAAGCTCGCGCACGTCGCCGGCGAGCTGTCGACGTGGCGCGCGCTGTCGGTCTCGACCGACCACGACGACGTGGTCGCGGCCTGATCGCGGGCACCATCCAGGACGGTCATCCCCGGCCCGATCACGGCGGCGACGACGAGGCCGACGCCCTGCGCCGCGGCCCGCGCCCGGGCGATCCGGGTGGCGCTCTGCACGTCGTCGGCCCGGATGTTCTGGTGCCAGCTTCCGAACGTCCTCCGGTCGATCCCGACGATCAGGTAAGTCATGGGCGAACGGTAGGCGCGGATCGGCGCCCCGGACAACCGGGAGACCCCCGGCCCGGAGGGCGGGTACCTCGCACCGGACCTCGGCGCAGCGGGAGGAGGAGCGGAGAGCGCCGCGGCGGGGATGAGCCCCACCGCGACGCGCCCCGGATGTCCGTGGCGGAGGAGAGAGAAACACCCCGGACGGTGCGGCGAGTGGGTCAAGCCCGCCGTTGCATCAGTGAAGCGCGGG
>DASYBY010000211.1:0-4175 GCA_036500525.1 Baekduia sp. | reverse complement strand
GCGAGGCGGTAGAGCCCCGGCAGCAGCTTGCGCCGAGCGAGGTCGCCGCGCGCGCCGAAGAGCACGACGACGTGGGGATCGAGGGAGGGGGCGGAGGAAATGGTCACGAAGCAGTCCCTCTACCCGTCCCAACGCGCCCCGACGCTTGCGTCCGCGCCCCGATCCCGGCATGTTGTCCGGACCGTGTCGCTGCTCTCCGCTCTGCCGATGGCGCAGGCGCTCGGGCCCGTGGAGCAGGAGCACCTGCTCGTGGCCCGGCAGATGCAGGCGCTCTCCTTCGCGGTGCACATCCCGCTGGTGTGCTTCGGGATCGCGTTCCCGGTGATGGTCCTGCTGATGGAGTGGCTCGGCCAGCGCACCGGCGACCCCGTCTACCGCACGATCGCGCGGCGCTGGAGCCGGATCATGGTGGCCCTGTTCGCCGTCGGCGTCATCACCGGCACGGTGCTCAGCTTCGAGATGGGCGTCCTGTGGCCGAACTTCACCGCGACGTTCGGCGGCGTGTTCGGCCTCGGCTTCGCGATCGAGGGCTTCTCGTTCTTCATGGAGGCCATCTTCATCGGGATCTACGTCTACGGCTGGGACCGCCTCTCGCCGCGGCTGCACCTGCTCAGCGGGATCCCGATCGTCATCACCGGTTTCACCGGCTCGTGGATGGTCATCGCGGTCAACGCCTGGATGAACCACCCGGGCGGCTTCCGGCTCGTCGACGGCCACGCGGTCGACATCCACCCGTGGAAGGCGCTGTTCGCCAACAGCTACCTGTGGCACGAGCTCATCCACATGTACTTGGCCGGGTACATCGTGACCGGGTTCGTCGTGGCCGGCGCGTACGCGATCGCCCGCCTGCGCGGGCGCTGGACGCACTACGAGCGCACCGCGATGGCCATCCCGCTGACGATCGCGGCGCTGGTCGCGCCGGTGCAGGTCCTCGTCGGCGACTGGGCGGCGCGCGAGGTCGCGGCCAAGCAGCCGGTCAAGCTCGCGGCGATCGAGGGGCTGGGGAAGACGACCAAGGGCGCGCCGCTGCACCTGCTCGGCTGGTACCACGACGGCGACGTGAAGTTCGGCATCCGGATCCCGAAGCTGTTGTCGGTGTTGTCGTCGCACGACCCCAACGCGACGGTGAAGGGGCTCGACGTCGTCCCGATGAGCAAGCAGCCGCCGGTCAACGTCGTGCGGGTCGCGTTCCAGACGATGGTCGGGATCGGGACGCTGCTGGCGGCGATCGGCGCGTTCGTGCTGGTCGTCCGCGTGCGCAAGCGACGGCTGCCGGACTCGGTGTGGTTCTTCCGCGCGCTGGCGGTGGCGGGCCCGCTGTCGTGCGTCGCGCTGATCGCCGGGTGGGTGACGACCGAGGTCGGTCGCCAGCCGTGGGTCGTCTACAACGTGATGAAGACCGACGCGGCGGTGACGGGCGCCGGTGGCGTGCCGGTCGGCTACGCGGGGCTGTGGATCGTGTACCTCGTGGTGGGCGCGGGCGTGTTCTGGATCCTGCGCCGGCTGGCGCGCGCGCCGCTGGACCTGCCGCCGCCTGCGCCGCCGCTCCCGATCCCCGGACAGGAGGTCTGAGCGATGGATCTCGCTGACGTTCCGCTGCTCTTCGTGCTGGCCGGGCTGATCTTCTACATCGTGCTCGCGGGCGCCGACTTCGGCGCGGCGCTCTGGCAGGTCGCGGCGCCGCACACGCCGGAGGGCGAGCGGCTGCGCGACATGGCGCACGACACGATGGCGCCGGTCTGGGAGGCCAACCACGTGTGGTTGATCTTCGTGCTGACGGTGACGTGGACCGCCTACCCGGCTGCCTTCGGCTCGGTGGCGTCGACGCTGGGCGTCGCGCTGTCGGTCGCGGCGTTCGGGATCATCGTGCGGGGCGCGGCGTACGCGCTGTCGTCGGGGACGCGCAGCGTGCGCGAGGTGCGGCACGTCGACGAGGCGTCGGCGATCGCGTCGGTCCTGGCGCCGTTCGCGCTGGGCGCGTGTATCGGGGCGATCGCGTCGGGGCGCGTGCCGTACGGCAACGCGCAGGGCGCGCTGTTCGCCAGCTGGCTGAACCCGACGTCGATCCTGATCGGCGTGCTGGCGGTCGTCTTCTCGGCGTATCTGGCCGCCGTGTACCTGTCGGCCGACGCGGTGCGCCACGGGCGCGACGACCTGGTCGAGCCGTTCCGGCGCCGCGCGCTGGCGGCCGGGACGGTCGCGGGCGTGCTGTCGATCGCGGGGCTCGTCGTGCTGCACTCCGACGCGCACGCGCTCTACCGCGACCTCGTCTTCGGGGACGGCCTGCCGGCGCTGATCGTCTCGGTGCTCGCGGGCGCGGTGACGCTGGCGCTGGTGGCGGCGCGGCGCTTCGAGCCCGCGCGCTACACCGCCGCGCTGGCGGTGACCGCGATCGTCGCGGGGTGGGCGCTGGCCCAGCAGCCGCAGTTTCTCCCGGGGCTGACGATCGAGCAGGCGGCGGCGCCGCACGACGTGCTCGTGGCGATCACGGTCGCCGTCGTGGGCGGCGGGATCATCCTGTTCCCGTCGCTGACGTTGTTGTTGCGGTTGACGCTCGGCGGGCAGCTGATCCATGGGGACGAGGGGCACGCGGCGGCGGGCGAGGCGGCGGCGGTCGCGTCACCGCGCGTGGCGGGCCCGGCGATCCCCATCGCCCCGGGCCTCGCCGGCCGGGTGGCCGGGGCGTGCCTGATCGCCGGGTTCGGCTTCCTCACGGTGGCCGAGACAGGCTGGGCACACGCGATCGGCGTCGTCGCGCTGTTCGGCTTCGTGGTGTCGGGCGTCATCGGCGTCCTGCCGGCGCTCCTCGCGCCCGAGCCCGACGCGCCGCCGAGCTGAGCGCCGGGCAAATGCGCGAGCACGGCGCGCCCGACGCGCCGCCGACCCGATCGCCCGGCAGGCCCGGCGCGGGGCGATGCCGGCGCACGCCGACGCGATCGCTCGGCGCGCGCCGCCGACCCGACCGCACCGCGCTCAGCCGTGCGCGAGGTCGACGGCCTCGGCCGTCTCGCAGATGACGAGGCCCGTCTCGTCGGTGATCGCGTCGACGATGGCGAAGGCTGCGCCGATGCGGTCGGGTGCGTCGACGACGGTGGTGACGACCGGCACGCGGCGGCGGAGCTGGAGGAGGCTGTCGCCGTGGGGTGCGTGGTCGCCGTGGTAGCCCCAGACGCCGCGCAGGCCCGTCGCGCCCGCGACGCCGCCCGCGCGCAGGGCCTGCAGCAGCTCGCGGTGGAGCGGCCGGCCGGCGTGGCGCGACTGCTCGGAGGCGAAGATCATCAACTTCTGCCGGACGCCGGGGCGGGCGTCGATCGTGCGCGGCGTGTCGAGGGTCTGCCCGTCGCGCTTGCAGACCTGCACGCCCTCCAGCGTGACGATCGGCCGAGGCAACATGGTGTCCAACTCCGGCAGGACGGCCGCGATCCGGTCGCCGTCGCCGATCGCGATGACCATCAGCGGGACCTGCGCGTTGCGGGCGAAGAAGCGCGCGCGCTGCCGGGTGCCGTGCGCGGTCCCGTCGATGCCGAGCAGCACGGTGGCACCGGCGATCCCACGGCGGTGCAGGAGGTCGACGACCGCCTCGTGGCGCTCCTGGCGCCCGAGGTAGAGCGTGAGCTTGGTCGGGCCCCTGAGCGCGCCGGCGGCCGAGAGATCACCGATGAGCAGCCGCGCGTTCTCCAGGATCACGAGCCCGCTGAACCGCGGCAACGCCCGGACGTCGGCCAGCGCCGCCGCGATCCGCTCGCGGCGATCGACCGCCACCGCGACCAGCGGCAAGTCCTCCGACATGCTCAGCAGCCGGTCGGTGCTCTGGTGCCGCGCGCCGAACCCCGCGACGCCGCGCATCACGAGGCTCGTCTGCAGCTCGTGCCGCGCGAAGACGTCGATCAGCGCGTCAGCGAGGAAGGCGCCGTCGGCCCGCGCGCGCTCGCCGAAGTAGATGGTCAACTTGACGGCGTCGGGGATCACAGCGCGCCTCCGAGGTACCGGCCCAGGAGCACCGCGAGCACGCCGAGGACGAGGCTGACGGCGAAGTTCAGCGCGCCGAGCCGGGCCTGACCCTCCTCGGCGAGGCGATGGCTCTCCAGCATCCACGTGCTGAACGTCGTGAACCCGCCGATCAGGCCGACGCCCCACAGCCGGTAGGCGTCGCCGCCGACGCCCGCGCCCACGAG
>DASYBY010000210.1:0-9229 GCA_036500525.1 Baekduia sp. | reverse complement strand
CAGGAGTCGTGGCTGCAGGACGCGCGCCCGCCGACGGGCCGCGGGCTGCCGACGTTCCTGCGCGAGAACCTGGTGACGGGGTCGTCGATCGTCGTGCGCGGGACGCTGCGCGACGCGCTCTTCCCGATCCCCGACGACATGTCCTGGGCGGACTGGTGGCTGGCGGCGCGGGTGGCGCAGTTCGCCGAGATCGCCTATCTGCCGCTGCCGCGCACGCTGTATCGGTTCCACGGCACCAACATGTCGCTCGGCGCGCAGGGGCCGTCGCGGCTGCGCGAGTTGCGCAAGGGGCTGCGGCTGCAGCGGTGGTTCCTGCGGCGGGTCGAGGCGGCGGACGTGCCGGTCGAGGACCTGGAGTTGCTCTGGGACGGGTTCGAGCGCGTGGCGCGGGAGGCGCTGGAGGTGGCGAGGACGCCGTTCGCGTCGTTGGTGACGGTGAGCGATGCTGATCGTGCGGAGGCCGTTGCGTTGAGTGCGTCGGCCGCGGAGCTGCTCGCGGCCGGCGACGTGCGCGGCGCGCTCGCGGCGGCCGTGCGGGGCGCGGCGGCCGATCCGTCGTCCGATGGTGCTCGGGCCGGGGTGATCGCGGCGCGGGCCGCGGTGCCCGGGGGCGTCGGGCCGCAGCCGCTGGCGGGCGCGCGAGGCGTTGTTGTGTGTCTTGAGGCCGACGAGGTCGTCCGCGATCCGGGCGTGCTGGGCGCGTGCGCGGCGGCGGTCGCCGACCTGGGGTACGTGACGCTGGCGATCGACGCCTCGTCCTTCGACCCCGAGGAGGCCGCGGCGCAGATCGGCGAGGTGGCGGAGCAGCTGGGGCTGGCCGAGGACGAGCGAGTCGATCTGGCGCTGGTGACCGGGCCGCTGGACGAGCTGGCGTATGGGCGGCTGCGCGCGGGCACCGCTGCGCGGCTGGCGACGCGGCGCGTTGATGATGGGGTTCCGTGGTTCGCTCCGGGGCAGGAGGCCGCGCTGCGCGAGCTGCTGCTCGGGCGGTCGGGCTGAGGTGGCGCCCGCCCGGGGCCTTCAGTGCACGGGCGGGGCGAGCAGGTGGTCGCGGTAGGCGACGGCGATCGCCTCGGCGCGGCTGCTGACGCCGAGCTTGCGGCGGATGTTCTCGACGTGGGTGGCGACCGTCTTGGGGCTGATGACGAGGCGGTCGGCGATCTCGCCCCACTTGAGGCCCTCGCCGAGGAGGGCTAACACCTCGTGCTCGCGCCGCGTGAGGTGGCCGCGGGCGACGGGCCGAGCCGGGCGCACGCGATCGATCGCGATCCGCACGCGGGCCAGCACCTCGCCGGGCGCTGACGGCTTGGTCACGTAGTCGTCGGCACCGATGAGCAGGCCGGCGACGCGGTCGTAGGACTCGGAGCGCACGCCCGAGAGGAAGATGACGGCGAACTCGGGGCCGATGTCGGTCTTCAGGGTCCGGCAGACCTCGTAGCCGGAGAGCGTGCCGAGGGGGATCTCGAGGATCGCGGCGACCGGCCAGGTCGCGCGGGCCTTGGCGAGGGCGTCGGAGCCGTCGGTCGCCTCGACGACGCGGAAGCCCGCGCCGATGAGCACGCGCGCGAGTGGCTCCCGTGTGCGCGGGTCCGGATCGGCGATCAGCACTGCGTCGGAGATGTCCATCCCTCCTCGTCGCACCGGGTTCGGCGGCATTCATGCCTCCGTGTTCGCCTAGGTGGTACCCGGAAAAGGTCGGTTGTGTACCCGAGGTTGTGCGAAGTCTCCACCGGTGACGACACACGGCAGCCGCCAACGTCCAACCGAGGTCCAAGACATGCCCGAGATCCCTGGCACGCTCCAACAGATCAGCACCGCCGGCGCGGCGGCGACTGATGCCGTGGGAGGCGCCGCCAGTGGTGCGGCAGGTGCGGCGACGGAGGCGGTCCACGCGGCGGCGCCGCCGGCTTCGAGCCCGCCGGAGCCGGCGCCCGCGGCGGCGCCTGCGCCCGCGCCCGCGCCGGAACCCGCCCCTGCACCAGCGCCCGCTGCCGAGGCGAGCCATACAGCGGCCCCGCCCCCGCCGGCCGAGACGAGCCATGCAGCGGCCGCGCCGCCGCCCCCGCAGGTAGACACCGCCGCCGTACCGACCGCCCACGCCGCAGACCCGGTCACGCAAGCCGTCCAGCACACCGTCGCCGACGCCGCGCCCGCGGCCCACGCCGCAGACCCGGTCACGCAGGCGGTCCAGCACACCGTCGCCGACGCAGCGCCCGCGGTCCCCACGGCCGCAGCCGACCCGACCCCGGCCGCCCAGACCACCGACGCGGTCGCCCACACCACCGACGCGGTCGCCCACACCACCGCACCCGTCGCCCACGCGACGGATCCGATCATCCACACCGCCACCGACACGGTGGCGACGGTCCACACCGCACAGGCCACCGAGCCCGTCACGACCGCGACGGGTGGCGGCGGCTCCGCCATCCAGAACGTTCAGGACTCCGTTGCCCCGACCCTGTCGAACGTCACCCACACGACCGATCCGATCCTCACCGGCACCGGCGGCGCGCCCGACACGCTGGCTCACGCCACCGCGCCCATCGCCGGCGCCACCGACCCGATCCTCTCGACAACCGGCGGCGCCACCGACGCCCTCGCGCACACCGCCGCGGGCGCCACGACCAACGGTCTGACACAGGCCACCGACCCCATCGCGTCCGCCGTCGGCGCCACGACCAACGGCCTCACGCAGGCCGCCGACCCCATCGTCACCCAGACCGGCGGCGCCACCAATGCCGTCGCGCACGTCACCGATCCGCTCCTGTCCACCGTCGGCGGCGCAACCAACGGCCTCACACAGGCCACCGACCCCATCACGTCCGCCGTGGGCGGCGCAACCAACGGCCTCACACAGGCGACCGACCCCATCGTCACCACGACGGGCGGCGCGGCCAACGCCGTCGCACACGTCACCGATCCGCTCCTGTCCACCGTCGGCGGCGCAACCAACGGCCTCACGCAAGCCACCGACCCCATCGTCACCACGACGGGCGGCGCGACCAACGCCATCGCGCACGTCACCGATCCGCTCCTCTCCACCGTCGGCGGCGCAACCAACGGCCTCACACAGGCGACCGACCCGATCGTCACCACCATCGGCGCCACGACCAACGGCCTCTCGCAGGTCACCGATCCCGTCCTCACCACCGTCGGCGCCACGACCAACGGGCTGACCCAAGCCACCGACCCCGTCGTCACCGCGCTCGGCGGAACCACCAACGGCCTGAGCCGAGCCACCGACCCGATCGTCACGGCGCTCGCCGGCACCACCAACGGCCTGACGCAAGCGACCGACCCCATCATCAACACCGTCGGCGGAACCACCGGCGCCGTCGCTCAGGCGACCGACCCCATCATCAACGCAGCCGGCGGCACGACGGGCGCCGTCACGCAGGCCACGGACCCGATCATCAACGCGGCCGGCGGCGCCACCGGCGCCGTCACCCAGGCCACCGACCCGATCATCAACACCGTCGGCGGAACCACGGGCGCCGTCACCCAGGCCACCGACCCCATCATCAACGCAGCGAGCGGCACCACCGGCGCCGTAGCCCACGCGACCGACCCCATCGTCAACGCGGCCGGCGGCGCGACGGGTGCCGTCGCTCAGGCCGCCGACCCGGTCGTCCAGACCGCCGCCACCGCGACGGGTGGAGCGACGCATCTCGCTGACCCCGTCGTCGCAGCGGCCGGCCGGGCGACCGCACCGGTCACGCACACCGTCGACGCCACGACGACCGGAGTCGCTGCCGGCACGAGCGACGGCGTCGCGGGCGCGATCCACGACACGACGCAGACCGTCCTCCCCGCCGCCGGCCCGCGCGGCGGATCGGTGACCGACGCCGTGGCCTCCGCCGTCAGCTCGGCCGCGCCCGTCACCCCGCGCGGATCGGCGATCGCCGACACCGTCGCCTCCACGACCGGTCCCCGCCCCGGCGCCCTGGGCGACGTGTTCGCCGCCGGTCCCCCGAGCACCGGCTTCCCGGCCACCGCCGATCCCTCGACCGCCGCCGCCCTCGGCCACGCGACCGCCGCCGGCGGCGCGCCGCCGGCTCCCAGCGGCACGACCGACACGCTCCTGCAGGTCGCCACCGACCCGCGCATCCTCGCGGTCACCGGCGTCACCGCGCTGGCGGGCACGGCCTACGTCGCGGCGCGCGGTGCGGGGTGTGTCGCCGGCGGCGAGGCGAGCGTGATCCTCAACAACGTCCGGCTCATCCCGTGCCTGGTGCGGACACAGGTGTCGCAGGGTGGCTCGGCGCTCATCGGCGCCGGGTCCGGGATCCGCTCCGCGGCGGGCACGGCCACCGGCGCCACCCGCAACGCCGTCCACGTCCTCGGCGAGCACGCCGAGCACGCCGCCGGAGGCGCCCGCCGGGCCTTCGGCGAGCAGGTGGTCGAGCCGTTCCGCGCCGGGGTCGCGCGCGGCAGCGGTGCGACGCCGGGTGGCGAGCGGCGGCAGGACGATGACATGTTCTTCCTCGGCCTCGGCATGGCCGTCGGACTGTTGTACGCCTTGGTCCTCTCGCTGTGGCTGCTGATCGTCCGCCCGCGCTGGAGCGAGCGATGAAGCGCGCGATCGCGGCACTCGCGGCCGCCGTGCTCGGCGCGACGGCCGCGATCGCCGTCATGCCACCGCGCGACGGCGGCGGCGCCCAGGCGGCCGACCCCGCGCCCACGGTGTTGCGGGTCGGCGACCGCGTGCGCGTCGACGGCCAGCCCGTCGGCTGCCGCGTCGCCCGCCAGGACGGCCGCACCGTCATGGACTGCCGCCGCGCCGGCGCCCTGGCCGGCACCTACGGGACGATGCTGAGCTCCCGCCAGGCGACGGTCGTCCGCTATCGCAACAACTCGGTCGCCAAGGTCGTCTTCACCGCAACACACCGCGGCGCGGCGCACCGCTGCCAGTAGGGACGGGCGCGCCGTGCGACCGGGACGCGCCGAGGGGCGGGCGAGGCGTGCGGGACGAGTGGGCGAGGCGTGCGGACGCGGCCGGCGCCGGGCCGTGCGGACGAGGTCGGGGCGAAACGTGCCGGACGAGGCCGGGCGAGACGGGAGGACGCGGCCGGCGCCGGAGCGTGCCGGACGACACCGGGGCGAAGCTCGCCGGACGGGCGGGCGAGGCGTGCGGGACGACGCGGGGGCGAGACGAGACTGGCGAGACATGCTGCGCGGGCGGTGACAGGCACGCGAAGCGCCCGCCCTACGGCACCGCCGGCGCCGGCTCGAGCGGCCCCACCGGCGGCTCGGACGCCTCAGCCACCGGCTCCGCCGGCCCCGGCGTCATGACCGCTCCCGCGATCACCGCCGTGAACCCCAACAACCGCGCAATCAACGAAGCCGTCCCATCCGGCAGCGGCTCGCCGAAGACGATCGGGCCCGCCGCGATCGTGACGACGTTCGCCGCCGCGCTGGTGATGGCGATGACCGCCACCGCCGGACCGATCTGCAGCGACCGGGCCGACACGACCAGCCCGATCAACGACAGCACCAGGATCGCCGCCGCCTCCGGGCTCAACAACACCCACAACCCGTGGTCGATCAGCTCGCCGGATCCGGCCTTGATCGTGACGTCGCTCCCGCCCCACAGCAGCCCGGCGCTGACGGCCAGCACCGGCCCCGCGCGGCGCGTGTCGCCCAACACCGCAGCGCAGCACAACGCCGCCGCCACGGTCAACACCGCGACGTAGATCCACAGCGTCGACCCGTCGAAGTCGCGATGCGCGCCGTCGCCGCCGTTGCCCAGCGTGGCGGCCAGCAGCGCCAGCCCGGCCGCCGTGACCCCCACGCCGATCCACTCGCGGCGCCCCACGGTCAACCCGAAGACCCGGTCGGCCAGCGGCGTCAACAACACCAACCCGCCCGCGATGACCGACTGCACCAGGCTGATCGGCGCCAGCGCCAGCGCGGCGACGTGGAACGCCCACGCGCCCATCGCGACGACGATCCCCAGCGTCCACCACCGGTTCTCGAACAGCGCATGCGTCGAGCGCACCGGATGGCGCCACTGGACGGCGGGCGCCCCCACGGCACCGCGCTGCTTGAACAGGAACCCGAGCAGCGCGACGACCGCGCAGCACAACGCGAGCAGGAGGCCGAGGACGACGGAGGGCTGCACGGCCCCGGAGAGTAGGCGGCGGCGCCGCGCAACGCGTTCCACACCATGAATCGAAACCCTCGAACTTGACGCCGTCGGGGGCCAACAATAAAGTGGCGCCACTGTCACGTTTTGCCTTGGAGGAGTGCTGTGTCGGTCAGAAGAAGATGGGCAGTCGGGTCAATCGCTGCCATTGCGTCGGTTGGATTGGTCGCCTGCGGGAGCTCGGACAAGTCGAGTGACACCGCCACGTCGGCCGCCGGCGCGACGAAGGACGCCAACGCCCCGATCACCGTGAAGGTGGGCCTCGCCGGCCCGAAGACGGGTCCGGTCCCGGCGTACTGGAAGGAGTTGTCGCAGTCCTTCGCCCTCGGCGAGCAGGACTTCGGCAAGGAGTTCAACATCAAGTTCGACGTCGTCGACGCCGACACGCAGGCGTCCCCCGAGATCGCCTCGCAGCAGGTGCAGAAGCTGCTCAACCAGGACAACGTCGACGTCCTCTTCGGTCCCGCGCTGTCGGGCGAGGACCTGCAGGTCGCCGACATCGTGCAGCGCTCGGGCCGCCCGTGGATGGTCCCGATCGCCGCCGACGACGCGATCCTCAACATGAAGATCCAGCCCAACTGGGGCTTCCGCACCAACAACTCGAACAACCAGGCGCTCGCCGTCACCGGCGCGTCGCTCTACGCCGACAACGCCACCGTCGGCATCGTCTACTCGGCCGACGCCTACGGCCAGTCGAGCCTCAAGGCGCTGCAGGACTACGCCAAGAAGAACGGCAAGACCGTGGCGGCCTCCGAGGCGATCACCCCGGGCGCGACCGACATGACCGCCGCCGTCAAGAAGCTGCAGTCGGCCAACGTCAACTCGGTGTACATCGCCGTGACCGCCGGTGCGGACATCGCGACGCTCACCCGCTCGATGGTCCGCGAGAAGTACGACCCGCCGAAGCAGTTCGCCACAGCGACGATCCTCACCGACTTCCGCGAGCTCGCCTCGCCGAAGGAGTGGGCCAAGATCCGCTTCGTCGAGCCCCGCGACCTCACGGGCCCGACGATCACCAAGCTGATCGCCGACTACAAGAAGCTCAACGGGTCGGACCCGGTGCTGACGGCGACGTCGTTCGCGGTCTACACCTCGGTCAAGTTGTACGCCCAGGCGGTCCGCGCCGCGGGCACGGCCACCGACTACGAGAAGGTCCGCAAGGCGATCGAGGACACCAAGACGCTCGACGTCGACGGGATGGTCTTCGACCACCCCTACTCCCCGACCGACCACGAGACCTACGACTCGGACCCGGCGAAGTGGTACCTGCTCGGCTTCGACGAGAAGGGCAACATCAAGTCCTTCGGCAAGGTCACGGGCTCCTGAGCTCATGAGCTGGCTGGTCACAGGACTCACCCTGGGCGGTCTGTACGCCTTGATCGCCCAGGGGTTCGTCCTGACCTTCCTGACGACGCGCACCCTGAACTTCGCCATCGGCGAGTTCATGGCGTGCGCGGCGTTCCTGGCCCTCGCGCTCGCGGCGTGGGGATGGCTCCCGGTCGCCGGGCGGATCGTCGTCGCCGTCATCGTCGTCGGCATCGGCGGGGCGATCGCGTTCCGGCTGCTGATCGAGCCGTTCGGCGACGCCGGCCCGCACGACGTCCGGTGGCTGCTGACGACCGTCGGGCTGTCGATCATCGTGCTCAACGTCCTCACCAACGTCGAGGGCGCCACGCCGCGCAAGCTGGGCTTCGCCACGGTCAGCGGGATCCCCACGATCCTCGGCGTCCGCGTGAGCGGGCAGTCGCTGCTGATCGCCGGCGTCGCGGTCGTCGTCACCGTCGCGCTCGTCCTGTTCACGAGCAAGACGTCGGCGGGAGCCGTGCTGCGCGCGGTCTCGATGGACCCCGACACCGCGTCGCTGATGGGCATCTCGCCCCGCGTCGTCGGCGCGGTCAGCTACGCGGTCGCGATGGGCCTGGCCGCCTTAGCCGGGATCCTGTGGAGCGGCGAGGTCGGCGTGTCGGTCGGTCTGGGCTCCCCATTGCTGGTCGCCTCCTTCGCGGTCGCGATCATCGGCGGCCTGACGTCGCTGTGGGGACCGCTGCTCGGCGGCGCGCTCTACGGCGTGCTGACGCAGTTCTCGTCGGACCAGCTGGGCTCCACCTGGGGCGAGACGAGCGGGCTGCTGCTCGTCGTCGTCGTGCTGATGTTCCGCCCGCAGGGCCTGCTCGGCCGCCGCATCGAGGAGAAGGTCTGATGCTCGCGGTCCCCTCGGTCAAGCGCCTCGTGCGGCGCGACGTCGGCTTCGCCCTCCTGCTCGCCGCCGTGGCGATCATCGCCTTCTGGCCCGGCCGCAACGGCGACGGCGCGTCGATCTCCCACATGCAGCTGGTGGGCAACATCGGCGCGGTCTGCTTCGCCGCGATCGGCCTCAACCTGCTCACCGGCATGGCCGGCATGGCCTCCTTCGGCCAGGGCGGCTTCTACGCCATCGGCGCCTACGCCAGCGCGTGGCTCGCCCTCGACCACGGGGTCTCGCCGCTGCTGGCGATCGTCCTCGCGGTCATCGTCAGCGGCCTGGCCGGGACGCTCGTCGCGCTCGGCTCCGTGCGCCTGCGCGGCCCGCAGCTGGCGATGATCACGCTCGTGCTGGCGGTCGTCGTCCAGCGCATCCTCGCGCAGGAGCCGACCTTCGGCCGCCTGTCGGGCTACCCGAACCCGACCGACCACGGCACCGGCCTGCTCGATCCGCTGGAGGTCTTCGGCACCAAACTGCAGCCGCCGCTCTTCTCCGGCCAGACCGCGACGGTCGTGGCCGTGATCCTCGGCCTGCTGGTCATCGTCGCGGTGCTCAGCCGCAACATCATCCGCTCGCCGTGGGGCCAGTCCCTGCGCGCGCTGCGCGAGAGCGAGCTGCTCGCCGCGCACCTCGGCGTCGACGTCACGCGCCGCAAGGTCGCGGTCTTCACGCTCGCCGCGGCGCTCGCCGGCCTCGGCGGCGTCTGCTACGTCCAGGTCTACGCGCACCTGCAGCCCGAGAGCTTCACCTACATGCTGGGCGTCAACATGTTGTTGATGGTCGTCTTCGGCGGCGCGGGCACGGTCATCGGGCCGCTCGTCGGCGCGGTGTTCGTCATGTGG
>DASYBY010000209.1:0-5127 GCA_036500525.1 Baekduia sp. | reverse complement strand
GCCGGCGAACGACTCCTCGCGCAGGTAGGCCATCTTGACCGGCCGGCCGGTGGCCAGCGCGAGCAGGCAGGCGTGCAACTGCATCGACAAGTCCTCGCGCGCGCCGAACGCGCCGCCGACGCCGGCGAGGACGAGCCGCACGCGCTCGGGCGCGACGCCGAGGCCGGCGGCGACCTGGTCGCGATCGACATGAAGCCATTGGGTTGCGATGTGCAGCTCGACGCCGCCCTCGCCGTCGGGGATCGCCAGCCCGGACTCCGGGCCGAGGAAGGCCTGGTCCTGCATGCCGACCTCGTAGCGGCCGCGGACGATGATGGGCGCGTCGGCGCCCGCGGCCGGGTCGCCGCGCAGGATCGGCACGGCGCGCACCGTGTTGCCGCCGGGGTGCAGCGCGGGCGCGCCGGGGGCGAGCGCCGCCTCGACGGTCGTCAATGGCGGCTCGGGCGCGTAGTCCACCATGATGGCCGCGGCGGCGCGCCGGGCGGTCGCCGGGTCGTCGGCGGCGACGATCGCGATCGGCTCGCCGTGGTGGCGGACGCGGTCGAAGGCGAGCACGGGCTGGTCGGGCACGAGGCTGCCGACGAGGCGATCGCCGGGGACGTCGTCGTGGGTGAGGACCGCGCGGACGCCGTCGATCGCGCGGGCCGGCGCGGTGTCGATCGACCGGATGCGCGCGGCGGCGTGCGGGCTCCGGAGCGTCGCGCCGAAGAGCATGTGGTCGACGTGCAGGTCCGAGGAGTAGGCGAACGCCCCGGAGACCTTGGCGGCGCCGTCGCTGCGCGGGGTGCGATCGCCGACGTGTCCGCGCGGCGCCACGCTGCGCTCCTCGCCTTCGCGCAGCAGCGTCGGCTGGTCGGCCCCCGCGCCCGTATGCCCGACCGCGCCGGGGCGCTGCGTACGCCAGCGATCGCCCTGCTGCGGGGTCATGGCGCCGCGTCCGCCATCAGCCGACTCTCCCGCGCGAGATCCGCCGCGAGCGTGAGCGGGTCGGCGGTCCGTAGCTCGGCGCCCTCCACCACGGTCTCGCCGCCGACGAGCAGGCGGTCGACCGGGCGGGTCGGGCCGAAGACGAGCGCGGCGATCGGGTCGGCGATGCCCGCGTGGCCGTAGCCGGTGAGGTCCCACAGCGCGACGTCGGCCAGCGCGCCGACGCTGAGGTGGCCCAGCTCGTCGTCGCGGCCGAGGCAGCGGGCGCCGTGGCGCGTCGCCATCTCCACCGCCTGGCGGGCGGTGAGGGCGGTCGGGCCTGCCTCGACGCGCGCGAGAACCATCGCGGCGCGCAGCTCGTCGATCAGCTCGCCGCACTCGTTGGACGCCGCGCCGTCGACCCCCAGCCCCACCGGCACGCCCGCGGCCAGCAGTGACGGCACCGGCGCGATGCCCGCCCCCAACCGCCCGTTCGACGTCGGGCAGTGCGCGACACCGGTCCCGGTCGCGCCCATCCGCGCGGTCTCTTCCGCGTTGAGGTGGACGCAGTGGGCGAGCCACACGTCGTCGCCCAGCCACCCCAGGTCGTCGAGGTACTGCAGCGGCCGCACGCCGAAGCGCTCCAGGCAGAAGCGCTCCTCGTCCGCGGTCTCGGCGAGGTGCGTGTGGAGCCGGACACCGCGGGCGCGCGCGAGGTCGGCCGTCTCGCGCATCAGCTCGCCGCTCACGCTGAAGGGCGAGGTCGGCGCCAGCGCGATGCGGACGAGTGCGCCCGGCGCGGGGTCGTGGTGGCGGTCGATGGCCTCGGCGCAGGCGGTGAGGATCGCGTCGCGGTCCTCGACGATGTGGTCGGGCGGCAGGCCGCCGGCGCTGACGCCGAGGTCCATCGCGCCGCGGCACGGATGGAAGCGCAGGCCGATCGCGCGGGCCGCGTCGATCTCGATGGCCAGCAGGTCCTCGCCCTGGCGCGGGAAGATGTAGTGGTGGTCGGTCGAGGTCGTGCAGCCCGAGCGCGCCAGCGCGGCCAGCCCGGCGCGCGCGGTGGCGGCGACCGTCGCGCCGTCGAGGTTCGCCCACACCGGGTAGAGCGCGACCAACCACTCGAACAGCGTCGCCTCCTGCGCGTACCCGCGCGTGGCCCACTGGTAGAGATGGTGGTGGCAGTTGACGAGGCCGGGCGTGGCGAGCCGGCCGGCGCCGTCGATGCGCTGCGTGGCCCGGGCGACATCGGCCGCCGGCGCGGGCCCCTCGCCCACCGCGGCGATCCGCGCGCCGTCGAGCACGAGGTGCCCGCTCACGATCTCCCGGCGGCGGTCGTCGACCGTGGCGATCGCGCAGCCCTCGATGACCGTGGTGCTCACGGCGCTCCCTCCCGCGCGGCGGTCAGGACCGCGTCGACGATCTTCTGGTAGCCCGTGCACCGGCAGAGGTTGCCGTTGAGGCCCTCGCGGACGTCGGCCTCGCTGGGGTCCGGCACGCGCCGCAGCAGGTCGGCGGCGGCGACGACCAGCCCCGGCGTGCAGAACCCGCACTGCACCGCGCCGGCGTCGAGGAAGGCATGTTGTACGGGATGCAGCGTGCCGTCGGGCGCCGCGAGCCCGGCCGCGGTCTCGACCTCCGCACCGTCGGCCTGCGCGGCGAGCACCAGGCAGGAGCACGCCAGCTCGCCGTCGATCCGCACCGTGCACGATCCGCACTCGCCCTGCTCGCAGGCGTTCTTCGCAGAGGTGACGTGCAGCACGTCGCGCAGAACGCGCAGCAGGCTCTGCGCGGTGAGCGCGTCGTCGACCTCGTGGCGCGTGCCGTCGACGGTGAGCCTCATCGCGCGGCGTCCCAGGTCCGGCGCAGCGCGCGCACCGCCAGCACGCCCGCGACGTGCCGGCGATAGGCGGCCGAGCCGCGCGCGTCGGGGATCGGGTCGACCGCCGCGGCCACCAGCTCGCCTAAGCGGCGCAGGGTCTCGGGGGCGAGCGGTCCGTCGTCCCACACCGACGCGATCAGCGCCTCGGCCGCGTGCGGGCGGATCGCGGTGGGCGCGGCGCCGACCACGCAGACGGTGGCGACGCGGTCAGCGAGATGCAGCTCCACCGCCACCCCACATACCGCGCGCGCCATCGCGTTGCGGGCACCGGCCTTGGCGTACGCCGCCGGCCCGCGCGCGATCGGCACGATCAGCGCCGTCACCAGCTCGTCGGGCGACAGGCCACACGCGCCCGGACCGGTGACGAACGCCTCGGCGCGCACCTGGCGCACGCCGCCCGGACCCTCGACCTCGACGGTCGCGCGCGCCGCGCCCAGCGCCGCCAGCGCGTCCGACGACGGATCGCCGAGCACGAGCGCGCCCGCGAGCGTCGCCCGGTTGCGCACCTGCCGCGAGGCGACGGTGCGCGCCGCCGCGGCCAACCCGGGCAGCCGATCGGCGTACCGCTCCAGGACGTCGGTGTAGGTCGTCCCCGCGCCGAGGCGCAGCTCGGCTCCGCCGCCCATCAGCTCGCTCTCGCGCAGGCCCGCGACGCGCGAGAGGTCGAGCAGCGCCGGTGGCTTTGCAGGTCCGCGGTTGAGCTCCACGAGCACGCCGGTCCCACCCGCGACGACCAGCGCGTCGGGGCGCTGCGCCCGCACCGCGAGGGCGTCGTCGATGGTGCGGGGCTGAAGGATGGTCAGGAGCGGTGTCCTTCCGTGGCGCGCGGCCCCGAGGGTTGGACGGTCGCCGGAATCTACCGCACCCCGGGCACCCCGTTTGCGGGTCTGGTCCGCAGGAACTAGCCTGCCCCTCGCATGACGCACGACCCGCCCGCCACGCGCGGCCGGGTCGCCGACTCCGGGCACCGGCGACCGGGCATCCGCGACGTGGTCCACATGGATCGCGAGCCCTTCGTCGCCCACTTCGGCGGGGTCTTCGAGCAGACGCCGTGGATCGCGGGCGCGGCGTGGGACTTCGGGCCGTACGCGTCGGTCGCGGCGCTGCACCGGGCGATGGTCGCCGCGGTGGACGCGGCGCCGCGCGACGTCCGGCGCGCGCTGATCCTCGCCCACCCGGAGCTGGCGGGCAAGGCCGCGATCGCGGGCGAGCTGACCGACGAGTCCACGCGCGAGCAGTCCTCGGCCGGCCTCGATCGGCTGACCCCGGAGCAGCACGCGCGCCTGCTCGCGGCGACGGCGGCGTACCGCGAGCGCTTCGGCTTCCCGTTCGTGGTGTGCGTCCGCGAGCACACCGCGCCGTCGATCATCGCGAGCGTCGAGGAGCGGCTGGCGCACGACCCCGACGACGAGGAGCGGACCGCGCTGGCCGAGATCGCCAAGATCGCGCGCCTGCGGCTCGCCGACCTCGTGACCGACGACGAAGGGCTCCCCGCGTGAGCGATGCGCGCATCTCCTACGGCAAGCTGTCGGTGCCCGTGCAGCTCGTGCGCGGGGAACGGCTGCTGGCCGCCGACGTGAGCATGGAGGTCCTCGGCCAGGGCTTCCTGCCCGCCTACACCGAGGGCGACAACACCAACGTGGTCGCCACCGACACGATGAAGAACGTGATCCTGCGGCGGGCGCACGAGTACGAGGGCGCGACGCTGGAGGGGTTGTTGTACGACCTGGGCCGCGGGTTCCTGATGACCTACCCCGAGATGGAGGGGTTGCGGCTGTGGGCGGCGCGGCAGCCGTGGGTGGCGGAGAGCGGGCGGGTCTTCCGCCGCGTCGACGGCGACCACGCGGTCGCGTCGCTGGAGCTGGGGCGGCGGTCGGCGGACGCGGCGGGCATCGAGGTGCGCGCGCAGCGCAGCGGCCACGTCGGCCTGCGGCTGCTGAAGACGACGGGCTCGGCGTTCACGAAGTTCGCCCGCGACGGCGACACCACGCTGCCCGAGCGCCAGGACCGCCCGCTGTTCGTCCACCTGGACGTGCACTGGACCTACGGCGATCCGGCCGATGCGGTGGGCGCGGCGCACGTCGCGCCCGACGCGGTGCTCGCCGAGGTGCTGGAGATCCACGACACCTTCGTCAGCGAGTCGATCCAGCACTTGGTGTATGAGATGGGGACGCGGCTGCTCGCGCGCTTCGGCGCCTTGTCGCAGGTGAGCTTCCGCGCCGAGAACCACACGTACGACCCGGTCCCGGGCGCCGCCGAGGCCGACCCGCTGCGCAAGACCTACACCTCGCCGTTTCCCGCCTGGGGGCTCATCACGCTGGTGCTCGACCGATGAGCGG
>DASYBY010000208.1:0-9842 GCA_036500525.1 Baekduia sp. | reverse complement strand
CACGACATCACGCACCTGCTCGGCGAGCTGCGCGTCCCGACGCTGATCCTGCACCGCACCGGCGACCGCCTGATCGACGTGCGCCACTCGCGCTACCTGGCCGAGCGCATCCCGGGCGCGCGCTACGTCGAGCTCGAGGGCGTCGACAACCTGCCGGGCGCCGTCGACAGCTCGGACATGCTCGGCGAGATCGAGGAGTTCCTCACCGGCGGACGCTCGCGCACGGTCGCGCGCGACCTGCTGACCGTCATCTTCAGCGACATCGTCGGGTCGACCGGCCACGCGGCGCGCCTCGGCGACGCGCGCTGGCGCGACCTGCTCGGCGCCCATCAGACCGCCGTGCGCCGCGAGATCGACCGCTTCGGCGGGCGCGAGGTCAAGACCATCGGCGACGCCTTCCTCATCGCCTTCGACGGCGCCCCGTCGCAGGCGGTGCGCTGCGCCGAGGCGATCCTCGGCGCCGTCCGCGGCGTGGGCCTGGAGGTCCGTGTCGGCCTGCACACGGGCGAGTGCGAGGTCATCGGCGACGACGTCGGCGGCATGGCCGTCCACATCGCCGCGCGCGTGTGCGACATGGCCAAGCCCGACGAGGTCTTGACCTCCGGGACGGTCTACGGCACCGTCGTCGGTTCGGGCCTGGACTTCGAGATGCGCGGCGCGCACCTGCTGCGCGGCGTGCCCGGCCCCTGGCCGATCTTCGCGCTGAAGACCTGAACGGTCAGCAGCACGAGAGGTTGCAAGACTGGGATCTGCGGACGAGGGACCGCAACCTTGGTGTCCCTGCCCAGTTGGGGAGGGAAACGGAAACCAACAGGGAGGGTTCCTCGATGTTCCGCAAGATTCGGTCTCATGGACCGTTGGTCCTGGCCAGTGCCGTCATCATCGGCCTGCTCGCATCGTCGTTCGCCGTGGCCTCAGGCGAGGGCAAGAACCTGCTCGCCGGCAAGCGCAACCCGGGCGGCAGCAAGAGCGCTGCGCTCTCGTCCGAGACGCAGATCATCGCCAGCAACAGCACCTACGGCACCCGTCAGTCCAACAAGTCCAGCAACGGCGGCGGCGCGATCTACGGCTGCCGCTCCGGCGCCGGCGGCTCGGAGAAGGGCATGTCGCCGTGCATCCGGGCGAGCAACCTGACGACCGGCCGCGCGTTCGAGTTCTCCGCCAACGGCGGCACCGAGGTCGGCGAGATCACGTCGGGCAACGCCAACGCGGCGCCGTTCATCACGAACGCGCATGGTGTGGCGACGGGCCTCAACGCCGACAACGTCGACGGCAAGAGCGCCGCGCAGATCACGACCGACGCCACGACGGCCGCGCACACCGATGCGGTCACGACGGCGCAGGCTGCGGTCAACGGCGCGACGCTGATCGCCCAGGTCGCGGCGAACGGCACGCTGGGCGCCCACCGCGGCGCGACAGCGGCGACCAACACCGGCACCGGCGCCTACACGGTGACGTTCGGCAGCGACATCTCGGCCTGCGCCATCCAGGGCACCGAGTCGACGGTGACGAACTCCGGCGCGGTCGGCACGCAGCTGGCCTCCGACAACAAGACGGTGACGGTCCAGACCCGCACCGGTGGCGGCGCGGCCGGCGCTGACGGCACGCCGCTGGCCAACCAGCCGTTCCACCTCACGGTGAGCTGCTGACGTAGTCGCTGACCGTCAGGTCCCTCGCACGCGTGCTCGCACGCGTGCGAGGGTCAGACGGCCCAGCATGGTGGCCCAGTCGGCCACGCCGCCGTACAGATGCCCCAGGGGTCCTGTGTAGACCCAGGCGAGGGCGCGTGCGGAGGGGGAGGGGCGGCGGGCGGACATGCTCCATCTGACGCTATCTTGCGAAGCCACATGGCCGCCGCAACGAACGTGAAGACCACCGTCGAGGAGCTCCCCGAGTCGCGGGTGCGCGTGGAGGCGGAGGTCGCTCCGCAGGAGGTCCAGCGCCGCGTCACCGAGGCGGCGGGCAAGATGGGCCGCGACCTGCGCATGCCGGGCTTCCGCAACGGCAAGGTCCCCGCTCCCGTGGTCCTGCAGCGCATCGGCCGCGACGCCGTGCTCGACGACGCCATCCGCGCGGCGCTGCCCCGCTGGTACGTCGAGGCCATCGACGAGTCCGGCATCCACCCGGTCGGCGAGCCCGACGTGGACCTGGGCGATCCGCCCGCCGAGGGCCAGCCCCTGACCTTCACGATCGAGATCGGCGTGCGTCCGACCGCCACGATCGGCGACATCTCCACGCTCGAGGTCGAGCGCCGCGAGCCCGAGGTCGACGAGGCCGCCATCGACGAGCAGATCGAGACGCTGCGCCAGCAGCTCGGCCGCCTGGAGACCGTCGAGCGCGCCGCGGAGAACGGCGACTCGGTCGTCATCGACTTCAAGGGCTCCATCGAGGGCGAAGACGGCGAGCGCGACTACTTCGCCGGCGGCGAGGGCCGTGACCAGCTGCTCGAGCTCGGCGCCGGCCAGTTCATCCCCGGCTTCGAGGAGCAGCTCGTCGGCACCTCGGCGGGCGACGAGAAGGTCATCGACGTGACGTTCCCCGAGGAGTACGGCGGAGCGCCGCACCTGGCCGGCAAGGCCGCCCAGTTCGAGACGACCGTCCACGAGGTCAAGGCCAAGAACGTGCCGGAGCTCGACGACGACTTCGCCACCGAGGCCGGCGGCTTCGACTCGGTCGCCGAGCTGCGCGAGGACATCGCCTCCCGCATGCGCGAGGCCGACGAGCGCAAGGCCGAGGCCGAGTTCCGCGAGGCGGCGCTGGACGCCGTCGTCGCCGGCGCGACCGTCGAGATCCCCGACTCGCTCGTCGAGGCCCGCGCCCGCGAGCTGTGGGACCAGATGCTGCACTCGCTGTCGCACCGCGGCATCAACAAGGAGGCCTACCTCGGCATCGCGCAGAAGACCGAGGAGGAGCTCCTGGCCGAGGCGCGCCCCGACGCCGAGCAGGCGCTGCGCCGCGAGGCCGTGCTGGCCGCCGTCATCGAGGCCGAGGGCATCTCGCCGTCGGAGGGCGACATCCTCGACGTGCTGACCGAGAGCGCGATGCAGCAGGGCACGCAGCCCGAGAAGCTCCGCAAGCGCCTGGAGCAGCAGGGCCGCCTGGACGAGGTCCTCGACGACATCGCCCAACGCCAGGCCGTCGAGCTGCTCGTCGAGCGCGCCGGCGGGCTGCCGAAGTCCGACGACGAACCCGCCGCGTCGTAGGCGGCACCGCACGGACCTGGCCGAACGGTGAGGAGATACTCACCGTTCACAATCGGCGGTGCATGATCCTGTAGGTTCTTCGCGCATGTCGCCGCATCGCTCGCGCGCCACGCTCGTCGTGGCCGTTTTCGCCTCCGTCGTCCTCGTGGCCCTGCTGGCGGGGATGGCGCTCGCGTCGAGCGGTCCGCGGCACTCCGCGGCCGGCGGCTACGGGCCGCCGCAGGGGACCCCGGGGCATGGCTACGGGTACGGATACGGATACGGCCATGGGTACGGCGGCTACGGATACGGCTCCGGCGGCGGGTCCCACGCGGGCGACCGGTGGGACGTGCCCGGCGTGGTCTACGACCAGGAGCGCTACGACGCCGGCGTGCAGTCGGGCCTCTCGTCGCGCGCCGCGCGCACGGCCGCCGCGCTGCCCGGTGCCGAGGTCGTCCTCCAGCGCACGCCCGTGGACGGCGGCGACTACGCCGACGTCCCGGCCGCCGGCCTGACGCCCGCGCGCAACCCGCAGACCACGAGCGCCGCCGGCCACTTCGTGTGGCTTATCGGCGGCCAGGGCCGGCTGCGCGTCCGGGCCTCGCTGGCCGGCTACACCACCGCCTACAGCACCACGCGCACTCTCACCTCGACCGGCGACCTCGACGTCGCCCTCCAGCCGGTGCACCAGGATCCGCCGTCGGTCCCCGACGCGGGGACGCACCACGACGACGTGACCCCGGCGGCGCCGGCGCCCACGCCCGCTCAGCCGGCGCCCGTGACGACCCCGTCGCCGATCACCGGGCTCGGCATCGCCAACCGCCCGGTCGTCAAGAAGACGACGACGGTCTCGTGCGCCCGCAAGAAGGGCGCCGCCCGCACCACCTGCCTGCGTGCGCAGAAGCTCGCCACGGCGCTCAAGGCCTGCCGCAAGCAGAAGGGCTCCAAGCGCTCGGTCTGCGAGCGCAAGGCGCGCGCGCTCTCGCGCTGTGACGCCAAGGGCGGCAAGCAGCGCACGAGCTGCCGCCGTAAGGCGCTGGCCATCGGCCGCGTCCGTGGCCACTGAGCGGACCGATCGGGCGCGCCGCCGCCGGTGGCGCGCCGCGCTGGGCGGGCTCGCCGCCGCGCTCGCGCTGACGCTCGCCGTCGCCGGTCCGGCGCAGGCCGAGATCGGCATCAGCGACTCCGGCCGCTGGACCTTCACCGACTGGCGCTTCACCGACCTCGGGATCACCGACGCGCGCCTGGTCGTCCCGTGGGACGTCGCGCTCACCGATCCCGGCAGCATCGCCCCGTACCTCTCCGCGGCGGCCGGCACGGGCATGGACGTCCACGTGGCGTTCGAGCACGCCGCCGGCGACAGCTGCCCGGGGACGCCGTGCGGGCTGCCGTCGGTCGCCGACTACCGCACGGCCGTCGACGCGTTCCGCGCCCGCTGGCCGTGGGTCACGAGCTTCGCGCCGTGGAACGAGGCGAGCCACGAGACGCAGCCGACGATGCACGCGCCCGCCCGCGCCGCCGCGTACTTCGACGCGCTGAGCGACGCCTGCCCGGGCTGCACGATCGTCGCCGCCGACGTCCTCGGCGGCGACCCCGGCCTCGGCGCGTGGCTGCGCGACTTCCGGGCCGCGGCCGTCCACGTCCCCGCGCTCTGGGGGCTGCACGACTACGGCGACGCCGACCGCCACTCGACCGCCGACCTCGACGGCTTCCTCGCGCTCGTCCCCGGCCCGGTGTGGATCACCGAGACCGGCGGCATCGTGCAGTTCACGGGGCGCGACGGGGTCGAGACCATGCCCTACGACGAGGCCCGGGCCGCGCGTGGCGTCGGGTTCGCGCTGGCGATCGCCGACGCCTACGCCGACCGCGTCCCGCGGGTCTACCTCCACAGCTTCACCGGCGGCGGGCGCATGGACACCGGCCTCGTCGGGCCCGAGGGCGCGACGCGCCGCGCGTACGACGTCGTGCTCGACTGGATGCGCGCGCACGCCGTCGCGCCCAGGCCACGACCGCCCGGCAAGGAGAACGCCCAGGCGCCGCTGTGGGATCAGCGCGGCAGCGTCGACCCGCGCACGGGTGCGGTGACCGACGACGGCGCGGACCGCGTCCGCGGCGGCGTGCCGCCCCATCCGGTGTCGCTGCGCAGCCCGCGGCTATTCCGGCGCGGCGTCCGTGGCGTGCAGGTCAAGCTCGCCTGCCCGGCCGGTGGGCCGACATGCCGCGGCCATGTCGTCCTGAAGCCGCACAAGGCCGCGGGGTGCCGGTCGGCGCGGTACGCGGCCAAGGCGGGCCGGCGCACGACGGTCCTCGTGCACTGCCGGCACCGCCCGCGCAGCGGTGCCGCCCGCGTCGTCCTCACCCAGCACGGGCTGCGGTCGTGGACCGCCAAGGCCCGCGTGCGGTGATCGTCGCGCCGCGCCGGGCACCGGCCGGCCTCGCGCTCGCCGCCACCCTCGCGCTCGCCCTCCTGCTCTGGCTGGTCTGGGGCCGGCCGGAGCCGGGCTACGACGCGTGGTGGTCGCTGGTCTGGGGCCGGAAGCTCGCGCACGGCGCGCTGCCCGACCTGACCGGGGCGGTCGCGCCGACGCCACACCCGCTGGCTTACGTCGTCGCGGCGCCGCTGTCGGTCCTCGGCCGGGGCGCGCCGGTCGCGCTCGCGGTCATCAGCCTCCTGGCACTGGCCGTCTGCGGCACCGCCACCGCGCTCCTGGGCGCGCGCCTCTTCGGCCCGGTCGCGGGCGCCCTCGCCGCGGCGATCCTCGTCACCCGGCCGCTGCTGCTCGGCGAGGCGCTGCAGTGCTCGGTCGACGTGTGGTTCCTCGCGCTGGTGTTGTGCGCGGGCGCCGTGCTGGCCCGTGAGCGCCCGGGGTGGGGGAGCGCGTTGGCGCTGCTGGTCGCCGCCGGCCTGCTGCGTCCCGAGGGCTGGCCGCTGGCCGCCGCGGCGGCGCTCGCGTGGTGGCTCGCCGATCGCCGCCGCACCGCGCGGGCGCTCGCCGTCGCCCTCGCCGCCCCGCTGCTCTGGATGCTCGCCGACCTGCTCTGCACCGGCGATCCGCTGCACTCGCTGCACGGCACGCGCGAGCTGGCCGACGGCCTCGGCCGGCCGCAGTCGGCGGGCACGGCGCTGCGCGTGCTGCCCGACTACCTCACGGCCGTCCTGCGCGACACGGTCGCGCTGGTGGGCGGCACGGCGGCGCTCGTGGCGATCTGGACGGTCCCGCGGCGCGCCGCCGGACCGCTCGCCGTCCTCGGCCTCGGGCTCGCGGGCTTCGTGGTCCTCGGCGTCGCCGGCCTGCCGCTGCTGTACCGCTACACCTTGCTCCCTGCCGCGGCGCTGGCCGTGCTCGCGGGCTGGGCACCGATCGCCTGGACCGTCGCCCCGCGCGGCACGCTCCTGCGCGCCGGGCTGGCGGCGGGCGGAGCGGTCGCCGCGATCGCCCTCGCGGTCGGCGTCCCCGGCGACCTGCGCGCCGCCGGCCACGACGCCGACGGCGCGGCGCTGCACGCCCGCGAGAGCCGCGACCTCACGGCGCTCGTGCACACGGCGCCCGTCGCCGCCGCGCTGCGCGGTCCCTGTGGCGCGCTCGCGCTCTCCCAGCAGCGCCCCGTGCCCCAGGTCGCCTACCTGCTCGGCCGCGCGCCCGCCGCCGTCCGCGTCGGCGGGAGCGGACCGATCGCCGGCGTCGCGCTCGTCGCCGTGCCGGGCTCGGCCGCCGCGCGCGACGTGCTCGCTCCCGGCGACCGGCCCGCGCCCGACCCGCGCGCCCTCGCCGCGATGCGCCCGCTGGCCGCCCACCGCGCCTGGACCGCGTTCACGGCCGTCGAACGAGCGTCTGCCGCCCCTTCAGGAACCGCGCCGCCGACCGACCGGAAAGCCCAGGGAGCGCTCCTGTCCGGGTGCTAGCCTCCACGAACCTTCCGAGACGACGTTCCGGCGTCGCACCGGCAGGATCCCGCCCGAGTACAGAGAACGAGCACGAGGTCTCATGAGTCCACTGGTCCCGATGGTCGTCGAGCAGACGTCGCGTGGTGAGCGCGCGTTCGACATCTACAGCCGCCTGCTCAACGAGCGCATCGTGTTCCTCGGCACGCCCGTGGACGATCAGATCGCGAACCTGATCGTGGCGCAGCTGCTGCACCTGGAGTCCGAGGATCCTGACAAGGACATCTCGATCTACATCAACTCCCCGGGCGGCAGCGTGTACGCCGGTCTCGCGATCTACGACACGATGCAGTTCATCAAGCCCGACGTGTCGACGATCTGCGTCGGCATCGCCATGTCGATGGGCGCCCTGCTCCTCGCGGGCGGCGCGGCCGGCAAGCGCATGGCGCTGCCCAACGCGAAGATCCTGATCCACCAGGTCTCCTCCGGCTTCCAGGGCCAGGCGACGGACATCGAGATCCACGCGAAGGAGATCATCGACATCCGCCAGCGGCTCGATCACATCATCGCCCAGCACACGGGCCAGGAGTACGACAAGGTCCGCACCGACACCGAGCGGGACTACTTCATGAGCAGCGACGAGGCAGTCACGTACGGCATCATCGACCGGGTCATCTCCGAGCACTAGACTCGGCCAGTACGCGACGTGAGAAAGCGGATGTAGATGGCGCGCCCAACGGATTCGAACGAGCAGCTTCTCTGCAGCTTCTGCGGAAAGTCCCAGCGGCAGGTCAAGAAGCTGATCGCCGGCCCCGGCGTCTACATCTGCGACGAGTGCATCGATCTCTGCAACGAGATCATCGACGAGGAGCTCACGGCTCCGCCCTCGTTCGACCTGGAGAACCTCCCCAAGCCGCGGGAGATCTACAGCGTCCTGGACGAGTACGTCGTCGGGCAGGAAGAGGCCAAGCGCACGCTGTCGGTGGCGGTCTACAACCACTACAAGCGCGTGCAGATGATGCAGTCGGCCGACGCCGACATCGAGCTGCAGAAGTCCAACATCCTGCTGCTCGGCCCGACGGGCTGCGGCAAGACGCTGCTGGCCCAGACGCTCGCGCGCATCCTCAACGTCCCGTTCGCGATCGCCGACGCCACGGCGCTGACCGAGGCCGGCTACGTCGGCGAGGACGTCGAGAACATCCTGCTGAAGCTCATCCAGGCCGCTGACTACGACGTCAAGAAGGCCGAGACGGGCATCATCTACATCGACGAGGTCGACAAGATCGCGCGGAAGGCCGACAACCCGTCGATCACGCGCGACGTGTCCGGCGAGGGCGTCCAGCAGGCACTGCTGAAGATCCTCGAGGGGACGACGGCGTCGGTGCCGCCGCAGGGTGGCCGCAAGCACCCGCACCAGGAGTTCCTGTCGATCGACACGACGAACATCCTGTTCATCTGCGGCGGGGCGTTCGCGAACCTCGACCAGGTCATCGAGCGGCGCATCGGGCACAAGGGCGTCGGCTTCGGCGCCGAGATCTCCGCCCGCGCCGATCACGACAAGGGCGAGGTCTTCCAGGACTGCCTGCCCGAGGATCTCGTCAACTACGGCCTGATCCCCGAGTTCATCGGCCGCCTGCCGGTCATGAGCGCGGTGCATCAGCTGTCGCGCGCCGACCTCATCACGATCCTCACCGAGCCGCGCAACGCGCTCGTCAAGCAGTTCCAGCGCTTCTTCCAGTTCGACGGCATCGAGTTGGTGTTCTCCGACGAGGCGCTCGTCTCGATCGCGGGCCTGGCGCTGGAGCGCGAGACCGGCGCTCGTGGCCTGCGCTCGATCATCGAGGAGACGCTGCTCGACGTGCAGTTCGAGCTGCCCTCCCGTCGCGACGTCAAGAAGTGCGTCGTGACGAAGGAGACGATCGAGAAGGGCCTCACGCCCACGCTCGTCACCGAGGCCGTCGAGGACGACGGCTCCGAGACCGCCGCCGCCGAGTCGGCCTAGCGGCCCCGTCGGTCCGACGCCCTCCGCCGACCCCATCGCCTTCGCCGGCGGCGCGCTCGATCGCGCGGCCGACCGGCGCACGGACGCCGCGTGGCTCGACACGGCACGGCGCGATCCGCAGGCGCGGGCGATCGTCGTCGGCCTCGCGGGCGCGCACCCCGAGCCGCTCACGCTGCTGGAGACCGATGCCGACCCGCTGTTCCTCGGCCTCGGCCCCGACGGGCCGGTCTTCGCCGTGCAGCGCGAGGGCGTCGAGCTCACCAACCTGCGCGAGCTGGCCGTCTCGCTGCCCGGCGCGCAGCTCGGGACCGTCGCCTACGCGGCGGCGCTGAGCAACTGGGCGCAGGCCAACCGCTTCTGCGGGCGCTGCGGCACCCCGATGCACGCCGCCGAAGGCGGCCACGTGCGCATCTGCGTCAACGGCCACCAACATCACCCGCGGACCGACCCGGTGGTGATCATGTTGGTCGTCGACGGCGACCGCGTGCTCATGGGCCGCCAGGCGACGTGGCCCGAGGGCCGCTACAGCGCGCTGGCCGGGTTCGTCGAGCCGGGCGAGCGCCTGGAGGATGCCGTGGCGCGCGAGGTGCTGGAGGAGTCCGGCGTGGTGGTGGGCGACGTCCGCTACGTCGCCTCGCAGCCGTGGCCCTTCCCGGTCTCGCTGATGCTCGGCTTCCAGGCCGCCTACGCGAGCGGCGAGGCCGCGCCGCAGGAGTCCGACGGCGAGCTGCAGGACGTGCGCTGGTTCGATCGCGCCGAGATCCTCGGCGCCGCC
>DASYBY010000207.1:0-6486 GCA_036500525.1 Baekduia sp. | reverse complement strand
GTGCTCCTCCAGCGCCTGGCGGACCATCAGCTGCCCGGCGTAGGTGTGCCCGCCGCCGCCGGTGCCCAGGATGCCGCAGCCGACCGCCAGGTCGGCGATCTGGTCGACGGTGATGAGCCGCTCGCTCACGCGGTGGGCGCCTCGGCGAACGCGTGCGAGTAGTGGGTGCGCGCGTGCTCCTCGGAGAGGTAGCCGTCGCGCACGTCGGCCAGCACGGCGGCGACGTCGCGCTCGGCGGCCGGGCCGTAGCCCCCGCCACCACCGGTGTGCAGGTGGACGATCGCGCCCTTGGGGACGACCACGCGCGTGGCCTTCGAGTAGGGCACCAACTCGCCGCCCGGCAGCTCGAGGTCGAGCGCGTTGGGCCGCGCCTCTTCGCCGCCGGCCAGGCCCCACGGCGCGTTCTTGGTGCGCTCCAGCGTGGAGGTCATGAGCGAGTCCTCCAAGAAGTGGAAGTCGTAGTCCACGCCCAGCCCGCCGCGGTGCTGCCCGGGCCCGCAGGAGTCCTGCGCCAGCTCGACGCGCTCCATCAACCACGGGTTCTTGGCCTCGGCCACCTCCACGGAGGCGACGTGGGTCGCTGACTCGGAGATGTGCATGATCGCGCTCTGGCCGTCGCCGCCGATGTGCGCGCCCTGGCCGATGGCGTGCGGGCCGCCGTCGGTCCACGGCTCGCGCGTGTGCTCGCGGGTGCCCCAGAAGACGAGCGCGCAGATGTCGCCGCCGCTGCAGGCCGGCACCGCCTCGGGCATCGCCTGGAAGACCGCCTGGTAGATCGCCTCCATCGCCTGGTCGCCGGCCCAGCCGTAGAGGAAGCACGGCGCCGGCGGCTCGGGGTGGAAGAGCGTGTTCGGCTTGGTCAGCACCTCGATGGCGCGGAAGTGGCCCTCGTTGGGCGACTCGCCGCCGCCGGCGAGCATCGTGATCGCGATGCGGCTGGCCGAGACCGTCGACGGGCGCGGGCAGTTGATCGGCCCGGCCTGCACCGGCGGGGCGTTGGTGTAGTCGACGCGGACCGACGAGCCCGAGACCTCGACCGACAGCTCGAACGGCACGCGGTCCTCGGTGAGGCCGTCGGAGTCCATCTCGCCGTGGCCGACGTAGACGCCGTCGGGCAGCCGGTCGAACCAGGAGCGCACGACGGCCTCGCCGGCCTGGTACATGCGGTCGACGCACTCGTAGAAGGTGTCCAACCCGTGGCGCTGCACGACGCGGTCCAGCGCGGCGGCCCCGGCGCGCACGCCGACGACCAGGGCGTTGATGTCGCCCGCGACCATCTTCGGCACGCGCGAGTTGGCGGTCGCCATCCGGTAGATGTCGCTCACCAGCCGCCCGCGGGAGAAGAGCTTGACGCCGGGGAAGATCGTGCCCTCCTGGAAGACGTCGACCGTGTCGGTCGAGTAGGGGTCCTTGCCCCCGATGTCCAACCAGTGGGCCTTGATCGCCGCGTAGCCGATCAGCTCGCCCTCGTTGAGGAAGACCGGCATGACCACGGCCACGTCCTGCGGGTGCGAGCCCGTGCCGTAGGGCACGTTGTACAGGATGACGTCGCCGGGCTCGACGGCCTCCGCGCCGCCGACGGCCTCGACGGCCGCCTCGACGCAGAAGCTCATGGTGCCCATGAACGTCGGCAGCGTCGGCGCCTGCGACAGCAGGCAGATGTCGCGGTCGTACAGCGCCGCGGCGAAGTCGAGGACCTCGTAGATGATCGGCGAGAACGACGTGCGGATCAGCGCGCGCTTCATCTGATCGGCCGCGGCGTTGAGGGCCTGGCGCACGATCTCGGTGGTGACCGGATCGGCGCCGCGGGCCAGGGACGTCTCGGTCATGCGTCGCTCCCGGTGGTGATGACCAGCGCGCCGCTCTCGTGGACGGTCGCGACGTGGCCGGCGTCGAGGTAGGTGGTGGTGGTCGGCTCGGTGAGGATCGCGGGGCCGGCGAGCCGGTCGCCGGGCGCCAGCGTGTCGCGGGCCAGGATCGGGAACGCGATCCGCGCCTCCCGCACGAAGGACCAGGCCTGGATCGTGGGCGGCTCGCCGTCGCCCTCTTGCGCCGCGGCGGCGCCGGGCGCCGCCATCCGCGCGCCGGCGTCGTCGCGCAGCGGCGTCGTGGCGATGACGCGGTAGGTGACCAGCTCCATCTCCTCGTCGAGCACCGCGCCGAACGTGCGCTGGTACTCGACGCTGAAGCGGTCGCGGACGACGAGGTCGTTGTCGTCCAGGATGCCGTCGGTCGTCGGCGCGACGATCGTCAGCGTGTGCTCCTGGCCGACGTAGCGCATGTCGACGTGGATCTCGATCGTCCGGCGCGGGTCGGGCTCGGAGCGGCGGTCGAGCTCGGCGACGAGCTGGGCCAGCAGCGGCCGCGCGGCGCGCAGCCCCTCGGCCGAGAGGCGCGTGAGCCGGGTGCGCGAGGCGGTCTGGGCGAGGTCGACGCCGAGCAGCCCCCACGCCGACAGGTTGCCGGCGTGCGGCGGGACGACGATCGTGCCGATCTCCAGCTCGTGGGCCAGGACGGTGCCGAGCACCGGGCCGGCGCCGCCGAAGGCGACCATCGCGGCGTCGCGCGGGTCGCGGCCGCTCTCGACGGTGATCGAGCGGATCGCGTCGGCCATGTGGGCGCAAGCGATGCGGATGACGCCGCGGGCGACGGCCTCGGCGTCGGGGAAGCCGAGCGGCGCGGCCAGCGGCTCCAGCGCCGCGGCGGCCTTGGCCGGATCCAGGACGACGTCGCCGGCGATCGGGCCGGGCGGCAGCATGCCGAGCAGCACGGCGGCGTCGGTGACGGTCGGCTCGGTGCCGCCGAGGCCGTAGCACGCGGGTCCGGGGCGGGCGCCTGCGGAGCGCGGGCCGACGCGCAGCAGGCCGCCGGCGTCGACGTGGGCGACCGAGCCGCCACCGGCGCCGATCGAGCGGACGTCGACCCACGGCGTCTGCAGCGGCAGGCCGATGATCGAGCCCTCGTAGAGGACCGGCGCGCGGCCGTCGACCACGAGGCAGGTGTCGAAGCTCGTGCCGCCGACGTCGGCGGCGATCACGTCGTCGAGGCCGAGCATCCGCACCAGCTCGATCACCGCGGCGACGCCCGCGACGGGGCCCGACATGATGGTCTCGAACGGCCGGTCGGACGCCTCGGGGAACGACAGCGCGCCACCGCCGGAGCGCGTGATGAACGCGCCGCCGCCGAAGCCGCGCTCGGTCAGGCCGCCGGCGAGGCGGTCGAGGTAGCCGCCCATGCGCCGGCGCACGAAGGCGTCGATGACCGTGGTGCAGGTGCGCTCGTACTCGCGGTACTCGCCCGAGATGCGGTGCGAGAGCGACACGTCGCCCTCGTAGCCCGCGGCGCGCAGCAGGCGCTCCGCCTCCAGCTCGTGCTCGGGGTTGGCGTAGGCGTTCATGAACGCGATGGCGACCGCGTCGACGCCCTCGCGATGGAAGCTCTCGGCGGCGGCGGTGACGTCGGCCGGCACGAGCGGGCGGTGGATCGTCCCGTCGGCGCGGACGCGGCCCTCGACGGGCATGCGGCGGTGACGCGGGACCAGCGGCTCGGGGGCGCGCCAGAAGAGGTCGTAGGGATCGTCGCGATCGCCGCGGCGCAGCTCCAGCACGTCGCGGAAGCCCTTGGTGACCAGCAGGCCGACGGTCGCGCCGCGGCGCTCCAGCAGCGCGTTCAGGCCGACCGTCGTGCCGTGCAGGAAGGTCTGCGCGCCGGCCAGCGCGCCGGGGTCCAGGGCGGCGCCGACGGCCGCGAGCACACCCTCGTCGGGGCGCGCCGGCGAGGTGAGCTGCTTGCCCACCACGACGGTGCCGGTCGAGGGCTCATGGGCGATGAGGTCGGTGAACGTGCCGCCGACGTCGACGCCGATGCGGATCCCGCCAGATGGAGGTGCGCCGGACATGGCGGTTGATCCTGTTGCAGACGGGAGGCCACGCCAATGGACGTTGGAACCAGAAAGCGGGACGTGTTTGTGCCGGGAGACCTAGAATCCCTCGCCATGCCTACCGTCGACGAGCTGCTCGGCCACCCGTTGACGCGTGGCGTCACGCTCGTGGCGGGGCCCTGGAGCGCCCGTCCGGCGAGCAGCGTCGTGATCGTCGACGCGCTCTCCAAGCTCGCCGACGTGCGCGAGGGCGCGGTCGCGCTGCTGACCCCGCACGCCTCCTCGGTGACCGCCGGCTACCAGCTCGACGTCGCGCTGCGGACCGCGGGCGAGCGGCGGCTGGCGGCGCTCGCGTCCTACGGCGCGGCGACCACGTCGGTGACCGCGATCCGGCTCGCCGACCGCACGCGCGTCGCGCTGCTGACGATCGACAACGAAGTCGAGATCACGGAGCTGGCGTTCGGGCTCGCGCGCCAGATCCGCGCCGATCCGGGCGGCGTGCTGAACCGGTCCTTGGATGCGCTGCAGGCGATCGTCGCCGCCGAGCCGGCGGGGACCGACGCGGTGCTGGAGGCCGCGAGCGCGACGATCGGCAGCCCGTTCGAGATCACCGCGCGCGCCGACGGCGACGTGTCGGCGCCGATCGTCTCCGACGGCCGGCGCGACGGGTTCGTCACCACTGCCCGCGACGACCACGCCGCGAGCCTGGCGGCGCACCTCGCCGCGGGCGCGATCGGCCGGATCCGCACCGCGGCGATCAAGGCCGTGCGCCGCCCGGCCCAGGCGCGGGCCGACGCGCTGGCGGCGGTGCTGGGCGCCGCGGCGCCGCAGCTGCCGCGGGCGGTCGAGCGCGCCCGCGACGTCGGCGTGCGCCTCGACGAGCACCTCGCGGTCGTCCGGCTGGAGATCGCCGTGCCCGAGGCGCGCGACCTCGCCGAGCGGCGCGCCGCCGAGGAGCAGCTCGACGACCTCGTGCTCGCGGCGGTCGCCGGCGACCAGGCCGACGGCTGGTACCGGACGCGGATCGATGACGCGCTGCTGCTCGTCCACGCCGGCGAGGCGCGCGAGCTGCCGGTGGCCGGCGTGCTCGCCGAGATCCGCGCGGCCTTCCCCGCGGCCACGGTCTTCTGCGGCGTCGGCGCACATCGCAACGGGGCCGACGGCGTGCGCGAGAGCGCGACGCAGGCGGCGACCGCGGCGGCGGCGGCGCGCGGCTGGGACCGCCCGGCCACCGCCGTCCACATCGACACGGTGGGGATGCCGCCGATGTTGGTGGACTGGCTCGGCTCGCGCGGCGCGCAGGAGTCCATGCGCCGCCTGCTCGCCCCGCTGAGCGAGCTGCCGCCGGCGCGCGCCGAGAACGCGGTGCGCACGCTGCACGTCTACCTCGACGAGCGCGGCTCGCTGCAGCGCAGCGGCGAGCGGCTGCACCTGCACAAGAACGCGGTCGCCTACCGGATGCGCAGGATCCGCGAGCAGTTGAGCGCCGTCGACCTCGACGACCCCGACCGCCGGCTCGAGCTGCAGCTGGCGTGCCGGGCGTGGCTGATCGGCCGCGCGCCGGCGACCCTCGGCGATCCGGGTCGCTGAGCGCTGTCTCTGACAGCTCTGAGCGACCCGGATCCGCGCCGGGCGCCGGCTACGCCGTCGCCGTGCGGTCCGCGCGCGGGTCGGGCAGCGGCGTGAGCCGGCCCTCGATCGCGGGGCGCTGGGCCTCGAACTGCGGCGGCAGGATGATCTTGCGGCCGAGGTCCTCGACGGGCGAGTCGATGGTGAACCCGGGGGCGTCGTCGGCGATCTCGAACAGCACGCCGCTGGGCTCGCGGAAGTAGATGGACTTGAAGTACGTGCGATCGATGATCCCGCTGGTCTGCACGCCGGAGGCGCTGAGGTGGTCCTGCCACCGCGGGTGCTCCGCGACGTTCGTCCCCCACGCGACGTGGTGCACGCTGCCGCCGCTCTGGCGCCCGCGCTCGGCCGGCGCCGGGTCGTAGGCGATCCAGCCGCCGCGGGCGTCGCCGCGCAGCGTCCAGGTGTCGTCGCCGGTCTTCTCGGCGTTCATGACCTTCTCCAGGATCGCGCCGCTGCGCGCCGGGTCGGTGGCGTAGGCGCGCACGCCGTCGAAGCCGCCGAGCGCGTGCTGCGCCGGGATCTCGGGGTGCTCGGCGGCGAGCAGCGCGTCGCCGGTCGGGTTGACGACCAACTCGTGGTCGAGGCCCTCGGGATCGCTGAAGCGCACGGAGCCGGTGGTGGCGTCGCGGGTGACCTCGACGTCGAGCAGCGCGAGCCGCTCGGCCCAGAAGTCGAGCGCCGCGGGCGTCCCCACGCGCCAGACGATCCGGTGGACCATGCCCGCGCCGGGGCGGCCGGGGATCGCGTGCGGGTACTCGAAGAACGTCATCTCCGAGCCCGGGTGGCCCTCTTCGTCAGCGTAGAACAGGTGGTAGACGGTCGGGTCGTCCTGGTTGACCGACTTCGCCACCAGCCGCAGGCCGAGCACCCGCGTGTAGAAGTCGAGGTTCTGCTGGGCGTCACCGGTGATGGCGCTGATGTGATGGATGCCCTGGAGCTGCATGTCCGGCCTTCCGACGCGGGGGAGAAGTAGT
>DASYBY010000206.1:0-3552 GCA_036500525.1 Baekduia sp. | reverse complement strand
CCCACGCGCTCCCGCGCAGCGCATCGCCGCGGCGGGCGTCGAGCGCGACGGTCACGCCCGGCAGCTCGTCGATCGACGTGGCGCGCGCCACCGGCACCTCGAAGATCGCCCCCATCGACGCGCGGACCGCCTTGGGCCCGTACGGATCGGCGGTGCCCGGACCGAGGACCACCGACGCGGCGCCGAAGGCCAGCGCGCTGCGCAGGACGGTCCCGACGTTGCCGGGATCCTTGACGCCCCACAGCGCGACGCACAGCGGGCCCGTCGGCTGCGCCCACTGCTCCTCGAAGACGCCCAGCTCGCGCGTGCCCGAGCCCAACGACGACACCTTGGCCAGCGCGTCCTCGCTGACGTCGACCCCGGCGCGCAGGAGATGCACCGGCTTCCACCCCGCCCGCGCGGCCGCGGCCAGGAGATCCTCGCCCTCGGCCACGAAGCGCCCGCGCTCCCGCCGCGACTGGAGCCGGCGGATGTCCTTCAACAAGGGGTTGGTGTGGGAGGTGATCACGGGTTGCGGTGGTCCTGCGGTGCGTCAGGGCAAAAGAAAGGGCGCCGTCCTGAAGAGGAAGCGGCGCCCTGGAGAGCTAGATGTCGGTGGAGTCGCTACGCAGCGGCTGCCGACGCCTCACGGGCGGCCTCGGCAAAACGTCGGAAGGTCTCGGGATCGCGCACGGCGATGTCGGCCAGGACCTTGCGGTCCAGGTCGATCTCGGCCAGCTTCAGGCCGTGGATGAACTCGCCGTAGGACAGGCCGTTCAGCCGCGCGGCGGCGTTGATGCGCGTGATCCACAGGCGGCGGAAGTCGCGCTTGCGGTTACGACGATCGCGGTACGCGTAGGAGTCGGCCTTGGTCAAGGCCTCCTTGGCGCGCTTGTAGTTCGAGTTCGCCTCGCCGCGGAAGCCCTTGGTGAGCTCCAGCGTCTTGCGACGCTTCTTCTTGGCGTTGACTGAGCGCTTGACGCGGGTCACTTCTTCTTCGCTCCCAGGAGGGTCTTGACGCGCGGCTGGTCATGGGGCGACAGGACGAAGTCCTTCCCGAGGTGTCGCTTGTGCTTCGGCGACTTCTTCTCGAGAATGTGGCTCGTGAAGGCGTGGCGAGCCTTGACCTTGCCCTTGGCGGTCAGCTTGAAGCGCTTCTTGGCGCCCGAGTGGGTCTTCATCTTCGGCATAGCGGAGCGGGCCAGTATGACACGACACGCGCGAGTGCGCGGTCTGGGGTGGGCAGGCCGTCACGTAGGCTAGCGCGGTGGCCGCCACAACGACCAGCCGCCGTCTCATCGGGCGCGAGCGCGAGCTGGAAGCGCTGCGTTCGGCACTGCGCGACGCCTGCGAGGGGCGCCCCGCGCTGGCCTTCGTCGCGGGCGAGTCGGGCGTCGGCAAGACCCGGCTGCTCAACGAGCTGATCGCCGGCGCGCACCAGCTCGGGGCGCGCGTGCTCTCGGGCGAGTGCGTCGAGCTGGGCGACGGCGAGCTCCCCTACGCCCCGCTCATCGGCGCGCTGCGCCCGCTGGTGCGCAGCGGCGATCCCGGCCTGCTCGGCCTGCCGGTCGCCGCGCGCCGCGAGCTGGCCGCGCTGCTGCCCGGTCTGGCCAACGGCGAGACCGCCGAGGCCGAGGCCGCCCAGGGCGCCGGCGGCGAGTCGGGCCGCGGCGGCCAGGCCCAAGGCCGCCTGTTCGAGGCGCTGCTGGCCGCGCTGGACCGGATCGGGCGCGAGCAGCCGGTGCTGCTGGTCATCGAGGACGTCCACTGGGCCGACCGCTCCACGCGCGACTTCCTGTCCTTCCTCGGCCGCAACCTCGCCGACGAGCGCGTGCTGGTCGCCCTCAGCTACCGCCCCGACGAGCTGCACCGCCGCCATCCCCTGCGCCCGCTGCTGGCCGCGCTGGAGCGCACGCCCAACGCGCGGCGCATCGAGCTCTCGGGGCTGCGCCGCGAGGACGTCGCCGCGCTCGTCCTGGAGCTGCACGGCAGCGCGCCGTCCGACGAGCTGGTCGACCGCCTCCTGCGCCGCAGCGACGGCAACGCGCTGTTCGTCGAGGAGCTGCTGGCCGCCGGTCCCGGGCCGCTGCCGCCCAGCCTCGCCGACGCGCTGCTGGTCCGCGTCGAGCGGCTGCCCGCGGCCGCGCAGGAGCTGATGCGCGTGCTCGCCGTCGGACAGCCGGCCGACGACGCCGTGCTCCAAGCGGTCGGCGTCCTGGCCGAGCCCGAGCTGCGCCAGGCGCTGCGCGACGCGATCGCCGGCCACGTCGTCTCGATCGACAGCAACGACCGCTACGTCTTCCGCCACGTGCTGCTGCGCGAGGTCGTCTACGACGACCTGCTCCCCGGCGAGCGCTCCGCCCTGCACCTCGCGGTGGCGCGGGCGCTGGAAGAGCGCCTGCCCGGCGACGGCGGCCCCGGCCTGGCCGCCGCGGTCGCCCACCACTACCACCGCGCCGGCGCGCAGCCCGAGGCGCTGCGCTCGGCGATCCGCGCCGCCGATGCCGCCCGCGCGGCCCACGCCGAGGCCGACGCCGCCCAGCTGCTGGAGCGCGCGCTGGAGCTGTGGGAGCGCGTCGACGATCCGGAGGCGCTGGCCGGCGTCGACCACGTCGAGCTGCTGCGCCGCACCGCGCGGACGCACCGCAACTCCGACGACAGCCGCCGCGTCACGCTGCTCAACCAGGCGCTGCGCGAGGTCCGCGCGGCCGATCCCGACGACCGGCGCGTCCCGCTCGTGCTGCAGCAGCGGGCGATGGCCGAGTGGGCGCTGGGCCGCGGCGAGGCCAGCCGCGCGTCGCTGGACCTGGCGCGCCGGCTGCTGCCCGACGACGCGCACGCCGCCGAGCGGATCGGCCTGACGCTGTCGCGGATGAAGCTCGCGGCGCTGCAGTCGCGCTTCGCGGAGACGATCGCGCTGGCCGAGGAGATCCTGCCCGACCTCCCCGGCACGCCGCACGGCGAAGACCTCCGCGCCGAGGCCTATAACAACCTCGGTCTGGCGCTCATCATGACGGGTGAGCACGATCGCGGCGTCGCGGTGCTCGACGAGGCCGCCGGGTTCGCCCGCCGCTCCGACGACGCCGTGCTGCTGGGCGTGGCCTACATCAACCTCGCCGACGCGCTGCAGCTCTCGGGCCTGCGGGGTGAGGCGACCGCGGTCACCGAGCGCGCGCTGGCCGAGATGCAGCCGGGCTATCCCGGCTACCAGTGGGTGCCGACGATGGCGGCCGAGCTGGCCATCGACGGCGGCCAGTGGGACGCGGCCGACGGGTACCTCGCCCGCGCCGGGCGCACGAGCGGCGGCTCGCGGGTCAACGTCGAGCTGCGCCGCGCCGAGCTGGCGCTGGGCCGCGGCGACCGGGAGATCGCGCGGACCGCGCTGGAGGAGGTCGAGGCGCTGCTGGTCGACTCGCTGGAGCCGCAGTTCGTCGCGGTCGCCGGCGTGCTGCGGGCCGAGCTGGACCGCCGCGACGCGCATCCGATCGGCGCCCGCGAGGCGGTCGAGGGCGCGCTGGAGCGCCTGGAGTTCTGCAGCGACGACACGGTGCGCCTCGGGCGGCTGGCGGTCAC
>DASYBY010000205.1:0-2282 GCA_036500525.1 Baekduia sp. | reverse complement strand
CGGCGACGCGGGACGGTGCTTGCTGTCGTACTGCGGCCCGAGGAACTGCGGGTGGTTGGGCTCGTTCCAGACCGCCCACCGCGTCACGTCGTCGCCGAAGTGCTTCGACAACGCCGTCATGAACATGCGGAACTCGTTGGGACTGGGGCGCGTGACCTTGTCGCGCGCGCCGTTGGTCGCCCAGCGCGGGACCGGACCCGACGCCGTGACCTGCACCGTCCAGCCGCGAGCCTTGGCCTCGTCGAGCACCGGCTGGTACTTGGACCAGTCGTAGTTGGCCGGATCGGTCATGTCGAGCTGGGGCTTGACGCGCGAGTCGGGCTCCGGCGCGACCTCGTCCCAGTAGAGGACGACGCGCAGGGCGTGCGCACCGAGACCGTCGATCTCGTTGAACGCGGCTTCCCGCTGGGCGGGATCGAAGAGGTCGCGCGGCGCCTCGAAGGTGACCTCTTGCGTCGACTTGGCGTGCGCGGTGGGCACGGCCAGGACGAGCACGCCGAGGAGCATCAGGGGCAGCAGGCGGAGGAGTCGGGTCATCACAGGTCATTGACACGCTATCGGCGGCGGAAGTTGCGCGGCTTGCACCCCGCGCCCCATCTCGCATACCTTCCCGTAGGTATGTCGACCCGCTCCGACGCCGCCGAGGTCACCCGCGCGCGGCTGATCGACGCGTCGATCGAGCGCTTCGCGGCCGACGGCCTCGGGGCGAGCTTCGACGTGGTGGCCGCCGACGTCGGCGTCACCAAGGGCGCGCTCTACCACCACTTCGGGTCCAAGGAAGGGCTGCTCGAAGCGGTGTACAAGGAGGCCGTGCGCCGCCACGCCGATCGTGTGATCGAGGCATCGGCGACCGGCTCGGGGCGCGAGCGGCTGCTCGCGCTCATCGACGCGTCCGCGCGCCTGTACGGCAGCGGCACGCCGTTCTACCGCCTGCTCGTCTCGCTGCACATCGCCGCGGGCATGGAGCGCCCGGCGCTGGCCGACACGTCACGCCGCGTGCAGCGCGCCCAGCGCGAGTTCATGATCGACCTCGTCCGCGAGGGCCAGCACGACGGGTCGATCCGCCCCGGGGTCGACGCCGAGGCCGTCGGCCTCACCGTCAACGCCGCCCTCGCCGGCTTCCTGACCCAGCAGCTCGAGCCGCCGGCCGCGCAGCGCCGGTGGATCGCCAAGTTCCGTTCCCTGATGGAGGATCTCCTGTGAGCATCGACTTCACCGTCCCGCCCGAGCTCCAGGAGCTGCTGGGCCGGATCAAGGCCTACATCTCCGAAGACGTCCTGCCGGCCGAGGCCGAGATCGCCGACCCCGACGACGTCCTGGGCTCCTGGGACGTCGTCGAGCGCCTGCGCGATCGCGCCCGGGAGCGCGGCATCTTCACGCCGCACCTGCCCGAGGAGTTCGGCGGCCTCGGGGTCGGCGTGCTCGGCATGGCGCTCATCTCCCAGGAGGTCGGTGCCGCGCCGCTCGCCGCGCTGGGCATGAACTGCATGGCGCCCGACGAGGGCAACATGCACACCTTGCTGCTGGCGGGGACCGAGGCCCAGCAGGAGCGCTGGCTGCGCCCGCTGGCCGAGGGCCGCACCCGCTCGTGCTTCGCGATGACCGAGCCGGACGTCGCGTCGAGCGACCCCACCAACCTGGAGACGACCGCCGTCCGCTCGCCCGACGGCAGCGAGTGGATCCTCAACGGCCGCAAGTGGTGCATCACCGGCGCCATCGGCGCGGCCTTCGCGATCGTGGTCGCCAAGACCGGCAGCGACGAGGCCGCCGGCCACCGCAACTACTCGCTCATCCTCGTGCCGACCGACACGCCCGGCTGGACCGTCGAGCGCGACCCGGAGTGGATGGGCTCGCACTCCCCCGGCGGCCATCCGATCATCGCCATCGACGACGTCCGCGTCCCGATCGACAGCCTGCTCGGCGCCGAGGGCGAGGGCTTCGTCATCGCCCAGAAGCGCCTGGCCGGCGGCCGGCTCGCGCACGCCATGCGCTGGATCGGCATGTCCCAGCGCGCGCTGGACCTCGCGACCGCGCGGCTGCTGCAGCGCAAGTCGTTCGGCAAGGAGCTGGCGCGCCACCAGATGTTGCAGGCGATGATCGCCGACAGCGCGATCGACCTGTACGCCTCGCGGCTCATGGTGCTCCACACCGCGTGGAAGCTGGAGCGCGGCCTGCCCCATCGCCAGGAGGTCGCGATGACCAAGACCTTCGTGTCGGAGGCGTTCGGCCGCATCGCCGATCGCGCGGTGCAGATCCACGGCGCCGCCGGCATCGCGCTCGAC
>DASYBY010000204.1:0-7889 GCA_036500525.1 Baekduia sp. | reverse complement strand
GGCCTGACGGCGGAAGCCGGCGTTGCGTTCGGACTCGGTCGTCCGGTTGCCGCAGTTGGGGCAGATGAAGAGATGGGCCATCGTTGTCTGAGCAGGGTATCCGGGCGGCCCCGACTATCGGCTGACAACGGGCAGGAGCCTTCATCTGCGCTCAACAAGATTTCGGTCTTCCAGCCGTCGCGCCGAGCCCTCTGGTAGACCCCGGCCCATGGAAAGCTCCGGGCAGCGGCCCGCAGAGCCCGAAGTCCCCCTGGCCGACGCGGCGATCGCGACGGAGATCGCCCGTGCGGCGGCGCGGGGACGCGGGGCCGATCGGGCGCCGACGCTCGACCAGCTGCTGGCCGCCTTCGGCGAGACGCAGCCGACGTTCGAGGCGCGGCGCCGGGTTCGAGCCGCGCTCGAGGTCGCCGGGATGGGCGTGCGCCCCGACCTGCTCAACGCCGAGCCCGGCGAGCGGCTCATGCTGCTGCCGCCCGGCGTCAGCAGCGGTCCCTCGCGCGGCCGCGCGGCTGCCGGCATCGTGGCGCTGATCGCGATCCTCGTGGTCGCGGGCGGGGTCGCCGCCCTGGTCGGCGGCGGGGACGACAAGAACGCCAGCGACGACCTGCCGGCGACCGCGACGAGCGGGCAGAGCGCGTCGGCCGGCGGCGCGCCCAGCTCGGCGGCGCCCGCGAGCACGCAGACGCAGGCCGCGACGCAGACCGCGACCACGCCGACCGCCACCACGCCCGCCGCGACGACCAAGACCGAGACCACGCCCGCGGCCGACACCCCGGCCGAGATCAAGGCCAAGCGGCACAAGCGCGCCGTGCGGATCCGCACCGAGCGGGCGGCGCGCGAGAAGGCGGCGCTCGCCAACAAGGTCGTGACCGTGCGTGTCGACGCCAGCGTCCGCCCCACGTTCCTCTGCGTCGACGACGGCGCGGGCAAGCAGCTCTTCGGCGGCACGCTCACCGGCAAGCAGACCTTCAAGGGCAAGCGCGTCCGCCTCAACATCGGCCTCGCCTCGACCCGCGTGACCGTCAACGGCAACCCGGTGCGCCTCGACGGCAGCCCGTCGGGTCTCGACGTCACCCGCAAGGGCGGCGCGCGCCAGCTGCCGTCCGGCCACCGCCCCTGCGGCTAGCGCCGCCGGCGCTCAGAAGAGCCCGGGGTCGCGCGGCGGCTCGAGCCCGAGATGCGTCCAGGCGCGCGACGTCGCGACGCGCCCGCGGGGCGTGCGCTTCAAGAACCCGCACTGCAGCAGGTAGGGCTCGTAGACGTCCTCGATCGTGTCCTGCTCCTCCCCCACGGTCACCGCGAGCGTTGAGAGGCCCACGGGGCCGCCGTCGAACTTGGTGCAGATCGCGTCGAGGATCTCGCGGTCCAGCCGGTCGAGGCCGAGGTCGTCGATCTCCAGCAGATCGAGCGCCGCGTCGGCCGAGGCCTGGTCGACCACGCCGGAGCCGCGCACGTCGGCGAAGTCGCGCACGCGCTTGAGCAGCCGGTTGGCGACGCGTGGCGTCCCGCGCGAGCGCCGGGCGATCGCGGCGGCGCCGCCCTCGTCGATCGAGCAGCCGAGGATCTGCGCGCTGCGGTGCACGATCGTCGCCAGCTCCGGACCGGCGTAGGGCTCCAGCCGGTGCTGGATGCCGAAGCGGTCGCGCAGCGGGGTCGTGAGCAGGCCGGCGCGCGTCGTGGCGCCCACGAGCGTGAACGCCGGCAGCGGGACCGTCATCACGCGGGCGCCCGCGCCCTGGCCGACGGTGATCGGCAGCTCGCGGTCCTCCATCGCGGGATAGAAGGTCTCCTCCAGCGCGCGGCTCAGCCGGTGCAGCTCGTCCACGAAGAAGACGCTGCGCGGCTCCAGCGCGCTGAGGAACGCGGCGATGTCGGCCTTGCGCTCCAGCGCCGGGCCGGCCGTCTGCACGAACGGGACCTCCAGCTCGTGGGCGAGGATCTGCGCCAGCGACGTCTTGCCCAGGCCGGGCGGGCCCGCAAGCAGGACGTGGTCCAGCGCCTCCCCGCGCAGGCGCGCGGCCTCCAGCGAGACGCGCAGCTGAGCCTTCAGCCCTTCCTGGCCCACGAAGTCATCGAGCGTCCTTGGCCGCAGCGAGCGGTCGAGGTCCTCCTCGAACTCCTCGTCGGGCGTCTGGATCCGCATGCCGGTCATGCGCGCGCTGCCTTCAGGGCCTGCTGCAGGAGGTCCTCAGGCGTCTCGCCGGACGTGCCGGCCAGCAGCCGCTCGGCCTCCTCGAGCGAGAACCCCAACTCGACCAGCCCCTCGCGCGCCAGGCTGCGCGGGTCGTCGGCGCGGCGCACGGTGATGTCGCCTCCGCCGGCCGGGACGCCGGTCGCGGTGCCGACCTTCTCCTTGAGCTCCACGATGATCCGCTCGGCCGTGCGCTTGCCGATGCCGGGCACGGCGGTGAGCCGCTTGACGTCGCCGGCGGCCAGCGCGGAGACCAGCTCGCGCGGCGCGCCGCCCGAGAGCACGGCCAGCGCCATCTTCGGCCCGACCGTCTGGACGCCGATCAGCAGCAGGAAGAGGTCGCGCTCCTCCTCGGTGGCGAAGCCGTAGAGCGCCAGCGCGTCCTCGCGGACGACGAGGTGCGTCAGCAGCGACACCGACTCGCCCGCGGCGGGCACGTGGCGCAGCGTCTCGGCCGAGACCGCGAGGCGGTAGCCGACGCCCGACGCCGTCTCGACGACGACGTGGTCGGGCCGGCGGACGAAGACCTCGCCGGCGACGAGCGCGATCATCGGGCCGCCGCCATCGCGTGGGCCAGCGGCGCGTGGTTGACGTGGCAGACGCCGACGGCCAGCGCGTCGGTCGCGTGGTCGGGCAGCGGGTCGTCGGGCAGGCCGAGGACGGCGCAGACCATCCGCGCCACCTGGTCCTTGGCCGCGCGGCCCGTGCCGCAGACCGCCTGCTTGACCTGCTGCGGCGTGTAGGACGCGCACGGGATCCCGCGCCGGCCGGCGGCCAGCATCACGACCCCGCGCGCCTGCCCGACCGCGAACGCGCTGCGGGCGTTCTGGCCGAAGAAGAGGTCCTCGAGCGCGACGGCGTCGGGACGATGGCGCTCCATCAGCTCGTCGATCTCGGCGAAGATCGAGGCCAGCCGCTGCTCCATCGGCACGCCGGCGCGCGTGGTGACGACGCCGCCGTCGAGCGCGACGAAGCGCGCGCCGCGCCGCGCGACGAGGCCGTAGCCGGTGTTGGCCAGGCCGGGATCGATGCCGAGGACGTTCACAGAGGACAGCATTCTGCGGTGAGGACCGGATGCCTCCGTCCGCTGGACGGTTCCGGGGCCCTCGGCGATGTGTCCACCCTTGCGCCATCGCGCACGAGCCCGCTCCCGCGCGCGCCGAGACATGCCGGGTGTTCACCGAGACGCGTCGCCTCCGCGACGAGCTGCGCACCACCCACGCACGCATCGCCTCGCTGGAGGCCGAGCGCAACGACTACCTGCGCAAGGACAAGCGCGCCGGCGTCCTGACGCACGACGCCTTCCGGGAGGCCGCCACCGCCGCGCTGCGCGGATCCCAGCGCCGCGGCGAGCCGGCCGCCGCCGTCCTGGTCGACATCGACGGCTTCCGCGCGCTCAACGGCCGTCACGGCGTGGCCGCCGGCGACGCCGCGCTGGCCGCGGTCGCCGCCCGCCTGCGCGAGCTGGTCCGCGGCGGCGACGTCGTCGGGCGCACCGGTGCCGACGAGCTCGCCGTGGTCATGCCCGGCGCCAACCTCGCCGGCGCGCGCGGCGTGGCCGAGCGCCTCGTCTCCGTGCTGGAGCTGCAGGGACCGGTCACCGTCTCGGCCGGCATCGCCGTCGACGGCGGCACCGCGCAGCTCGACGGCCTCCTGGCCGACGCCGCGGCGATCCTGGAGCGCGCCCGCATCGCCGGCGGCGGCCGCGTCGGTGCGCCCGGGCGCACGCCGACCCCCGAGCCGTCGCGCGGCGCGATCGGCGCGCTGGCGCTGGCCCTGGCCGAGCGCGACCGCGGCACCGGCGAGCACGCCGAGAAGGTCGTGGCGCTGGCCGGCGCGGTGGCGCGCCGGCTCGGCATCGACGGCGAGGAGGTCGAGCGCATCGCCGCCGCCGCGCTGCTGCACGACATCGGCAAGGTCGCCGTCCCCGACTCCATCCTCAGCAAGCCCGGCGAGCTCAACGACGAGGAGTGGGCGATCATGCGCCGCCACACGGTCGTCGGCGAGCGGATCCTGCGCGCGGTGCCGGGCCTCGGCCCCGTGGCGCGCATCGTCCGCCACGGCCACGAGCGCGTCGACGGCACGGGCTACCCCGACGGCCTGCGGGGCGACGAGATCCCGCTCGGCAGCCGGATCGTCCTGGCCTGCGACGCCTACGACGCCATGATCTCGCCGCGGCCCTACCGCGACGCCATGGACCACGCCGCGGCGGCCGCCGAGCTGGCGGCGGGCGCCGGGACGCAGTTCGACGCGCGCGTCGTCGACGCCCTGCTGACCTACCTCGCCGACTGCCGGCCGATCGACTACGCCGCCCGCGCCGAGGACCGGCCGCGCACCGCCGGCACGCCGGCCTGAGGCACACCGCCGGACCGCCGGCCCACCGCGCCGCCCGGCAGGAGGCAGATAATCGTCGCCATGGGCAGCGCGACAGCAACGGCCGGCGACGCGGAGACGGGGTGCGCCCACCGCATCGCGCTGGCCGACGACGACGTCCTGCTGCGCGAGGGCCTCTGCAGCCTGCTGGAGCGCTCCGGCTTCGAGGTCGTCGGCCAGGCCGGCGACGGACCCGAGCTGCTGGAGGTCGTGCGCGAGCAGCGGCCCGACGTGGTCATCGTCGACATCCGCATGCCGCCCGACCACGCGACCGAGGGGCTGGAGGCCGCGCGCACGATCCGCGAGGAGCTGCCCGACATTGGGATCCTCGTGCTGTCGGCGCACGTCGAGGTCGAGGAGGCGATGGAGCTGCTGGCCGCCGGGCGGCGGATCGGCTACCTGCTCAAGAGCCGCGTGACCAACGTGGAGGACTTCATCGAGACCGTGCAGCGCATCGCGCAGGGCGGATCGGTCGTCGACCCGGGGCTCGTGCGCGAGCTCGTCGGCGCGCACCGGCGCGACGATCCGCTGGAGGCGCTCACCCCGCGCGAGCGGGAGGTCCTGGGGCTGATGGCCGAGGGCGCGTCCAACGCCGGGATCGGCCGCCGCCTGTGGGTCACCGAGGGCACGGTCGAGAAGCACGTGCGCAGCATCCTGTTCAAGCTGCGGCTGCCCGAGACCTCCGACGACCACCGCCGCGTGCTGGCGGTCATCGCGTTCCTGGACTCGCGTTAGGGCCGAGCAGCGCCTCGATCGTGTGCCGCGACAGCTCCCGCTTGGACACGAAGCCGACGGCCGGGCTGGCGGCGATCAGCTCCTCGAGGTCCTTCTCCGCGTAGGTCGAGATCAGCACGACGTGCACCTCGCCCCGCCGCGCGACGAGCAGCCGCGCCAGGTCGAACCCGCTCTCCTCGCCCAGGTCGACGTCGACCAGCGCGAGGTCGGGGCGCAGCTCCTCGACGCGCGCCACGGCGTCGGCGCTGGTCGACGCCGCGCCGACGATCTCCACGCCCTCGCGCTGCAACAGCTCGCGAGCGGCGCCCACGAACTCCGCGTTGTCGTCGACGATGAGGCACCGCAAGGCCACCCGCTCAGCATCTCAGCGTGGCCGGGCGCGCGCATTGCAGCTAGCGGGAAAGCTCGGCGCCTTGTATGCGTTCGTGGCATGCGTCACGATCCGCCAGATCGTGCGGCTTCCACGCGCTCGCTCCGTGACGTCCCGGCCGCTGCTCGGCTGGCCGGCGGTGGGCGCGACGGTGACCTACCTCGTCGCGCGCGGGATCGTGCGCAGCCGGCGGGCCGAGCGCGAGGTCGAGCGGATCTTCGAGCTGTCGCTCGACCCGCTCTGCGTCGCCAGCCTCGACGGCCGCTTCGTCCGGATCAACCCCGCGTTCGCGCACGCCCTCGGCTATTCGCGCAGCGAGCTGCTGCACCGGCCGGTGGTGGAGCTGATCCATCCCGACGACCGGCCGTCGGCCTACGACGCCCTCGCCGCACTGGCCGGAGGCCTCGAGCTGGTGCAGTTCGAGAACCGCTACCTGCGCTCCGACGGCTCGTTCTGCTGGCTGGAGTGGAGCGTCCGGCCGGTGCCCGAGGAGGGCCGGCTGTACTGCGCGGCCCGTGACGTCAGCGACCGGCGCCGCGCCGAGGACGAGCTGCGCGAGGCGCAGCGGCTCGTCGAGTCCAGCCGCGACGAGCTGCACCTGCTCGTCGACGAGCAGGCCGCGCTGCGCCGCGTCGCGACCGTGGTGGCCCGGGGCGTCAGCCCGATGGAGGTCTTCGACACCGTCGCCGCCGAGCTGCGGCAGCTGCTCAACGCCGACGCCACCCGGCTCTACCGCTACGAGACCGACGGCACCGCGACGGTCCTGGCCAGCCATGGGCCGCCCGAGTCGCAGATCCGCGTCGGCACGGTGATCAGCCTCGTGGGCGAGAACATCGTCGATGCCGTGCGGCGCAGCCGCCACAGCGCGCGGCTGGAGAGCTTCGACGATGCGCACGGCCCGCTCGCCGACCTGGCCCGCACGCTGCAGGTGCGCAGCGCGGTCGGCGCGCCGATCGTCGTCGACGGGCAGCACTGGGGCGTGATGAGCGCGGCCTGGCGGGACGCCTCGCCGGCCCTGGCCGACGCCGAGGCGCGCATGGTCCAGTTCACCGACCTCGTCGCGACGGCCGTCGCCAACGCCGAGAGCCGCGCCGAGCTGAAGGCCTCCCGCGCCCGCATCGTCGCCGCCTCCGACGAGACCCGCCGGCGGATCGAGCGCGACCTGCACGACGGGACGCAGCAGCGGCTCGTGTCGCTCGCGCTCGCGCTGCGCGCCGCCGAGTCCACCGTCCTGCCCGAGCAGCGGGCGCTGCGCGCCGAGCTGGCCGAGACGGCCGACGGCCTGGCGCGCGTCGTCGAGAACCTGCAGGAGATCTCGCGCGGCATCCACCCCGCGATCCTGTCCAAGGGCGGGCTCGGCCCGGCGCTGAAGGCGCTGGCCCGCCGCTCTGCGGTGCCGGCCGAGCTGGAGGTGCGGGTCGCGCGCCCGCTGTCGCGGCCGGTCGTGGTCGCGGCCTACTACGTGGTCTCCGAGGCGCTGGCCAACGCCGCCAAGCACGCGCGGGCCTCGGTGGTGCACGTCAACGTGGTCACCAAGGGCGCGACCGTCGTGCTCGCCGTCCGCGACGACGGCGTGGGCGGCGCCGATCCCACTCGGGGCTCGGGGCTGATCGGCCTGCGCGACCGCGTCGAGGCGCTCGGGGGCGCGATCGACATCGCCAGCGATCCCGGCGAGGGCACGCTCGTGCGCGCGCGGATCCCGCTCGGGCCTTCCAGCTAGCTGCAAGGCGCAGATGGCCGCTGGCGTCGATGACGGACGGCGACTGCTCAGGGATGCTGTGAGACACCCCACCCGACCGACTCGACGATCCCCATGGACAGCCATCCCCCGCAGCACGATCAGGTTCCGGCCACGACCTCCGACGTCATCGGCAGCCGCGTCGCCGTAGGGTTCCTCGTCGGCCTGGTCTACGAGCTCCTGGACGCCAACGAGGACATCGTGCGCCTCGCGATCGAGAGCGGCCTGGAGGACGATCCCGCCTGGGAGGGCGAGCTCGACTACCTCCGGCGCCTGCAGCGCGTCGCCCGCGAGGGCATGGCGCTGGCCACCGAAGTGGCGGGCACGTGATGAGTGCCTCGGCCTGGACCTCGGAGGAGTACGAGCTGGAGGTCGCGCCGCACGAGGTGCTCTGGGACACCTGGGTGCTGGCGGAGATGGCCGCCGAGCTGGCGCTGTTCGTCTGGCGCACGGTGCCGGTCTCCGAGCGCGCGGCGGCGCAC
>DASYBY010000203.1:0-6780 GCA_036500525.1 Baekduia sp. | reverse complement strand
CGCAGCGCCTCGTAGCCCATGTCGAAGCGCCCCTTGAAGCGGTCGATCCAGTCCTTGGGCGCGTGATGGGGCGCGTGGCAGGCGCCGGGGGCGTAGTACAGGAAGAACGGCTTGTCGGGCGCCAGCACCTTGGCGTCCTTGACGAACTCCAGGGCCTTGTCGGTGAGGTCCTCGGTCAGGTGGTACCCCTCGGCCGGCGTGCGCGGCGGATCGACCGGGTGGCTGTCGTAGACCAGCTCGGGGAACCACTGGTTGGTCTCTGCGCCGAGGAAGCCGTAGAAGCGCTCGAAGCCCCGGCCCGTCGGCCAGTTGCGCCGCGACGAGGCGAGGTTCATCTCGGCCTCCGGGCACAGGTGCCACTTGCCGACCATGTACGTGTTCCAGCCCTGCTCGGCGAGGATCTGCTGGATCTGCCCGTTCTCGGGCGGGATCACCCCGCTGGCGTTCGGGAAACCGCTGGCCGCCTCGGTGATGCAGGCCATGCTGTTGCGCGTGTGGTTGCGTCCGGTGAGCAGGCACGAGCGCGTCGGCGAGCAGAGCGCCGTCGTGTGGAACTGCGTGTACCGCACGCCCTGGTTGACGATGCGGTCGATGTTCGGCGTCTCGATCGGGCCGCCGTAGCTGTCCAGGGCCGAGAAGCCGACGTCGTCGAGCACGATGTAGACCACGCTGGGAGCGCCGTCGGGCGCCCGCGGCGGCTCGAACGGTGACCAGTCCGGGACCGAGTCGCGGATGTCGACGTTGACCTTGCCCTTGAACGGCTCGCTCATCATGTGCTCCTTGGCTTCTGCTCGCTGACGTGCCGGTCAGACTCATCGACGGCAGGCGGCGACGCATCACCCCAACCGGATGACACCGCGTCGGCGATGCGGCGGCGCGCCCACGCGTAGGGCGGTGCGCCGGCCGGGATCGTCCCGTGCGCGAGGTGGTCGTCGAGGTCGGCGAGCTTGACGGCACGGGCCAGCGCGCCGGCCGGCCCGCCGGCGCGGGCGATGCGCTCCACGTACGACCTGTAGGACTCGGTCGGCGCGTGGGTGAGCAGCTCGAGCGCCTCGATCTCCACCGCGCTGAGCCCGCGGGCCTGCAGCTCCTGGCACGTCACGCCCGGGCCTTCGAGGACGTCGTGCAGCCAGGCGACCGTCCGGGCCTCGGCGGGGACGGCCGCCTGCACGCGGGCGACGTGGTCGATGACCGCCTCGCCGAAGCGGTTGCGCTGGCCGCCGTGCAGCTGCCGGGCGGCGTCGCGGGCTACGACGGGATCCATGCCCGATCCGTCGTGCCGGCGAGATGGCGGCGCGCCCACGCGTACGGCGGGAGGTCCCAGATCAGCGGGTCGCGCGCCGCCTGCACGAGGTGGTCGTCGAGGTCGGCGAGCTTGATCGCGCGGGCGAGCCCGCCGGCCGGTCCCGGCGCGTGCACGATGCGCAGCATGTGCAGCTCGAAGGGCTCGCCGGGCGCCCGCGTCAGGAGGTCCAGCGCGTCGGCCTCCAGGTCGGTCAGCCCCTGCGCGCGCAGGGACGCCGGCGCGGTGTCGCTGTGCTCCAGCACGTCGTGCAGCCAGGCGGTCGCGCACGCCGGCGGCGGCACCACGCCCGCCACCCGGGCGACGTGCTCGATCAGCAGCTCGCCCAGGCGATCGCGCCGATCGTGGTGGCTGGCGTAGGCGATGGAGCGGGCGATCTCGGGGTCCACGGCTCACCTGCGCTGCGGCGTCCACTGGGCGATCAGCCCGTACATGATGAGGATGTCGATGGTGAACAGCACCAGCGCGAGGAACGGGCTCGACGGCAGGAAGAGCAGCTGCGCGATCGCGTTCACGCCGGCCGTGGCCACGCCGACCCACCGGCCCCACGCCGTCCCGCCGAGGATCGAGACCGCGGCGCACAGCTGGATCGCGCCGCTGATCAGCAGGACCCAGCCCCAGGTGTTGAGGCCGCTGAACACGTACTTGGCGTTGTTGAGGAAGAAGTTGGCGTTGTTGATCGCGCCGATGCCGTAGATCACGTTCAACAGGGCGTTGATGCCCAGCATCACGCCCGCGAAGTACGCCCACCCCGAGATCTCGCCGACCGGCTGCGCCTGGTACCGCTCCTGACTGGACATGACCGCAAACGTACGAGCGCCGGGCGCCCCCGGCGTCACCCGGAAGGGGTGACGTGCGCGGCGGCGGCCGGGTCGATACTCGGCGCTCCGACCAGTCCCCACCCGCTTGGAGCACGCCCATGAGCGACCTCGTCGCCATCGCCTACCCCGATCTCGCCACGGCCGAGCAGGTGGCCCGCAACCTCGGCGAGGCGCGCAAGGCCCACCTCATCGAGATCGAGGACGCCGTCCTCGTCGAGCATCAGGCCGGCGGCAAGGTGAAGCTGCACCAGCCGTCGCTGGCCCGCACCGGCGCCGCCGGCGGCGCGATCTGGGGCGGCCTGATCGGCATGCTCTTCCTCGCTCCGGTGGTCGGGGCGGCGATCGGCGCGGCGGCCGGCGGCGCGACCGGGGCCATGATCGACAGCGGCATCGACGACGACTTCATGAAGGACCTGGGCGCCAAGCTGCTGCCCGGTGCGGCCGCGCTCGTCCTGCTGGTCGGCGAGATGGTGACCGAACGGCTGCTCAGCGAGATCCGGATCCCCGGCGAGATCGTGCAGACGTCGCTGGACGGTGAGACCGAGACGGCGCTGCGCGACGCGCTGGCCCGCGCCGGCCAGCCGGCCTGAGGAGCGAGCGGCCATGCCCACCCGGATGACCGGCTACATGATGGCCACGCCGCCGCCGCGCGGCGAGGAGCTGCTCGACCGCGACGCCCACGCGGCGCAGGATGAGCAGGACCTGCTCACCTTCGCCGGGTTCATGCTGGCGATCGTCGGCGCGCTGAACATCGTCTACGGCATCGCCGCGACGTCGCACTCGGCGTTCTTCGACGGCCACGACGCCTACCTCTTCGGCGGGCTGGCGACCTGGGGCTGGGCGTGGATCGTCCTCGGGGCGCTGCAGCTCGCCGCGGTGGTGTCGATCGTCCGCCGCCACCTGTTCGGCCGCGTCGTCGGCGTCGCGACCGCCGCGGCCAACGCCGTGCTGCAGATGCTCTCGATCGCCGGCCACCCGTTCCTGTCGATCGTGCTGCTCGCCATCGACGTGATGGTCATCTACGCGCTGACGCGCCACCTGGGCGCGCGGCCGATCACCCCTGAGCCGGCGGGGCCGCGCTGATCGCGCCGCGCAGCGCCTTGAGCCCGGCGACGTAGATCTCCGAGAACGTGGGGAACGGTTGGATGGTGTCGCGCAGCACGTCCAGCGGCACGCGGGCGCGGATCGCCAGCGTGGCCTGCTGCAGCCACTCGCCGGCCTCGGGCCCGACCGCGTAGGCGCCGGTCAGCCGCTCGCCGTCGCTGAGCAGCGTGAGGAAGCCGTTGGACTCGGCGTAGGCGTGGGTGTAGGTGGCGGTCTTGGCCACGCCGGAGACCGGGACGGTCGCGCTGAAGCGGGCCTCGGTCGCGCCGACCGCCGCCGCCTCGGGATCGCAGTAGGTGACGCGCGGCACGGCGTCGTAGTGGGCCTCGCGCGACGCGCCGAGGACGTTGTCGGCGACGACCTCGCCCTGGTACTTGCCGACGTGGGTCAGCGGGAAGCGGCCCGCCGCGACGTCGCCGATCGCCCACAGGCCGTCGCCCGCGCGCAGCTGCGCGTCGACCGGGACGCCGTGCGGATCGGGCTCGATGCCGACGGTCTCCAGGCCGATCCCGGCGGTGCGCGGGCGCCGGCCGGTGCAGACGAGGAGGCGGTCGCCGCGGAGCTCGGTGCCGTCGTCGAGCTCCAAGATGTAGTCCTCGCCATCGCGCCGGGCGCCGGTCGCGTGCCTGCCCAGGTGCAGCTCGATGCCGTCGCGGCGCAGCACCTCCCCGACCGCCTCGCCCAGCGGCGCGGGCTCGCGGTCGAGCAGGCGGTCGGCGCCCTCGACCAGTGCGACCTCCCCACCGAACCGGCGCACGGCCTGCGCCATCTCGACGCCGACCGGGCCGCCGCCGAGCACGAGCATGCGGCGCGGGACCGCCTTCATCCCGGTCACCTCGCGGTTGGTCCAGAGGCCGTCGAGGTCGCGCAGGCCCGGGACCGGCGGGATGAACGGGTCGGCGCCGTTGGCCAGGACGATGTGCTCGGCGGTGTGGGGCACGCCGTCGACCTCGACCGTGTGCGGTCCCGCGAGCCGCCCGGTGCCGCGCAGCAGGGCCATGCCGTGGTCGGCCAGCCACTTCTCCTGACTCGCGTCGGAGTAGTTGGACACCATGAAGTCGCGGTAGGCCAGCGCGGCAGCGACGTCGACCTCGGCGGTCGCCCCCGCGTCGCGCGCGGCCTGCACCGCGGCGCCGGGGCGCAGCAGCGTCTTGGAGGGGATGCACGCCCAGTAGCTGCACTCGCCCCCGACCAGCTCGCGCTCGACGACCGCGACGCGCAGCCCGCCCTCCGCCAGCGCGCCGGCGCAGTGCTCGCCCGGTGAGCCGCCGCCCATCACGATGGCGTCGAAGTCGTATCCGCTCCCTGTGGTGTCCACGATCACCAGTGTCGCTGGTCGCGCAAGCGGCCGCACGGAACGTGGCGCCGAGGCGATCGGCCGCCGCGTGCTAGACCGTCGAGGATGACCGCGCGCAACCGCGTCACCCCGACCGGCGACATCGAGGCGCTCCCGCTGCGCGGCACGTGGACGGGCAACCGCGGGATCCTGCACGAGGGGCACGAGATCGTCCGCTTCCACGGCAGCGATCTGTGGATCACGTGCGCCCTGGAGTTCCAGGGGCGCTGGAGCCCGCAGTGGCAGCCTCATCACTACACGTTCCTGTTCTTCCACGACGAGGCCGTGTCGCTGGCCGCCGGGCACCGGCCGTGCGCGGAGTGCCGGCGGGCGAGCTACGAGGCGTATCGGGCGGCGTGGGCCGAGGGGCTGGGGGCCGCTGCTCTGCCGTCGGCCAAGGAGATCAACCGGCAGCTGCACGGCGAGCGGATCGTCCGCGGGACGCACCGACGGCGGGCGCACGCGCTGGCGTGGGCCGAGCTGCCCGACGGCGCGTTCGTGCTGCTCGACGATGGCGCCACGCCCGCGGTCGTCCTCGGCGACCAGCTGACCGAGTGGACGCGGGCGGGCTACGGCGCGCGGCGGGCGCGGCCGGCCGGCGGCGCCGCTCAGGTCCTCACGCCGCCGTCGAGCGTCGCCGCGCTGCGGGCGGGCTACCCGGTGCAGATCGACGCGACGGCGGCGAGATGAGATCGCTCTTCCCGCCCACCCGCGCGGAGATCGCGCCGGGCGCCGTCCACGTCCCCGGCTGGCTGACCGTGGCCGAGCAGCGCGCGCTGGTCGACGCCTGCCGCGGATGGGCGCGCGGGCCGGTCCCGCTGCACCACACCGAGCTGCCCAACGGCGGGACCATGTCGGTGCAGTCGGTCTGCCTCGGCTGGCACTGGCTGCCCTACCGCTACAGCCGCACGGCCGACGACGCGGGCGGCGCGCCGGTCGCGCCGTTCCCCGCGTGGCTGGGCGACCTGGGCCGCCGCGCGGTCGCCGACGCCTACGAGGACCCGCGCGCCGGCGACGGCTACCGGCCCGACGCCGCGCTCATCAACTACTACGACGACCGCGCGAAGATGGGCATGCACCAGGACAAGGAGGAGCGCAGCGCAGCGCCGGTCGTCTCGCTGAGCATCGGCGACGACTGCGTCTTCCGCTTCGGCAACCCGCACGATCGCGGGCGGCCGTACACCGACGTCGCGCTGCGCTCCGGCGACCTGTTCGTCTTCGGCGGACCGTCGCGGCACGCCTACCACGGCGTCCCTCGGATCCTGCCCGGCACCGCGGACCCCGCGACCGGGATGGCCGGCGGCCGGCTCAACCTGACGCTGCGCGTGACGGGCATGGGAGAGTCGCCCTGATGTCCCCCTCCCGCCCCATGCCCTACGTCGGCATGCACGTCCACGTCGTGCACCTCGGCACCGCCGAGGCCGCCGTGGTGGACGCGGTGCTCGACGACGGCCGCACGCTCGTCGTCGGGACCGACACCTACACCTTACGTCGCCTCACCGGGCACTTCGTGCGGGCCGAGGACCCCTACTACGGCGTCCGCCTCGCGCTCGATCCACCCGACGCCGATCAGTCCGCGTAGCGCGCGACCGTGAACCCGATGAGCATCGGGACATGGACCGCGTAGACCACCAGCGACAGCGAGAGCACGACGAGCGCCCCGCCCCGCAGGTGGTTGTGCACGAAGGAGAACTCGATGAGGCCGGCGGTGACGGCGTAGGCCAGCAGCGCCCACTTGCCCACGGCGAGGAAGCGGTCCCAGGCGAAGCCCTGCACGCGCGAGAGCGCGACGAGGTTGCCGACCAGCAGCACCGCCGAGAGCGCGAGCAGGACGATCGCCGGCGTGAGCGGCACGTGCTGAGGCAGGTGCGCCGAGAGGTAGATCCCGCCGGCGACGATCAGCGCCAGCGACAGCATCCCGACCTCGGTGACCGGCGGCATCCGGCGCTCGGGGCTCATCCGGTCGCCACCTTGGTCATGATCACGAACGTCGCGATCTGCAGGATCCCGAGGACGCCCGCGGTGTAGACGAAGCGCTTCATCAACCGCTCGATGACCATGGGGTTGGGCTGCGGCTTCTTCAGCTCGACGAGCACCGCGACGTTGGCCGGCTCCAGCAGGCCGAGCGCGATCACCGCCATGCAGCCGACGACGATGTAGCTCGCCACGATCCAGTCGTGGTTGTAGTACGAGCTGTCGACGGTCCCGAGGTAGTT
>DASYBY010000202.1:0-11716 GCA_036500525.1 Baekduia sp. | reverse complement strand
CCTCCGGCACGCGCGCGCCGTCGAAGCTCAGCGGCCGCGTGTCGGACGCGTTCCACCCCATCTTGCGGTACGGCGTGCCCTGCTCGTAGCCGGCCGTGCCGTTCTCGACGATGATGTTGGAGATCTCGCGCGGGTCGTCGGTGCCGCCGGTGCGCGCGGTGATCGCGACGTGGCCGGAGATCTCGGTGCCCGCGTTGGTGATGAACTGCTTGGCGCCGTCGACGACCCACTCGCCGCCCTCCAGCGTCGCGCGCGTCTTGACGTTGCCCGCGTCGCTGCCGGCCTCTGGCTCGGTCAGCCCGAACGCGCCGAGCTTGCGCCCCGCGGTCAGGTCGGGCAGCAGGCGCTCCTTCTGCTCGTCGGAGCCGAAGAGGTAGATCGGCTGCGTGCCGAGCGACGTGTGCGCGCACATCGTGATCGCCACCGACGAGTCGATCCGTGTCAGCTCCTCGACCGCGATCGCGTACTGCAGCGAGGTGCCGCCCGCGCCGCCGACCTCCTCGGGGAACGGGATGCCCATCCAGCCCAAGGCCCCCATCTTGCTCACCAGCTCGTAGGGGAACGTCTTGGTGCGGTCCAGCTCCTCGGCGACCGGGGCGACCTCGCTCACGGCGAAGTCGCGGACGGTGCGCTGCAGCAGCTGGGTGTCGTCGTCGAGGTCGAACAGCATCGGCCCAGCGTATCGAATGAGCATTCGAAGTTCGAACGATCCTTCGACATTGCCCGCTATCATCGGCGCGTGGCCACCCGACCCACCCGCCCCGCCCTGCGCGAGCGCTACGACCGCCGCCGCGCCGAGGCGATCGAGGCCGCCGCGCGCACCTTCGCGCGGCGCGGCTACGACCAGACGTCGATGCAGCAGCTCGCCGAGGACCTCGGGGTTGCCGCGGGCAGCCTGTACCACTACTTCGGCGGCAAGGAGCACCTGCTCATCGCGATCTGCGACGAGCTGATGGACCCGCTCCTGGCCCGGGCGCAGGCGCTGGAGGGGGACGGTCTGCCGCCCGCCGAGCACCTGCGCGCGCTCGTGCGGCTGTGGGTCGCGCACGTCGTCGAGCACCGCAACCACATGCTCGTCTTCCAGCAGGAGCGCCACGTCATCGAGTCGGGCGCGCAGTGGAAGGGCGTGCGGACCGACCGCAAGGCCTTCGAGCGGTTGGTGGAGGACTTGCTGGCCCGCGTCGAGGACGCCGGCCACGCCCGCTACGACGACCGCCGCCTCGCGCTCTCGGCGCTACTGGGCATGGTCAACCACACGGCGCAGTGGTACCGGCCCAGCGGGCGGCTGGACCCGTCGGCGATCGCCGACGGGTACGTCGACCTGCTGCTGCGGCCCGCGTAGCCGCGGGAGTCACGCAACCCATTGGTTGCGCTACGGTACGGCCATGACCCGCTCGCTCCTCGTCCTCGGCGGCTCCTCGTTCGTCGGCCGCGCCCTCGTCGAGGAGGGCCTCGCGCGCGGATGGGCGGTGACGACGTTCAACCGCGGCCGCGGCGGGTGGAGCGACCCGCGCGCGCAGCGGCTGATCGGCGACCGGCTCGGCCCGGCGACGCTCGCGCCGCTCGGCGCGCGCGACTGGGACCTCGTCGCCGACACGTGGGCGGGCGCGCCGCGGGCCGCGCGCGACAGCGCCGTGGTGCTCGCCGGCCACGTCGGGCACTACGCCTACATCTCGAGCTGCTCGGTCTACGCCCCGCCGCCGCCCTTCGGCCTCGACGAGGAGACGGCCACCGTCGATGCGTCCCCCGAGGCCGAGGAGACCGGCTACGCCGCCGACAAGCGCGGCGCCGAGCTGGCGATCGCGCAGGCCTTCGGCGACCGCGCGCTGCTGGCCCGCCCCGGCCTGATCCTCGGCCCGCACGAGGACGTCGGCCGCCTGCCGTGGTGGCTCGCGCGCCTGGCCGCCGGTGGCGAGGTCCTCGCGCCCGGCCCGGCCGACCTGCCGCTGCAGTACATCGACGCCCGCGACCTCGCGCGCTTCACCCTCGACGGCGCGGCGGCCGGGCTCGCCGGCCCGTTCAACGCCGTCAGCCGCCGCGGCCACGCGACGATGGCCTCGGTGCTCGAGGCGTGCCGCGCCACCGCGGGCGCGCCCGACGCCCACCTCACCTGGGTGGCGCCGGAGACCATCGCCGCGGCCGGGATCGAGCCGTGGACCGAGCTGCCGATCTGGCTGCCGCCCGACCACGAGTACGCGGCGATGCACGGCGCGAACGTGGAGCGCGCGCACGCCGCGGGCCTGCGCTGCCGGCCGATCGCGGAGACCGTCGCCGACACGTGGGCGTGGCTGCAGGCGCTCGACGGCGCGCCGCCGCTGCGCACCGACCTCGACCCGCCCGGCGTCGGTCACGACCGGGAGCTCGCGGCGCTGCGCGCCTGGCACGACAGGGCCGGCTGCTAGAGATACGCGCCATGCGGATCCTCGTGACGGGCAGCGCCGGCCACCTCGGCGAGGCGCTGGTGCAAGTCCTCGGCGCCGAGGGCCACGACACCGTCGGGCTCGACCTCCTCGCCTCGCCCTCGACCCACACCGTGGGCTCGATCGCCGACCGCGCGTTCGTGCGCAGCGCCGTCGCGGGCGCCGACGCGATCCTCCACACCGCCACGCTCCACAAGCCCCACGTCGGCTCCCACGACCGCGCGGCGTTCGTGGACACCAACATCACCGGCACGCTGAACCTGCTCGAGGAGGCGGTCGCCGCCGGCGTCGGCCGCTTCGTCTTCACGAGCACGACCAGCGCCTTCGGCCGCGCGCTCGCCCCACCGCCCGGCGCGCCCGCCGCGTGGATCACGGAAGATGTCTCGCCGATTCCGCGCAACATCTACGGCGCGACCAAGGTCGCCGCCGAGGACCTCTGCGAGCTCGTGCACCGCGACCACGGCCTGCCGTGCGTGATCCTGCGGACCTCGCGCTTCTTCCCCGAGGCCGACGACCGCGACGACGTGCGCGCCGTCTACGACGACCTCAACCTGAAGGTCAACGAGCTGCTCTACCGGCGGGTCGATCTCGCCGACGTCGTCGACGCGCACCGCTGCGCGCTGGAGCGCGCGCCCGAGCTGGGCTTCGGGCGCTACGTCGTCAGCGCGACGACGCCGTTCACGAGCGACGACCTGGCCGCGCTGCGCGGGGAAGCGCCGGCGGTGGTGCGCCGGCGCTTCCCCGATCTCCAGGACGTCTACGCGCCGCGCGGGTGGACCATGTTCCCGGGCATCGAGCGCGTCTACGTCAACGAGCGGGCGCGGACCGCGTTGGGGTGGTCGCCCCGCTACGACTTCCGCCACGCGCTCGACCTGCTGCGCGCCGGCGAGGACCCGCGCAGCCCCCTGGCGCGCTCGATCGGCGCCAAGGGGTACCACGCGGTCTCCACCGGGGTCTACACCGAGCGGGGCTAGCCCGCCCGGCGGTCCCGTCCGCTCAGTTCGGCGGACCGGTCCAACCCGCTGCGTAGCAGGGCTTGAGCGGATCGCACGTGTCGGTGAACGCGCCGCCGGTGTTCAGGAACGCGGCGATCTGCGTGTTGGCCTCGGCCTCCTGGCCGGAGAACTCGTGCGGATCCTCGCCGACGTCGTCGCTCGGCGGCGTGTTCGTGGTCGGTGCGGGCGGCGTGCCGAGCGTGTCGTTGGCGTGCAGCGGACCGATGTCCCACATCACCATCGCGTTCTGGGTGAACGGGTAGTGGTCGATGGCGGGGATCCCGTAGCTCGGGGTCACGTCGAGGCTGCGACCCGGATCGAACGTCGGGGTGCGGATGCTCGCGCCGATCGTGCGGGCCTCGGTCTCGGTGGTCACGTTTGAGACCTGGTGGTCGCCGATGCCGGCCTCGAGGATGACGCGGTGCGCCGGCGTGTCGGGCAACGGGTCGTCGGTCATGTGGTTGGCGTAGCCGTCGGGCTCGCCGCGATCCCAGAGCATCTGGACCATCGACAGCACCAGCGGCCGATCGCTCTCGGTCGTGTACGCCGCGTTCAGGGTGGCCCCGAACGGCGCGTAGTCGGTGCTGCGCGGCAGCAGCACGCTGTAGTTCATGCCCGGGACGACCAGCGCGGCGCGCGTGAAGTCCGGGGCGACCGCGGTCAGCGCGCCGCCGAGGATGCCGCCCTCGCTGACGCCGGTGTAGTAGAGGCGGCGGGTGTCGAGGAGCGCGGAGTGATCGGCCCGCTGGAAGTTCACGTTGCCCGCGAAGCCGTCGGGATGGATCATCGCCCGGCCCAGGTACAGGAAGTTCAGCAGGCCCTGCTGGAGGCGGTCGGCCATCTCGTTGAAGTGCGACATGTCGGGCAGGATGTGGGTGATGGCGTTGACCTGGTCGTCGCTCGCCATGCCCTTGAAGTCCGTGCCGCACATCATCAGGTTGCCGGCCTCGGCCAGCTCGCCGCGCTTGCCGCCGTCGGTCTGGGTGTAGGCCCCGAAGAGGCCGTGCCCGTACATCGTCGGGCGCGCCAGGGCGTCGGGGTCGTCCATGACCACGCGCGGGATGTTGCAGGTGTACGGCGCCAGCGTGGTGCCGTGCTGGACCGGGTTGCCGTCGGCGTCGAGGTCGAACGTGCCGCCGGGCCCGCAGTCGGGTGCCAGGTAGCACGGCACCGTCACGTTGCCGGTGATGCGCCGGGCGATGTGCGCGTCCTGCTGCGGCGTGAGGTCCACGGCGTTCGCGGTGAACGTCGGCGAGACGCCGTCGACGTCGAGGTCGCCGAGGTCGTGGTCGCCGAGCTGCGCGAACGCGTCGTTGCGGATCGACAGCATCCGGCCCGTGATGTTCTGCGTGCTGGCGACCGTGAAGTCCCAGGTCAGGTACAGGTCGTCACGGGCGATCCCCGCCTTCGACAGCGTGGAGAACAGCGACTCGAAGTGCGGCCGGCGCGCCTCGATGTCGGCCTGGTCGGACGGCAGGTTGTCGCGGTAGATCCTGAACGCGCCGTTGGCCGGGATCGGCTGGTCGTCGGCGGTGCGCAGGTGGCGCAGGGCGACGATGTAGCGGTGGCCCTCGATCAGGTTCTTGGCCGGGTGGATCATCAGGTCGCGCTGGTCGTCGGTCGTCGCCGTGGCGTCGAGCTCGGCCCAGATCAGCTGGCGCTTGCCGGTCGCGGCGTCGATGAGGACGACAGCCTGGTCGTTGTCGTAGGTACGGGCGAGGTCGGTGACCGGGACGATGCCGGTCTGCTCGCCGGCGGCCATGGTGTCCATGCCGGCGACGTGGACCAGGATCTCCTGGCCGGGGCTGAAGCCGTCGGACTGGTCGATGTCGGTCGGGTCGATCGGCGTGCCGTCGACGTTCTGCGGCATCGCGGCGGGCTTGAGGTTGACGCGCAGGCCCGTCTCGCTGGTCGGGTCGGCCTTGGTGAAGTAGTCGCTGGGCCAGGTGCCGATGCAGCGGCCGGGCACGAGGATCTCGCAGTGATCGGCCGTGCTGAGGTCGATCTCCGGCGTCTTGGGCGGCAGCGCGCCGGTGCCGTGGACCGGCGGGGTGACCGGAGCCGGCGGGGCGGGCGCGGCGGGCGGGGCCGGGAGCGGCGTGGCCGGCGCCGACGGGCGGCACGCGGACGGATCGAGCGCGAGCGTGCGCCGATCACGGACCGTGCTGGTGGTCTTGCCGCGACGGACCGTCGCGCGCAGGTCGAGCTTCTGGGTGTTGCAGGCCTTGAGGCGCTTGGTGCCCGCGGTGGTGAGGGCGAGCGCGAGGCGCACGCGCTGGGCGCGGCGGAACGTCAGGTGGCGGCTGCTCGTGACGGCGTGGCCGTTGGACAGCAGCGACAGGGTGACCTTGCTGGCGCCGGGCGCCGAGACGGTCACGACGGCGGTGTGCGCGGCGACGATCGCGCTCTGGCGCGCGGTCGCGAGCGTGACCTTCGACTTGGTGGTGGCGGCGTGCGCGGACGCGGCGCCGGGAGCCGCGAGCAGGAGCGCCGCAAGGGCGGCGACCGTTACGGCGTGGGGACGATGGGACACTGGTTCTCCTCTGCACGTGCGCCGAACGGCGCACTTGGGACGGCTCGATCCTCGCGCCAAGCGCCCTCCGGAATCCAGAGGGTTCGCCACAACCTCGTTGTGACCCGTCACAATCCTGCGATGGAGGCGGATCTGATGCCGGTGGCGGCGCTCGTCGCGCGCATCGACCGTGAGCAGCTCACCGAGGTGATGCTCGCGACGTTCCGCGACGAGATCGCCGGCTACGCCCGGCTGCCGGAGTCGGTCGTCCGCGGCCAGATCGTGCAGATCATCCGCCAGAACCTGGACCTGTGCCTGGACTGGGTCGCGGGCGGGCAGCCGCCGGAGCCGTCGCGGCTGGAGGCGTTCCGCGCGTCGGCGAAGAACCGCGCGACCGAGGGCATGCCGCTGGAGGACCTGCTGCGCGCCTACCGGATCGGCGGGACCGCGGCGTGGCGGATCCTGGTCGCCGAGGCGCGCCCCGACGAGCGCGACGCGCTGCCGCGGGCCGCCGAGTTGGTGATGGACTACCTCGATCGCGCGTCGGGCACGGTGGCCGCGGCGTACCTCGACGAGCGCGAGCACCTGGTCTCCGAGGAGGAGCGCTCGCTGCGCGCGCTGCTCGACGCGCTGCTGGCGGGCGACGCCCTGGAGCCCGGCCACCACGCGACCGCCGAGTGGCTGGGGTTCACGGTGGGCGGCGAGCACGCGGCGTTCGCCGTGGCGATCCCGGGCGAGGGCGCCCGCGCGCACGCGCGCGTGGCCGCGGGGCTGCGCGCCGGGGGCGCGCTGGCGCTGACCGAGGGCGACCGCGTCGTCGGGCTCGCGGCACCGCGCCGCGACCCGGTGACGACGCTCCCGGCCGGCGCGGTCGCGGTCGTCGACGTCGACGTGCCGCGCGGCGAGCTGAGCGTGAGCCTGGCCGACGTGCGGCTCGGCATCGGGCTCGCGCTGCGCGCGGGGCGCACCGGCGTCGTCGCGCTGCAGGCGCTCTCGCTCGACCTCCTGCTGGCGCGCGCACCGCGCGTGGCCGCCGACCTCCAGCGCCGCGTCCTCGACGCGCTCGGCCCCGACGCCGGCCGCTCCCGGGGTGACCTGTTGGAGACCGTCGCGACCCACCTCCGCCTGGGCCGCGACCGCCGCCGCACCGCCGAGCACCTCCACATCCACCCCAACACGCTCGACCACCGCCTCCGCCGCGCCCGCGAGCTGACCGACCTCAACCTCGATCAGCCCGAGGACCTCGCGATCATGGTGCTCGCGCTGCACCAGCGGGGGATGGGGGCGGAATAGGGGGCGCGGCGCAGCGCAGCGCGGCTGGCGTTCAGCTCGCGGCGCGGGTCGCGGGGCCTGGCGTGGTTCGTCGGCAATGACGAGTGCGCTTGCGGTGCGTTCAGGCTGGTCTGTCCTCCGCGCGGCGGGTTTGGTGCCCCGGGCGGGCGTCCGCGCGATGCGGGTCGCTAGAAGCTGCCTGGAGCAGCTCACAGCGACCCGCATCGGCGTTCGCGCCCGAACGACCCCGCCCCCCGGCGCCCCGCGGAGGACAGACAGCGCACGCGCCCCCGGACACGCACTCGTCATTGCCGACGAACCACGCCCCGCACCCCCACCACGTCGCGAGCTGAGCGCCAACCACGCGGCAAACCCTGCGACAGGGGTCAGACCCCTTTCGGAGGGTTGGTCGAGGGTTGCGCGTCTACGCCGCCGCCTGCGCGATCGGCCCCTCCGCGCCCATCCCGCGCACGCCCTCGACGTCGATGATCACGGCGACGCCCTTGCGCTCCGGGTCCTGGCCCCGCTCGCCCTCGATCATCGCCGCGTAGACCGCGTCGTCGGCCGACGGGTCGACCCGCGCCCGCCCGCGGAAGGACAGGAAGATCGCGCCCGGGCCGCCGGGGCCGTAGTAGACGAGGGAGACCTCGGGGCGGTCGGCGATCGCCGCGGCGAAGCCGGTGTCGGTGCTGCGGGCCCAGACGGCGAGCTGCTGCGGGCCGTGGACGACGGTGCTGCCGCGGAAGGAGACGACGGGGTAGCCGTCGCCGTCGACGTAGCCGAGGGCCATGGTGTGCCCGCGCTCGGCGGCGCCGGTGACGGCGGTGGCGATGTCGCCGGTGAGGTCGATGTTGTTGCTCATGGCAGGAGTCCTAGCACTCGAGGTATGACGGCGGCCGCCGCGGGTACCTTGCCTCGGCATGGCGAGGATCGATGTCGAGGCGGTGCGGGCGGCGCTGGAGGCGCGCCATCCGGCCTGGGAGCCCCGGACCCTGAGCGGCGCGCTGGACGCGGTCGCTGCGGAGCGCCCCGAGCGCCCGTACGTGATGGGCGACGGCGCGGAGTACCCCTACGCCCAGGTCGTCGCGTGGTCGCGGCGCATCGCGCGCGGCCTGGTCGCCGCCGGCGTGGCGCCCGGCGACCGCGTCGCGCTGCTGCTGCCCAACGGGCCCGAGCTGGTCGCGGCGATCTTCGGCGTCGCGCGCGCCGGCGCGATCGCCGTGCCGCTCAACGTCCGCCTGCAGCCCCGCGAGCTGGCGTTCGTGCTGGAGCAGTCCGGGAGCGTCACGCTGTTCACGGTCGCGGCGTTCCGGGACGCCGACGTCCTCGCCTCGCTCGACGCCATCGCGCCCGCGCTGCCGCGCCTGCGCACGATCGTCTTCTGCGGCGCGCCGCCGGAGCGCGCGGGCGCCCTCACGCTCGAGGCCCTGGAGCGCGATCCCGACCCCACGCTCGACGCGGAGCTGGCCCGCCGCGCCGCCGCGGCCGACCCCGGCGACACCGCGACCATCTTCTACACCTCGGGCACCACCGGCCATCCCACGGGCGTCGTCCTCACCCACGACATGGAGCTCCGCAGCGCCTACGGCTCGGCCTACACGCGCGCCTTCGAGGACGGCCGCCGCGTGCTGTTCGCGCTGCCGCTCCACCACGTCTTCGCCTACATCGAGGGGCTGCTCGCCGTGCTGTGGGTCGGCGGGACCGTGATCGTCCAGGCCGCCTTCGACCCCGAGCAGACGCTGGACGACGTCGAGCGTTACGGCGCGAGCGAGGCGCTCTTCGTCCCGACGATGACGCTCGCCGTGGTCGAGACCGCGCGCGCCGGCCGCTGGGATCTCTCGTCGCTGCACGCCGTCATGTCGGCCGCCGCGGTCTGCCCCGCACGGCTGTGGCGCGAGGTCGTCGAGGTGCTCGGCGTCACCGAGCTGGTCACCGGCTACGGCATGACCGAGACCTCGGCGGCCACGACGTTCACCATGCCCCACGACGCGATCGAGACGATGGTCGAGACGGTCGGGCGGCCCAAGCCCGGCGGCGTCGCCGGCGATCCCGCGCTCGGCGGCCTGCTCGCCCGCTACCGCGCGATCGATCCCGACACCGGCGCCGAGACACCACCCGGCGTGCCCGGCGAGCTGGTGGTCGACGGACCGATCGTCACCCGCGGCTACCACGACGCGAGCGAGGAGACCGCCGCCGCGTTCGACGCCGAGGGCCGGCTGCGCTCCGGCGACCTCGGCGCGATCCGCGACGACGGCTACCTCGTCCTCACCGGCCGGATCAAGGACTTGTACAAGTGCGGCGGCGAGCAGGTGATGCCCAGCGAGGTCGAGGCGGTGCTGACGGCGCTGCCCGAGGTCGCCCAGGCGCACGTCGTCGCGCTGCCCGACGAGCGGATGGGCGAGGTCGGCTGCGCGTGGATCGTGCCCGCCGAGGGCCAGACGCCGTCGGTCGACGACCTGCTCGCGCACTGCCGGACCGAGTTGTCGCGCTTCAAGGTGCCCGCGGTCGTCCTGTTCTGCGGCGCCGAGGAGCTGCCGCTCACCGCGTCGGGCAAGGTCCGCAAGTTCGAGCTGGCCGCGCGGGCCGACGCGCAGCTCACGGGCTGACGGTCAGCACCACGCGCCCGATCGCCGAGCGGTCGGCGATCAGGCCGAGCCCCTCGACGGCCTGGTCGAACGGCAGTTCACGGTGGACATGCGGCGCGATCCGCCCCGCCGCCCACAGGTCCACCAGCTCGGCGTGCACGGCGCGCAGCAGCGCCGGCTCCTCCCGCCGGTAGGTCGCGAGATGCAGCCCGACGACGCTGTAGTTGCGCAACAACACGTGATTGGCCCGCACCTCGGGGATCCCACCCGTGAAGCCCAGCACCACGATCCGCCCCTCGAAGGCCACGGCCCGCCGCGCGCGGTCGAACACGTCGCCCCCGACGACGTCGAGGACCACGTCGGCGCCGTGCCCGCCGGTCGCCGCGCGGACGGCGGCCGCCAGCTCCGGATCCGCACTGTCGATCACCACCTCTGCGCCCCACGCCCGGCACGCCTCCTGCTTGGCGGCGCCCGTCGCCACCGCGATCACCCGCGCCCCCGCGGCGCGCGCCAGCTGGATCCCCGCCGAGCCGACGCCGCCCGCCGCGCCATCGATCAGCACCCACTCCCCCGCGCGCAGCCCCGCCCGCCGGTGCAGCGCGACGTGGGCGGTCTGGTAGGCGATGTGCAGCACCGCGGCGACCGCCATCGGCATCGCCTCCGGCACCGCGTAGACCTGGGACTCGGGGAGCGTGAGCCGCTCCTGCAGCGCGCCGTCGGGCAGCTCGGGGACGACGAGCACGGGCCGGCCGACCGCCAGCGCGCTCCCCGGCCCGACCGCGCCCACCACGCCCGCGGCCTCGTAGCCCGGCGCGAACGGCAGCTCCGGCCGCTCCTGGTAGCGCCCCGCGCACAGCAGGAGATCGGGGTAGTTCAGGCCGACCGCCGCGATCTCGACCTGCACCTCGCCCGGCCCCGGCGCCCGCGACCCCACCGTGTCGAGCGCCAGCGCCTCGGCCGGCGTGCCCCGGCGGTGGACCCGCCAGGCGCGATGAGCAGCAGCAGCAGGATCGGCAGGGCTCGGCATCGCGGTAGATTCAACCTGATGGCCATCGCTTCCGGTCAGCCCGCGCTGCGCTCGCCCGCCGCCGGCCCGCGCCCCGGCGCCGTCGTGTCCGGCGTCGCACACGCCGTGCCCGAGACCGTCGTGGGCAACCGCGCGATCGCCGAGCGCCTCGGCGTCGACGAGGACTGGATCCTCTCGCGCACCGGCATGCGCGAGCGCCACGTGCTCGCCCCCGGCGAGCGGCTGACCGACCTCGCGGCCCGCGCCTCCGCCGCCGCGCTCGCCGCCGCGCAGATCGACCCGCGCGACGTCGACATGATCCTCGTCGGCACCACCAGCTCGGACGAGATGAGCCCGCACGCCGCACCGCTGGTCGCCGGCCTGCTCGGCATCGAGGGCGCCGCCGCCATCGATCTCAGCGCCGCCTGCACCGGCTTCCTCTCCGGCCTGGCGCTGGCGACCAGCGCCATCGAGGCCGGCCGCGCCCGCACCGTCCTCGTCGTCGGCGCCGACGCGCTCTCCCGCTACCTCGATCCCGACGACCGCGGCTCGGCGATGCTCTTCGGTGACGGCGCCGGAGCGGCCGTGCTGACCGCCACCGACGGCCCGTCGCAGATCGGCCCGGTCGCCCTGCACTCCGACCCCGGCGGCCAGGAGCTCATCCGCCTCGCGCGCGACGAGCTGAAGATCCGCATGGACGGCCCGGTCGTCTTCCGCCACGCGGTGCGCCTCATGGTCGAGGTCACCCACGAGGCCGTCGCGGCCGCCGGCCTCACGCTCGCCGACCTCGACCTACTCGTCTACCACCAGGCCAACGGGCGGATCCTGAAGGCCGTCGGCCGCGAGCTGGGCGTCGAGGGCGACCGCGTCGTCGACGTCGTCGACCGCTTCGCCAACACCTCGGCCGCCTCGCTGCCGATCGCGCT
>DASYBY010000201.1:0-19796 GCA_036500525.1 Baekduia sp. | reverse complement strand
GATGATGCCGTCGATGACCGCCGCGTTCGCGGTGCTGCGGCCCGACCAGATCAGCCACGCGACGCCGCAGCTCAACGTGCTGCAGCGGGTCGGCGGCTCGATCGGCACGGCGATCCTGTCGGTGGTGCTCAACAACCACCTGGCCTCGGCGGCGCACACGACGTCGGGCGCGGCGAGCGCCTTCGGCAACACCTACTGGTGGGTGCTGGGGGTGACCGCCTTCGCGCTGATCCCGACCGGGATCCTGGCGATGGTCGAGCGGCGGGCGAAGGTGGTGGGCCGCGAGCCCGCCGCCGGGCCGGCCGCGGAGATGGCGCTCGAGGCCGCGGCATGACCGATCGCGCCGCGGCCGTCGAGGCCGAGACGGAGCGCGCGGGCGTCGAGGACGTCCGCCGCGCCGTCATCGAGCTGCTCGGCGCCGAGCGCCGGGGCCGCGCGCGCGATCAGAAGTGCGGGCCGGGCGACCTGACCCAGACCCAGATCCGCGCGATGTACCGGCTCGACCTCGCGGGGGAGTCCACCGCCGGGGATCTCGCCAAGGCCGCCGAGATCAGCCCCGCCAGCGTCTCGGCGATGCTCGACCACCTGGAGCGCGACGGGATCGTCGAGCGCACGCGCTCGGAGTCCGACCGCCGGGTGGTCGTCGTGTCGCTCACCGAGGCGGGGCGCGCGCTGCTGGCCGAGAAGCGCGAGCGCTGGCGGGCGCGCGGGCGCGAGGCGCTGGCCGACGTGCCGGAGGCCGACCTCCTGGCCGCGGCCGACGTCATCCGCCGCATGGCGGCGATGCTCGACCGGCTCTAGCGGGCCTCAGCCCAGGATCGTCGGGTCGAACTTCGCGTCGCCCGGGATCCGCGTGGGATCAGGGACGTCGCGGATCTGCATCTTGGACAGGTCGTCGCGCAGGATGACCGTCATCGCGCGCGTCTCGCCGTCGGTGAGGTTCACGTAGCGGTGCGGCGTCGAGGACGGGAACGCGATCGAGTCGCCGGGGCCGAGGTCGTGCTGCGTGAAGCCCAGGAAGATGGTCATCGTGCCCTGGGTCACGACCACGAGCTCGATGCCCGGATGGCGGTAGGCCTGGCCGTCTGACTCGGCGCCGGGGCTGTAGACCAGCTCCAGGAACTCGATGCCGTCCAGCGGTGTCGGGGTCAGGCGCTCCCAGCGGACGCCGCCGCGGATCTCCAGCGAGGAGCGCTCGCTGTGGCGCACGACCTCGCGCGCCGCGTCGCTCTCGCCGCGCCACGAGCGGTGGATCTCGTCGGTCAGCGGCGACGGGGGCGCACCGTTCGGTCCGGCCAGCAGCGTCGGTGCGGCGGCGGCGGAGGCCATCGGCGCGGGCGCGTCGTTGGTCGCGACCTCGGCCGACGTGTCGACGTCGGAGAAGAACGTGTCGACGGGAACGCCGAGTACCTGCGCTACCGCGAACAGTGTCCCTACCGACGGCTTCGAGGAGCCTCGCTCAATTTGGCTGATGAGGCTGGACGAGACGCCGGCTTTGCGGGCCAGTTCCGACACCCGCATGCGGCGGGCACTCCTGAGGTTCGCCAGACGGACACCGATGGCCGCTGTGGCAGCGTCGACATCCTCGCGCGTGGGTCCTTCCATTGCGGAGTTAATTTAGCAGCTCTTGCGGTCGACGTACTGTGACCCGCAACATCGACGGATTTGACAGTCCTACGCTCTTCTGGTTAGGGTGGCTAACAACTGGTGAGTGACACAACCGAGAGGGAGACCGCGGCTGACCGTGGCGCGTCCCCCTGCCGCAAAACACCCACGTCCTTGATGGTCACCACACTTCCGGGAGGAACAGCATCGCCATGAGCGTCACCGAGCACGACATCACCCCGACGGGCAAGGGCATGGACCTGTCGTTCATCGGCAAGCCGCACGAGCACGACCCGCGTCGCGTGTACAGCACGACCGGGACCGACTGGCAGTCGCGCGTCGACTTCGACCGCATGCGCCGCGACCGCCTGGCCCGCGCGCGCATGAAGATGGAGGAGCACGACCTGGGTGCCGTCGTCTGCTTCGTCGGCGAGAACGTCCGCTACATCACCAGCGTCTACCAGGGCAACTGGAAGAACAACATCTTCATCCGGTACTGCATCCTGCCGCGCGGTGGCGACCCGGTGCTCTTCGAGACCGCCGGCTCCGACTTCGAGTGCGCGAAGATCGACGCACCGTGGCTGGAGGGCAACATCCGCCCGGCGATCACCTGGAAGTGGGCCGAGACGGCCGAGGAGATGATGGCCGACAAGATGGTGCGCTCGGTCATGGACGTCCTCCGCGAGAACGGCGTCGAGAACGAGAAGATCGGCCTCGACATCGCCGACCCGTCGGCGATGGCCGCCTTCGAGCGCGCCGGGGTGAAGCCCGTCAGCGCCTGGCCCGTCATGTCCGGCGCCCGCATCATCAAGACGCCCGACGAGCTGGAGTGCCTGAAGATCTCCAGCGCCTACGGCGACACGTCGTTCTGGAAGATCGAGCACGAGTGGCTCAAGCCGGGCGTCAAGGAGAGCACGATCACCGCGAAGGTGAACGAGTACCTGTACGAGAACGGCTTCGACTTCGTCTACGACATCATCGTGGCCTCGGGCGGCAACACCAGCCCCTACCGCCGCTGGCACACCGACAAGGTGATCCGCCAGGGCGACCTGGTCATCGTCGACCAGAACGCCATCGGGCCGGGCGGGTACTTCGTGGACTTCGTGCGCTGCTTCAAGGTGGACGCCGAGCTCACGCCCAAGGAGAAGGACTTGTACAAGGAGTGCTACGAGTCCATGTACGGGGCCATCGAGATGATGAAGGCGGGCAACACCACCGCCGACGTCGCCGCGAAGCTCCCGACGTACGCCGATGACGAGTACGGCACCGTGACGCTGCAGCAGTTCGCGCACTCGATCGGCCTCTCGCTCTACGAGGGCATGTGGATCTCGCGCGCCTACTCGCTGGACTACCCGGTGGTGCTGGAAGAGGGCATGTACTTCGCGTGCGAGACCTTCGCCGGCCACCCGGGCCTCGAGCAGACGGTGCGGCTGGAGGAGAACCTCCTCGTCACCAAGGACGGGCCGGTGCTGTTCACCAAGCACCCGTTCTACGACGACGTCCTGGCCTCCTAGGCAATCGGGTACCGCACGTGACACGCGTCCTCATCACCGACCACGTCTTCCCCGGGCTGGACATCGAGCACGAGGTGCTCGCGCCGCTCGGGGCGGAGATCGTCCTGGCGCCGTCGGTCGACGAGGACACCCTCGTCGAGCTGGCGTCCGACGTGCAGGGCGTGCTCGCGTGCTTCGCGCCGGTGACCGAGCGCGTGATCGACGCGGCAGCCGCGGGTGGCTGCCGTGTGATCGCGCGCTACGGCATCGGCTACGACAACATCGACGTGGCGGCCGCGACACGGCACGGCATCGTCGTGACCTACGTCCCGGACTACTGCCTGGACGAGGTGGCCGACCACGCCATGGCGCTGCTGCTGGCGGCCGCGCGGGGGCTCGTCCCCGCCGGCCGCGAGGTGGCGGCCGACGGCTGGAAGATCGACCACAGCAACGTGCACCGCATCGCCGGGCGCACGCTGGCGCTGATCGGCCTAGGTGGGATCGGCCGCCGGGTCGCCCGGCGGGCGCAGGCGTTCGGGATCAAGGTGGTGGCCTACGACCCGTTCGTCGAGTCCATCGACATGCCGGACGTGGTGCGCGCTGACTCGCTGGAGCAGGCGCTGAGCCGCGCGGACTTCGTCTCGCTGCACGTGCCGGCCACGGCCGAGAACCATCACTTGATCAACGCCGAGACGCTGGCGCAGATGGAGCGGGCGCCGGTGGTCATCAACACGTCGCGCGGCGGGCTGGTCGACCTCGACGCCGCGGTCGCGGCGCTGGACGCCGGGCAGATCGCGGGCCTCGCGCTCGACGTCACCGAGCCCGAGCCGCTGCCCGCCGGCCATCCGCTGCGGACGCACCCGCGGGCGATCATCACCCCGCACATGGCGTTCCACTCCGTGGAGGCCACCGAGGAGCTGCAGCGGCGCGCGGCGACCGAGGTGCTGCGCGTGCTCACCGGCGAGGCGCCGGACCGCCCCGTCCCCACGGTTGGAGGCATCGCCTGATGCGCCTGGTCAGCTATCGCGCCGCTGAGGGCGATCCTTGGCGCGCGGGCGTCGTCGTCGGCGACACGATCGTTGACGTGGCCGGGCTCTCCGGCGCCGGCGACGTCACGACGGTCCGCGGGGTCCTCGGTCTGGACGCCGAGGCGCGGGCCGCCGTGGCCGCCGCGGCCGCGGGCGCCGACGGGGTCCCGCGGGACTCGGTCGTCCTCGGCCCGCCCGTGCCCGATCCCGACAAGATCCTCTGCATCGGGCTCAACTACACCGAGCACGCGGAGGAGACCAAGCTCGACACGTCGGCGGTCCCGACGGTGTTCGCCAAGTTCCGCAACTCGCTGATCGGCGATGGCGCGCCGATCCAGGTGCCGGCCGCGACCGAGCAGGTCGACTACGAGGGCGAGCTCGCCGTGGTGATCGGGCGGCGCTGCCGGCGGGTCAGCGTGGAGGAGGCCGGCGGGTTCGTGGGCGGCGTCATGCCGCTCAACGACGTCAGCGCCCGGGACCTACAGTTCCAGGCGCCGCAGTGGACGTCGGGCAAGGCGGTCGACACGTTCGCGCCCTGCGGTCCCGAGTTGGTGTTGATGGACGAGGTGGCCGACGTCGCCGATCTGCGCGTGACCACACGGCTGAACGGCTCGGTCGTGCAGGACGCGCGGACGTCGCAGATGATCTTCGACATCCCGCGGATCATCTCGTTCTTGTCGTCCTACCTGACGCTCGAAGTGGGCGACATCATCGCGACGGGCACCCCGGCCGGCGTCGGCTTCACCCGCGAGCCGCCGCTGCTGCTGCAGACCGGCGACGTCGTGGAAGTGGAGATCGAGGGCGTCGGGCTGCTGCGCAACGCCGTGGAGCCCGAGCCCGCACGCTGATGGCCGGCGGGGGCCCGCTCGCGGATCTGCGGGTCGTCGCCGTCGAGCAGTTCGGCGCGGGGCCGTGGGCCACGATGCAGCTGGCCGACCTCGGGGCCGACGTCATCAAGATCGAGGACCCGGCCTCGCGGGGGGGCGTCGGACGGTACGTCCCCCCGTACCAGGAGGGCGAGGACTCGCTGTACTTCGAGTCCTTCAACCGGGGCAAGCGGTCGCTGTCCTTGGACCTGCGGGTGCCGGAGGCGCGCGGCGTGTTGGAGGATGTGGCGCGCGAGGCGGACTGCCTGTTCGCCAACCTGCGGGGCACGACGTTCACGCGGCTGCGGCTGCACCACCGCGACTTCGCGCACGTCAACCCCGCGCTGGTGTGCTGCTCGCTGTCGGGGTTCGGGCTGACCGGGCCGCGGGCGGCGGAGGGCGCCTACGACCACGTCGTGCAGGGGTTGTCGGGGTGGATGTCGCTGACGGGCGGGCCGGACGAGCCGCCGCTGCGCAGCGGGGTGTCGATGGCCGACTACGCCGCGGGGTACGTCGCCGCGCTGGCGATGGTGGCCGGCGTGTGGCAGGCGCGGCGGACCGGCGAGGGGTGCGACTGCGACATCTCGCTCTTCGAGTCGGCGCTGGCGCAGCTCAACTACCTGGCGACGTGGACGCTGTCGGCGGGGTTCGAGAGCCGGCGGCTGCGGGGCTCGGCGCATCAGTCGATCGTCCCGTTCCAGACGTTCGCCACGGCCGACGGGTGGATCGTGATCGCGGCGCCGAAGCCGGCGTTGTGGGTGGCGTTGACCGGCGCGCTGGGGCTGCCGGAGCTGGCGGGGGACCCGGCGTTCGAGGGGTTCCAGCGGCGGTTGGATGCGCGGGACGCGTTGGTGGGGTTGTTGGAGCGGCGGTTGGGGACGGCGCCGACGGCGGTGTGGCTGGAGCGGCTGCGGGGTGCGGGCGTGCCGTGCGGGCCGGTGAACGACGTCGCGGCGGCGTTCGGGGATGAGCAGGCGGCGGCGCGGTCGGTCGTGCAGTCGGTGGCGCATCCGGTGCTGGGCGAGGTGGCGCATGTGGCCAGCCCGCTGCGGCTGGGTGGCGCGGGTGCTCCTCCGCCGCCGGCGCTGGCGCCGCGCAGGGGCGAGCATCAGTCGGAGATCCTGGGCGATCTCTGCGGGTACGGGACCGGGCGCATCGATGCGCTGCGGGCCGCGGGCGCCTTCGGGCCTTCATGAGTTTCGCAATCCGAGAGATGGTGGTGTGATGTCCGATCCACAGGCAATCAGCACGTCGGAGCGATTGGAGGGCGAGCTGGAGGCGCTGCTCGGGCAGGAGCGCTTCGAGCCGCTGGAGGGGTTCCGGCGCGACGCGCTGATCAGCGACATGTCGGTGCACGAGGCGGCGGCGGCCGATCCGGCGGGGTGGTGGCTGGAGCAGGCCGGTGCGCTGGACTGGTTCCGGGCGCCGGACCGTGGCTTGAACGACGAGAACCCGCCGTTCTTCAGATGGTTCGAGGATGGCACGATCAACGCCTCCTACAACTGCCTGGATCGGCACGTCGAGGCGGGGCTGGGCGAGCGCGTCGCGTTTCACTGGCGGGGCGAGGAGGGCGAGGAGCGCGAGATCACCTACGGGTGGCTGCTGGCGCAGACGCAGCGGGCGGCCAACGCGCTGAAGGACCGCGGGGTCGGCGCGGGCGACGTGGTCGGGATCTACCTGCCGATGATCCCCGAGGTCGTGGTCGCGATGCTGGCGTGTGCGCGGATCGGCGCGCCGCACAACGTGGTCTTCGGCGGGTTCAGCGCGGAGTCGGTGCGCGAGCGGATGGAGTTCTCCTCGGCGAAGGCGCTGATCACCGTCGACGGCGGGCGGCGCAAGGGGAAGGTCGCGCCGGTCAAGGCGATGGTCGATGCGGTGGGGATGCCGGTCGACACGGTCTTCGTGGTGCAGCATGCGGGGCTGGAGGACTGCCCGATGGGCGAGGGCGATGTCTGGTGGCACGAGGCGCTGGCGGAGGCGGATGCGTCGTGTGCGCCGGCCGAGCTGGACGCGGAGCATCCGTTGTTCATCTTGTACTCGAGCGGGTCGACGGCGAAGCCGAAGGGGATCCTGCACAGCACGGGCGGCTATCTGACGCAGGTGGCGTGGACGCACAAGCACGTCTTCGATTTGCAGCCGGAGAAGGACGTGTATTGGTGCTCGGCCGACGTGGGGTGGATCACCGGGCACTCGTACATCGTGTACGGGCCGTTGCTGAACGCGGCGACGTCGGTGATGTACGAGGGGGCGCCCGACTACCCGCACAAGGGGATCTGGTGGGAGTTGTGCGAGCGCTACGGGGCGACGATCTTCTACACGGCGCCGACGGCGATCCGCGCGTGCATGAAGTGGGGGGTGGAGCACGTGGAGAAGGCGGATGTGTCGAAGTTGCGGTTGTTGGGCAGCGTGGGTGAGCCGATCAACCCCAAGGCGTGGTTGTGGTACTGGAAGGTCGTGGGCGGCGAGCGGTGCCCGGTGGTCGACACGTGGTGGCAGACCGAGACCGGCGCGATCATGATCACGACGCTGCCGGGCGCCCAGGCGATGAAGCCGGGCAAGGCGGGGACGCCGCTGCCCGGGATCGCCACGGCGGTGCTCGACGAGGAGGGCGCCGAGGTGGCCCGCGGGACGCAGGGGTTGTTGTCGTTGTCGCGGCCGTGGCCGGCGATGCTCCGCACGCTGGCCGGCGACGACGAGCGCTACGTCGCCACGTACTGGAACAAGTGGGACGAGCGGACCTACCTGGTCGGCGACGCGTCGAAGCAGGACGCCGAGGACTACGTGTCGGTCATCGGGCGGGTCGACGACGTGCTCAACGTCAGCGGCCACCGCATGTCGACGGCGGAGATCGAGTCCGCGATCGTCTCGCACCCGAAGGTCGCCGAGGCCGCGGTCATCGGGGCGAGCGACGAGGACACCGGCCAGTCGGTCGCCGCCTTCGTGACCCTGGAGGGCGACCTCGACGGCACCGACGCGCTGGTCGACGAGATCCGCGAGCACGTCGCGGTCCGCATCGGCAAGCTCGCCCGCCCCAAGCGCATCATCTGGGCCGACGACCTCCCCAAGACCCGCTCCGGCAAGATCATGCGCCGCCTGCTGAAGGACATCGCCGAAGGCCGCGAGCTCGGCGACGTCACCACCCTCCGCGACCCCGACGTCATGGCGCAGCTGCAGGGCAAGGTGAAGGAGCGGGGTGAGGACTGAGGGCGGCCGGCGGGCGGGCGCCCAAGGCCGGGCCTGCGCGGAGACATCGCGCAGGGCTCGGCTGGCAGGCCGGCCCGGAGGCGTCGCCCGCGTCTTACGACGTCACGTAGGCGATGAACTCGAGGAGGGAGCCGTCTGGGTCGCGGAAGTAGACGGAGAGGCCCGGGCCGCCGGCGCCGTGGCGGGGGACTGGGCCGGCTTCGATCGCGATGCCGTGGGTGGTGAGGTGGGTGATGGCTTGGGCGGTGGTCCCGGGCCAGACGAGGCAGAGGTCGGCCATGCCGGGCTCGGTGGGGATGCGAGCGATGGGGGATGGGTCCATGCCGGGGCCGTGGACGTTGAACTGGATGTCGCCGAAGCGGTAGCGCCAGCGCGTGGGCGGCGGGTCGTCGATCTGGACCAGCTCCGCGCCGCAGACGTCGCGGTAGAAGGCGTTGGAGCGCTCCCAGTCGGAGACCGCGATGACGACGTGATCGAGGGTGATGCCGTCGTTCACGCCGCCTTCGTTCACGCCGCGGCCGCTCCCTCCGCCAGCCAGCGCTCGACCGGCCACGCCGCGCCCGCCGCGGCCAACTGGGCGGGTGCGAAGCCCGCCACCGGCCCTAGCGCGACCACCTCCACGGCGCCGAGCCGCGCGATCGTCTCCCGGTTGGAGACCTGCATGCCCGTCGGGTCCGGAGGCCACGGCGTGATCACCACCGCGCGGACGTTCAGCCCGGCGCCGCGCGCGGACTCCAGCGTCAACAGCGTGTGGTTGATCGTCCCCAGCCCCGGCCGCGCGACCACCACCAGCGGCAGCCCCAGCTCCACGCAGAGGTCGCGCACCAGGTAGCCCTCGGAGGTCAGCGGCACGAGCAGCCCGCCGACGCCCTCGGCGATCAGCGTGCGGCCTCCACCGCCGTTGCGGCGCGCGGCCTCGACCAAGGCCATGGGGTCGATCGTCGTCCCCGCCTCCTCGGCCGCCAGGTGCGGCGAGACCGCCGGCCCGTACCGGAACGGCGCGACCTCTTCGGGCGCCGTGCCGGCGCAGGCCGCCAGCAGCTCGTGGTCGTGCGGCTTGCCGGGCTCGGGCGCGTCGTCGAGGCCGGTGACCGCCGGCTTGAACGCGGCGACCGGCACGCCGCGCGCCGCCAGCGTCGCGACGAGCACGGCCGCGACGACGCTCTTGCCGACCTCGGTGTCGGTGCCGGTGACGAAGAGCCCGTGCACGACAGCCGCGGCGCTACGCGGCCGCGGCGGCGGCCGTCGACTGGTCGGCGGGCAGACGCTCGTCCGGATGGCCCGCGGGCTGCGCGGCGGCGACCGGCACCCCGGCGCCCGGGCGGAAGCCGGCCTGCAGCGCGGCGCGGCCGAGCGTCCGGGCGGCGGCGCGCAGCTCCTCGCGCGTGTGGGTCGCCATCAGCGCGAGGCGCAGCCGCGAGGTGCCGGCGGGGACCGTCGGCGGCCGGATCGCCTGGGCGAAGACGCCGCCCTCGATCGCGGTCTCGCACACGCGCATCGCCAGCTCGGGATCCCCGACGACCAGCGGCACGATCTGCGTCGACGAGCCGGCGACCTCGAAGCCCTCGCGCGCCAGCTCGTCGCGCATCGCGTCGGCGTTGGCCTGCAGGCGGCCGACCATCTCGGGGTGCGCCTGCAGGACCTCGAGCGCCGCGAGCGCGCCCGCGACCGCGGGCGGCGGCAGCGCCGTGGAGAAGATCAGTGACCGCGCGGTGTTGGTCAGGTAGTCGCGCATCGCGGCGCTGCAGGCGGCGAACGCGCCGTACGCGCCGAGCGCCTTGCCGAGCGTGCCGACGACCACGTCGATCTCGCCCTCCAGGCCCGCGTCGACGACCGCGCCGCGGCCGCCCGGGCCGAGGCAGCCGGTGCCGTGCGCCTCGTCGACCACCGTGCGCAGGCCGTGGCGCTGCGCCAGCTCGACGATCTCGGCCAGCGGCGCGATGTCGCCGTCCATCGAGAACACCGAGTCGGTGACGATCGTCCCCGGCCGGCCCGCGTGCTGGCGCAGGCCCCAGGCGAGGTGCTCGACGTCGCAGTGGTCGTAGACGAAGACGTCGGCGCGCGCGAGGCGGCAGCCGTCGATGATCGACGCGTGGTTGAGCTCGTCGGAGAAGACGATGGGGTTGGACCCGCCGCCGAGGGCTGCGAGCGCGCCGATGACCCCGAGGTTCGCCAGGTAGCCCGACCCGAACAACACGGAGGACTCGGTCCCCTTGAAGGCCGCCAGGGCCTCCTCCAGGCGCCGGTGGACGGTCATCGTCCCCGACACGAGGCGCGACCCGCCCGCGCCCGCGCCCCAGCGCATCGCCGCGTCGGCCGCGGCCTCGCGCACCCGCGGGTGGTCGGCCAGCCCCAGGTAGTTGTTGGAGCACAACAGCAGGACGGGTCGGCCGTCGAGCACCACGCGCGAGCCCTGCGGCCCGCTCACGTGGCGCATGCGCCGGTACAGGCCCGACTCACGCAGGTCGTCCAGGCGGGCTTCGATGTCGCTCACGGTGGGGTCGCTCGCGCTCGTTGTTGGGGTCGTCGGGACGGGTCGGGGCGGCGGTCGGCCGGCTCAGTGGCCGAACGGCATGCCGGACAGCTCGGCCGGCTCCTCGGGCTGCTCGGCCGGCCAGCGGTTCGGGGCGCCGTCGGGGCGCGGCAGGATCTTGTCCTTCTTGGCGTAGCGCAGTTGCGCGGCCGGATCCCACGTCGTGACCTTGATGCCGGCGTTCTCGGCGGCGGCGAGCGTGTCGAGGTAGTCCTCGACGATGTCGGGCGTCTCGCCCTCCAGCCAGCCCGAGCGGTTGTCGGGACGCGGGTTGGCGCCGTTGTCCTCGAAGCGGTTGATGTTCAACCCCAGGTCGGTGAACATCTTGCGGTCGTCGGCCGGGTCGGCGTTGAGCGTCGTGAGGAAGTTCCCCATCATCACGCCGTTGAGCCCGGCCTTGACGGCCAGCGGCTGCAGGTCGCCGAGGTTCTCGACGCGGCCGCCGCACAGGCGGAACAGGGCGGCGGGGAGGATCAGGCGGAAGATCGCGATCCACTTCACGACCTCCCATGGGTCCATGTAGTCGCGGTCGCCGAACTTCGTGCCGGGGCGCGGGTTGAGCAGGTTGATCGGCACCGAGGTGGGGTCGATCTTCGACAGCTCGAACGCCATCTCCACGCGCTGGGCGCGCGTCTCGCCAAGGTTGAGGATGCCGCCGACGCAGGTCTCCAGCCCGGCCTCGCGGACCGCGTCGATCGTGCGCAGCCGGCCCTCGTAGCGGACGGTCGAGGAGACCTCCGGGTAGTAGGACTCCGCCGTCTCGACGTTGTGGTGGACGCGCTGGATGCCCGCGTCCTTGAGCGCCTTGGCGCGGTCGACGCTCATGTGGCCGACCGACGCGCAGCGCTTGAGGTTGGTCTGCTCGGCCACCATCCGCGCGCCCTCGAGGATCTTCTCGAAGTCGCGCTTGGACAGGCCCTGGCCCTGGGTGACCATGCAGAAGCGGTGGGCGCCCGCGGCCTCGGCGGCCTTGGCGTGCTCGAGGATCTGCTCGGGCTCCATCATCGCGTGCATCGGCGTCTCGGCCTCGGCGAAGCGCGACTGGGCGCAGAAGCCGCAGTCCTCGGCGCAGCCGCCGGACTTGGCGTTGACGAGCGAGCACATGTCGGTGGAGTCGCCGAAGCTCTCCTGCCGCGCCTCCCAGGCCCGGTCGACCAGGGCGAGGATCTGATCGTGGTCCTCGATCTCGCCGAGGCGGGCGGCTTCTTCGCGGGTGATGAGCGGCGGCATGTTCCGGCACAGTAGGCATGCGACCGGACGGTCGTCCGAAGGCCAGGCCACAGAAGTGGGGATGGCGCAGAGGCCCTCACCGGCCGATCATCTGGGGAACGTGTCCGACGCCGGCCCTATCCGTGTTCTGCTCTGCGACGACGCGGAGGGCTTCCGCGCGCTGATGCGCGTCTCGCTGGCCGGCGACCCGGCGATCGAGGTCGTGGGCGAGGCCGCCGACGGCGAGGCCGGGGTCCAGGCGACGACCGATCTGCAGCCCGACGTCATCTTGCTCGACATGTCGATGCCGCGCATGGACGGCATGCAGGCGATCCCCGAGATCCGCCGTCACGCGCCCCGCACATCGATCATCGGCCTGTCGAGCCTGAGCGCCGCGCGCATGGCGGGGCCGTCGATGGAGATCGGCGCGCACTCATACCTGGAGAAGGGCACGGGCCTCGACGACATCCGCGCGGCGATCTACGCGGCGGCGGGGTCCCGGTAGCGTTGCCTGCGTGGACGACGCCGAGCTGACCCGTCGCTCTCTCGCCGGCTTCGCTGAGGCCGTCGTAGCGCTGGGGCGCTGGGGTGTCGGTCCGGAGGCGGTGGTGCGGAGACCCGACGCGGTCGGCGCCCGCGTGGATGCCGCCGGCGACAACCACTGGCTGGATGCGGCGATCGTGCCGGCCGGCGCGATCCCGCCGGCCGATGGTCCGGACCTGCCGCACTGCCTGTGGACGCTGGCGCCGGCGGTGCCCGACCGGGTGGAGGATGCGGCGATCGCGATGCCGTGCCTCGGACTGGAGCTGGAGGGTGCGGCGGTGTTGGAGAACCCGCCGGCGGTGGCGGTCGAGCGCCCGTCGCTGGCGACGGTCGGCGAGGTCAACGACCGCGCCTACGGCCAGGGCGATCGGCTCAGGCCGCTGGTCGGCGCGCTGCGCGACGACCGAGTGCAGACCCACGGGCTGCGCGAGGGCGACGACTGGGCCTGCGTGACGCTGACGCTGCAGGTCGGCGACGACCTCAGCGTCCAGTACGTCGCGACCGAGGAGCGCCACCGGCGCCGCGGGCTGGCCAGCCGGCTGCTGGTCGCGATCCTCGCGAGCGCCCGCGCCGAGGGCCTGCGGACCGCGACGCTCCAGGCCAGCCCGGACGGCCTCCCGGTCTACGAGCGCCTGGGCTTCCGGCGCGTCGCGACGCTGCGCGCGTTCCGCCGCCCCTGAGGGGTCAGACCCCTTTTCGCAGTGCCTGTGCGGAAAGGGGTCTGACCCCTAGCGGCCGCAGCACTTCTTGTACTTGCTGCCCGACCCGCACCAGCACGGGTCGTTGCGGCCCGGGGGCCAGGCGATCGCGTCGCCTTCCTGGGCGATCTCGTAGGCCACGCGGGTGCGGGCCTCGGCGGCGTCGGCGTCGAGGCCGTTGGCGGCGGAGCGCTCACGCACCACGTCCACGATGAGCGACACGACGACCGGCCGGCGCGCGGCGTTGGGGGCGACAGCCCGCATCCGCCGGTCCATCGCCAGCGCGTAGGCCGCATGGCCGTCCGCGCCCCAGTCCGCGGCGAAGCCCGGCCACGCCTCCACCGCCAGGGCGAACTCGTCCGGCGGGAAGTACGGCGTCGCGACGGGGATGTCGGCGCCCTGGGCCGCGGCGCGCGCCAGCGCCAGCCGGGCCAGCTCGTCGATCTCGCCCGGCTCCAGCTCGGCCGCGGCCAGCGCCTCGGTCCGCGCCGCCACGATCTGGCGCAGCGTCTCGCCGTCGGCGCCGCTGCGCAGCGCCCGCTCCAGCGCGCGGGCGAAGAGCGGCGCGGCGACCGCCGGCTCGCCGGCCTCGGCGTGCGCGCTGCCCGCCAGGAACGGCACGGTCGGATCGGCCGGGTGCTCGCGCTCCAGGTCGGCCCACAGCGCGTCGGACTCCGCCCGGCGCCCCGCCAGCACGTGCATCCACGCGACGTGCCAGCGCTGGTCCTGGCCCGTGAGCCGCTCCAGCTCGCCGAGCACCTCGATGGCCTCGTCGTAGCGCCCGTCGGTCTCCAGCGTGTCGACCCGCGCCTCGAGCGCCTCGATCTGCCTGGCCGGCGCGGCGCGGGACATCAGACGCTCAGCGCCCCTGCCACCGGGCGGGGCGCTTCTGGGCGAAGGCCGCGACGCCCTCCTTGAGGTCCTCGGAGGCGAAGCACGCCTGGCGCAGCGCGATCAGCTCGGCCTCGACCGACGGCTCCAGCGCGCCCTCGGCGGCCAGCAGCGCACGCAGGACGCGCTTGTTGCCGCGGACCGACAGCGGCGCGTTGGCCGCCAGCTCGGCCGCCCAGTCCAGCGAGAGTCCTTCGAGATCCTCGGCGCCGGCGACCTCGTGCAGCAGGCCCCACTCGCGCGCCGTGCGCGCCTCGACGTTGCGGCCGAGCAGGAAGAGCTGGCGCGTGCGCGGCTCGCCGATGGCGTCCAGGAAGCGCCGCAGGCCGGTGTGCGAGTAGACGAGCCCCAGCTTGGCCGGCGGCATGCCGAGCTTGATGCCGTCGCGCGCGATCCGCAGATCGCAGGCCAGCGCCAGCTCCAGGCCGCCGCCGATCGTGTGGCCCGGCAGCGCCGCGACCGTCGGGACGTCGGTCGCGTCCAGCGCGTCGATCGCGCTCGTGAACGGATGCGCGACGAGCTTCTCGGCCTCCTTGGCGAACACGTCCTCGGGGATGTCCCCGATGTCGTAGCCCGAGGAGAACATCCCGTGCGCGCCGGTGAGGACCAGGCAGCGGGTGCCGTCGTCGCCGGCGGCGCGCACGGCCTCCGCGATCCCGTCGAGGATCCGGTGGTCGAGCGCGTTGCGCTTCGCCGGATTGGAGATGGTGAGGCGCCGGACCCGGTCCAGCGGCTCGTCGATGAGAAGCTCGCCCGCCATTCGCGGCGGGAGGGTATTCGCTACTCGAGGCGGACGAGCGTGTCGCCCTCGTTCACGGCCTGGCCCTCCTCGCAGAGGATCTCCTTGACCGTGCCCTCGTCCTCGGCCTCGACCGGCATCTCCATCTTCATGGACTCGAGGATCACGACCGAGTCGCCCTCCTGAACCTTGTCGCCGACCTTGCATTCGATCTTCCACACGGTGCCCGTGATGTGGGCTTCGATGTCCGGCACTGGTCCCCCTCGTCGGTCACTACGTCGCGCGTGGAAGTTAGGCGCGTGCCCGGACGGCAGGACCGTTCGACCGGCGGGCGGAACGCCGGCGCCGATGTTCCGACCGGCGGGCGATACAGCGCGCCGCCGCCGGGCCGCATCATGAGGACACGTGATCGACCGGGGGACATCGCACCTACGCACTCCGTCTCCTCCTGCGACGACTCGCAGGTGCGCCGGACGATCGCCGCTCCCTGGTCCGGCCTGACCCTCCGGCCGGGGGCACGCTCGGGAACGGGCGCTGCATCGAGGAGGGACAGCCTCGATGCAGCGCCCCCCGGGTGGAGTCCTCGCAGTACCATCCGCTGACGCGTTCACAGGCCGGTGGAGAGAGCATGGGCGAGCAGGACAAGTTGGTGGCGATGAAGGAGCAGGTCTACCTCGACCCGCGCCCTTCGACGTACTTCGACCGGTACCACGAGCGGGCCCGCACCAAGGAGCCCGACGCCGTCTACCAGGTGATCCGTGCCGCGACGCTCATGTACTCGTGGTCGTTCTTCCGCTCGCGCGCCATCAGCACCGACATGGTGCCGCCTGCCGGCCCGGTCATCCTGGCGCCGAACCACTTCTCGTTCATGGACCACTTCTTCGTCGCCGCGCCGCTGCGCCGGCAGGTGCGGTTCATGGCCAAGTCCCAGCTCTTCTCGCCGCCGATGCAGTGGGTCTACTCCCACGGCGGCGTCTTCCCCGTACGCCGCGGCGCGCGCGACGAGGAGTCGATGATCACCGCGCGCACGATCCTCGAGCGCGACGGCCTGCTGGCGATGTACTGCGAGGGCGGCCGCTCCCGCACCGGCAAGCTCGCCGACGAGGCCAAGCCGGGCATCGGCCGGCTGGCGCTGGAGACGGGGGCGACGGTCGTCCCGATCGCCATCCACGGCTCGTCGAAGGTCCGCAACTGGAAGCGCCTGGAGTTCCCCAAGGTGACGATCCAGTACGGCGCGCCGTTCCGCTACGAGAAGGTGGCCGAGCCGACGCGCGAGCAGATGCGCGCCACGGCCAACGAGATCTTCGACGGCATCAAGGCCCTCTACGCGGGGCTGGAGGCGCACGGACGGCGCGGGGTCGTCGCACGCGTCCGCCAGGAGCGCCGGGCCGCCCGGCGCGCCGGCAAGCGCACCGCGACCGCGTGAGGCTGCTCGGCGCGGGGCGCTCCGCGGCGCTGCTGTTCTCGGTCCTCGCGGCGCTGGTGGTCGCGGCGCCGGCGGGTGCTGCGCCGGCCGGCGCGCCGGTCCGCCTGCTCCCCGTCGGGACGTTCGACAAGCCGGTCGGCGTGGTCTTCGCGCCCGGCGACACGAGCCGGCTGTTCGTGGTGGAGCGGGGCGGGCGGATCGTCGAGCGGCACGGCAGCGCCCAGTCGACGTTCGCCGACCTGACCGACCGCGTCGACGCCGACGGCGGCGAGCAGGGCCTCCTTGGCCTCGCCTTCGCGCCCGACTACGCGACCAGCGGCAAGTTGTACGTCTACTACACGGCGCACGCCCCCGCCGGCGCGCTCACCCGCAACGGCGGCGCCGACCTGGTCGTCAGCGAGCTGCGCCGCGCCGACGCCGACCACGTCGACCTGGGCAGCGAGCGCGTGCTCCTGCGCATCCCGCACCGCCTCGACCAGTACGAGAACGGCGGCCAGCTGCGCTTCGGGCCCGACGGCGACCTGTGGATCGGCACCGGCGACGGCGGGGGCGACGACGACACCTACGCCAACGCCCAGCGCCTGGACCCGGCGACCGACGACGCCGACGCGGGCGCCGACGCGCTGCTCGGCAAGCTCCTGCGGATCGACCCGGCGCCCGGCGACGGCTGCGGCGGGGCGTGCACGATCCCGGCCGACAACCCGGGCTTCCCGCAGCGCGAGGTGTGGGCCTACGGCCTGCGCAACCCGTGGCGCTTCTCGTTCGACCGGCTCACCGGCGACTTGGCGCTGGCCGACGTCGGCAACACGCGCTTCGAGGAGATCGACCTCGGGCCCACGCCCGACCGCGCGCGGGGTCAGAACTTCGGCTGGCCGCTGATCGAGGGGACCGAGACGATCAACGGCAGCGCGCCGGCGCCGGGCTGCTGCACGATGCCGGTGATCGAGCGCTCCCACACGGCGCCCGACGACTACGACGCGATCATCGGCGGCCCGGTCGTGCGCGACCCGGGCCTCCCCGCGCTGAACGGCCGCTACCTCTACGCCGACTTCGCGACCGGCGTGATCCGCAGCGCGCGGTTCGCGCACGGGACCGCGTTCGACGACCGGCCGGCCGGGCTCACCGCGCCGTGGCTGACGTCGTTCGGCGAGGACGGCTGCGGGCGCGTGTACGTGACGACGCTGGACGGCGCGCTGTTGCGGCTGTCGCAGGGCGAGGGCGCGTGCGACGCCGTCGGCGTGACCCTCACCGCCCCGCCCCGCCAGCGGGCGGCGGGTGGCACGGGCGTCCGGGCGACGCTGACCTGCGCGACGGCGTGTCGCGCGAGCGTGCGGGCGTCGCTGCGGGTGAGCGCGGCCGTGGTGGGGCGGACGGCGACGCGGTCGATCACGCTGGCCGCGGGCGGGCGCAGCACCGTCAAGTTGAAGGTGAACGCGGCGACGCGCGCGGCGCTGCGGCGAGCGTTGGCGCGCGGACGCAAGGCGACCGCCGTCGTCGTGGTGACGGCCCGCGCGCCGGCGGGCGGCGCGTCGCGGCGGGCGACCGTCACCGCGCGCGTCGTGCGGTAGGCGGGGCGCGCGGGTGCGCCGCGTAAGCGGTCTTCGTCCGCCCGCGGGTTCGGCCCCCTGGGCCGACACCCGCAAGGAGACCTCGCCCCCTGGGCGAGCGTTTCCTCAGCGCCGCACGTCCTCGCAGTCCGGCATGACTTCGTCCGTCGCGTCGGCGAAGACGGTGTCGTGGCCGTCGCCGCAGGAGACCCGGTCGTGGCCGCCGCCGATGACCTGGATGCGGTCGTCGCCCTCGTCGCCGGCGATCGTGTCGTCGTCGAGGTTGCCGTAGATGGTGTCGTTGCCCGGGCCGCCGTTGATGATGTCGTTGCCGCGGTCGCCGGTGATGGAGTCGTTGCCCTCGTTGCCGACGATCACGTCGTTCCCGCCGCGGCCATGGATGGCGTCGTCGCCCGGGCCGCCGTGGAGCTCGTCGTTGTCGTTCTCGCCGTCGACGTAGTCGTTGCCGCCGTTGCCGACGATCACGTCGTTGCCGTCGTGGCCGAAGAGCGAGTCGTCGCCCTCGGTCCCGACGAGCACGTCGGCGCCGTTGGTCCCGAAGATGTTGTTGGACGGCGGCGCCGCGTCGCTGGCGCCCTCGGCCGGGACCGGGATCACGGTCTCGCAGCTCTTGAGGCTGTCGCGCGTCGGCGCGTCCTCCTCGACGTAGACGGTGTCGCGGCCCGGCCCGCAGTCGACGAGGTCGCGGTCGCCGTCGGCCGCGCGCACGATGTCGTCGCCCGCACCGGCGCTGATCGTGTCGGCCCCCGGCCCGCCGATGACCGTGTCGTTGCCGTCGCCGCCGGAGAGCTTGTCGGCGTCCGATCCGCCGTCGACCAGGTCGCCGTCGTCGCCGCCGTAGATCGTGTCGCGGTTGGCGTCGCCGGTGATCGAGTCGTTGCCGGCGCGGCCGTAGATCGTGTCGCCGCCGGTGCCGCCGTCGATCGTGTCGTTGCCCGCCCCGCCGTCGATCCGCTCGCTGCCCGACCCGCCGTGGAGCGTGTCGTCGCCGTCGTCGCCGGCGATCACGTCGTCGCCGCGGTTGCCGTCGATGTAGTCGTTGCCGGCCCCGCCGTCGAGCTCGAAGTCGTTGCCGAGGCCCTTCTCGATGATCGCGTCGTTGCCGTCGCCGCCGCGGACCACGTCGTCGCCGTCGCCGCCGTCGAGGCTGTCGTCGCCCTCGGAGCCGTCGATCTCGTCGTTGCCGGTCCCGCCGTTGGCGTAGTCGTTGCCCGGGCCGCCGTCGAGGACGTCGTCGCCGGCCTGCGCGAAGAGGCGGTCGTCGCCGTCGTCGCCGAAGAGCTTGTCGCTGTCGGCGCCGCTGTCGAGCGTGTCGTTGCCGAGGCCGCCGTGGATCAGGTCGACGCCGCGGCCGCCGAGGACCGTATCGTCACCCGCGCGCGCGTCGATGCTGTCGGCGCCGCGCGTGCCGGTCAGCCGGTCGGGGCCGTCGGTGCCGATCATCAGCCCGATGCCCGGCTGCACGGCGACCGCCGTCGGGTGCGCCCCAGGGCCGACCCGCCAGGCGCGCAGCCGCCGGAACGACAGCGCGCTGAGGACCGAGATCGTCCCGCTGCGCTCGTCGGCGACGTAGAGCCGCACGCCGTCGGGCGCGGTCGTGGGATGGCCGGGGCCGATCCCGGCGGCGGTCCGTTGCAGCACCGTCCCCGAGGCCAGATCGAAGACCGCGGTCGAGCGCGCGCCGGGCCCCGCGCCGACGATCACGCGCTTCCCGTTGGTCGTGACCGCGACGCCGCCGCCGGGGCCGCGGGCGGTGTGGATCGTGCGGCCGAGCCTGCCCTGGGTCGTGTCGATCGTGGTCAGCGCCGCGTCCTTCTTGCTCGTCGTCGCCGCGTAGGCGCGCGGGCCGGTGGGGGCGAAGGCGATGCCGGTGACGCCCGCGAGCTTCATCGGGCGCACGCCGCCGCCGAGCAGGTCGACGATCGCGATCCGCTTGGCGTCGAGCGCGACGACCGCCTTGGTCGAGTCGGCCGACACCGCGATCGCGATCGGC
>DASYBY010000200.1:0-2256 GCA_036500525.1 Baekduia sp. | reverse complement strand
GTCGATCGCGACGTTGCCGTTGCCGATCACCACCGCACGCTTCACGCTCAAGTCGTACTCGTGATCGGCGGCGTCGGGATGGCCGTTGTACCAGCCCACGAACTGCGTGGCCCCGTGCACACCCGGACGATCCTCACCCGGGATGTTGAGCCGGTTGTCGTCCGAGGTCCCCAGCGCATAGAGCACCACGTCGTAGCGCTCCAGCAGCTCGGCCCGCGTCACGTGCTCGCCGAGCCGCACCCCGCCGAAGAACCGAAAGCCCGGCTTCTTGGCCGTCTTCTCGTAGACCCGCGTGACGGCCTTGATCTTGGGGTGGTCGGGCGCCACGCCCGCGCGCACGAGGCCGAACGGCGTCGGTAGCGCGTCGAGCACGTCGACCTCGAAGCCGCCGGTCAGCAGCTGATCGGCCGCGTAGAACCCTGAGGGCCCAGCGCCGACGATGACAGCGCGCAGCGGCGCGGCGGAGACAGGGCTGGGGGCGGAGGCGTCAGACATCTCCATCATTTTCGCGCATCGCCGCCCGCGACGGCCTGTGGCCGGACCGCGGACGGCGCGGCGTGCCCGTTCAGGACCGGATCGAGCGCTGGTACTGCAGCACCGCGACGGGCGCGCAGACCACCACGATGCCGACCGCCCAGATCAAGGTGTAGGCGATCGGATGGGCAAGTGGCCATACGGCGTCCGGTGGCGCGATCCCACCGGGGTTCTGGAACAGGTGGCGCAGCGCGTTGGCCAGCGACGACGTCGGGTTCCACTCCGCGATGGTCTTCAGCACCCCCGGCAGCGTGCTGGTCGGCACGAAGGTCGAGGCGATGAACGTGATCGGGAAGATCGCGACGAACGCGACACCCTGGACCGCCTCGGGCGTCCCGACGATGCTCCCGAGCAGGATCCCCACCCAGATGATCGCGAACGAGAAGACGATCATCAGCCCGTAGGCGGCCAGGATGTCGAGCACGCCGGAGTGGATCCGCCAGCCGACGACGAACCCGGTCGCCGACATGAGGATGATCGGCAGCAGCGACCGCAGGAGGTTGGCGACCGAGTGGCCGGCCAGCACGCTCGCACGCGGGATCGGGAGCGAGTGGAAGCGGTCGATCGCGCCGTTGTTGCGGTCGTTGGCCAGCGAGATCGCGACGCCGAACGCGCCGAAGACGATCGTCTGGGCGAAGATCCCGCCCATCAGGAACTCCTTGTAGCTCCCGCCGCCCGGCACGGCGATCGCACCGCCGAAGACGAACGCGAAGAGCAGCACGAACATCACCGGCTGGATCGTCGCGTCGGCCAGCGCCTCGGGCTGGCGCCACATGTGCTTGAACCCGCGGCGAGCGATCACCCAGGTGTCGCTGATCAGCGTGCCCCTCATCGGGTCTCCTCCACGGTCGCGGCGTCGGTGTCGTCATCGGGCGCCGGCGCGCCGGTCAGGATCAGGAAGGCGTCGTCGAGCGTCGGCTGGCTGAGCCCGAGGTCCTCGACGGCGATGTCGGCCTCGGCCAGCGCCTGGGCCAGCTCGGCGATCGCGGCGACGCCGCCCTCGGCGGGCGCGGTCACTAAGCGATCGCCGGCCTCGACCGTCGGCGCCGTGCCGGCGATGCGGGCGACGATCGCGCTCACGGCCTCGACGTCCTCCCGGTGCGCGACGACGACGTGCAGCTGGTCGCCGCCGACCTGGCGCTTGAGCGCGCGGGCGTCGCCGCGGGCGATCACGCGGCCGTGGTCGACGACGACGATGTCGTCGGCCAGCCGGTCGGCCTCCTCGAGGTACTGCGTGGTGAGCAGGATCGTCGCGCCGCCCTCGACCAGGCCGTCGAGCACGTCCCAGAGGTCGTTGCGCGCGCGAGGGTCCAGGCCCGTGGTGGGCTCGTCGAGGAAGAGCACCTCGGGTCGCGCGACCAGCGTCGCGGCGAGATCCAGTCGCCGCCGCATGCCGCCCGAGTAGTCGCGCGCGAGCTTGCTGCCGGCGTCGGCCAACGCGAACTGCTCCAGCAGCTCGGCGCCGCGCTGGCGGGCGGCCTTGCGGCCGAGGTGGTGCAGCTCGCCGATCATGGTGAGATTCTCCTGACCGGTGAGCAGTCCGTCGACCGTGGCGTCCTGGGCGGCCAGGCCCATGCTGCGGCGCACCGAGACGGGGTCGCGGAGGATGTCGTGACCGGCGACCATGGCGGTGCCGGCGTCGGGCGTGGTGAGCGTGGTGAGGACGCGGACGGCCGTCGTCTTGCCGGCGCCGTTGGGGCCGAGCAGCGCGCAGACGGCACC
>DASYBY010000199.1:0-9398 GCA_036500525.1 Baekduia sp. | reverse complement strand
CCCGACGGCAGCCGCATCGTCACCCGCGCGCCGCGCAGCCCGTCGAGCACCACGCGCTCGGCCGCCACCTGCGGCGCGGGGCGCGTCGCGCCGCACGAGTCGCAGTGGTAGTGCCCCAAGTGCCCCAAGAACACGTAGTCATAGCGGTACGGAGCGCCGCACCGCCGGCAGTGCTTGGAGTCCGCGGCGTGCGCCATGCCGTCCAGCGCCATCGAGGGATCCTCGACGCCGAAGAACACGACGCCGTCGGTCCCGACCCGCTCGCGCCCCAGATCGGCGACCAGCGGGTCATCCGCGTTGAGCACCAACTTGGTGTCGACCGCGTCGGTCACCACCGACTGCCAGCGGTCGGCGATCGCCTCCAGCTCGCCGTAGCGGTCGAGCTGGTCGCGGAAGAGGTTGGCCAGCAGCAGCGCCCGCGGCCGCAGCTGGGGGACGAGCCGGTCCAGCCAGAACTCGTCGATCTCGAACAGCCCCGTGTCGCCGGCGATCGTCGCCCGCGGCCCCGCGGCCTCCAGCAGCGTGCCCGCGATCCCGCCCGCCATGTTGGCGCCGGCCCGGTTGTGCACCAACTCGTGGCCGCCGCGCTGCAGGATCGAGGCGACCATCGCCGCCGTCGTCGTCTTGCCGTTGGTCGCCGAGATGACCGCGTTGCCGTTGGTCAGCCGCCCGGCGAGCGCGCCCACGGCGCCCGGCTCCAGCCGCAGCAGCAGCTTGCCCGGCAGCGACGTGCCGCCCCGGCCCGACCGGCGCGACACCGCACCGGCGACCCGCGCCGCGGCGAGCTTGGGTCCCAGCAGGGTCATGCGGACGGCAGGAGCACGCGAACGGCAGCGGGGATCGCCCGGATCGTGACCGGGAGGTCGCCGATCGGATCGCCGTCGGCGTACACGGTGAACGGGCGGTCGGCGGCGATCCGGACCTCGGCGCCGCGCAGGACCGTGACCGCGTCCAGCTCGACGTGGGTCCCCTTGAACACCCGCGGCAGCCCGCGCAGGAACGCGAGCCGCGACGACGGCGCGTACATGACGACGTCGAGCTTCCCGTCGTCGAGCCGTGCGTCGGGGGCCAGGAGCATCCCTCCACCGTAGGAGGTCGCATTGGCCGCCGCGACCGTCCAGCCGGCGAAGGTCCGGCGGTCGCGATCGACCACCACGTCGAACGTCGCGGCGCGCCACGAGACCAGCGCCCGCAGCGCGCCGTAGGCGTACACCAGCGGCCCGAGCCGCGACGGCGCCTCGTTGGCGATGCGGTTGGCGTCGGAGTCGAAGCCCAGCGACGCGATGCCCACGAACACGCGGCCCGCGCCGTGCGTTCCCGACACCTCGCCGACGTCGACGGGGCGGACCTCGCCGGTCGCCAGCACCGCGCACGCGGCGACGGGATCGAGCGGGATCTCGCACACGCGGGCGAAGTCGTTGCCGCGGCCGCCGGGGATCACGCCCATGACCGCCTCCTCGCGGCCGCGCAGCACGCCCGCGACCGCGCCGACCAGCCCGTCGCCCGAGAACGGCACGACGACCTCGTCCAGCGCGACCGCCTCGGCGGCCAGCGCGCAGGCGTGCAGCAGCGACTCGGTGCGCTCCACCCGGAACGGCACGCCGAGCCGGCGCAGCTCGGCCTCGACGGCGGGCAGCGCCTTCAGCGCCCGGCCGCCGCCGGCGGAGGGGTTGACGAGCAGGGCGACGGGGCGCGGCATCGGCCGCTCATCCTGCCGCATCAGGGGGCGAGGACGAGCGCCGCCAGCGTCTGGCCGATCGCCACCGGCGCCGGGTCCTGCGCCGCGCGCGCCTCGGCCTCGCCGGTCGCGCCGCTCAGCACGATCGCGCCGTCCAGCCCCGCGGCGTGTGCGCCGGCCAGGTCGCTGTCGAGCCGGTCGCCGATCACCAGCGCGCGCGGATCGGCGAGATCGGCGCCGAGCCGGTCCAGCGCCGTGAGGAACGGCTGCGCGGCCGGCTTGCCCGCGTTGATCGCGACCGCGCCGGTGGCCTCCTCGATCGCGGCGACCACCGCGCCGGTGCCGGGCCACAGGCCGTCGGGCATCGGGAACGTCTTGTCGCGCCCCGCGGTCAGCAGCTCCGCGCCGGCCAGGACCGCCTGCACCGCGCCGCGCAGGTCGGCGTAGTCGAACGCGTCGTAGGCGGCCACGACCGCGACGTCGGCCTCGGGGACGTCGAGCCCGTTGACGATCCGTACGCCTGCCTCGGTGACGTGGCGGTGGATGACCGGCGCCCCGACGACGTAGGCGCTGCGCCAGCGCTCGGTCTCGGCGAGCACGTGCTGGATGGCGCCGCCGACCGTGACGACCTCCTCCAGCGACGCGCGGAAGCCCAGGCCCCAGAGCTTGCGGACGTACTCCTCGCCCGAGTGCCGCGCGTCGTTGGTGACGAAGGCCACCGACTTGCCCGCGGCGCGCAGCGCGGTGATCGCGTCGGCGGCGCCGGGCGTTGGGCGGTCGCCGACCCAGACGCACCCGTCGAGGTCCAGCAGGACGTGGTCGTAGCGCGCCAGCAGCGGCGCCAGGCGCGCGCTCACGGGGCGTGGATCTCGTAGACCTTGCGGTCGCCCTCGTCGGCGGCCAGGCGCATGCCCGCGCCGAGCAGGACGCGCTGGGAGGCGAGGTTGATGAGGTCGGTGTCGGCGTGCACGGTGCGCACCTCGGGCTGCTGCAGCGCCCACTGCAACACGGCGGTGAGCGCCTCGCGGGCGTAGCCGCGGCCGCGGGCGACCGGGACGATGCCGAAGCCGATCGACACCTCGCCGAGGTCGTCGGGCGGCGCGTGGAAGCCGATGTCGCCGATCACCAGGCCGTCGTCGCGCAGGAGCACTTGGTAGAGCCCGAACGCGCCGCGGTCGACCTCGCGCTCCACCAGCTCGGCCTGCATCGCGACGACCACGAGCGTGCCGTCCAGCGGGTAGCCCTCGGCCCACTGCTGCCCGTCGGCGGGGCGGCCGTCCAGCAGATCCCGCATCCCGCACGGCGAGAGGGCGACGATCCGCAGGCGGGGGGTGGTCAGCTCCACGACGACGACCCTAGCCGGTGGCCGATCGCCCGTTGGGTCAGAACAGGCGCGGCTCGTCGGCCGCGGCGGCCTCGGGCTCCGGCTCGGGGTCGGCGAGGCAGTCGGGGCCGTCGTAGCGCGCGTCGCTGACGGCGAAGCCGACCGGGCGCGAGGCGGTCATCGCGTCGGGCAGCGGGGCCAGCAGCTCGCCGAGCGCCTCGCGCGGCGTCGCGTGATCCAGCCAGGCGTCCTCGGCTCCCTGGTCGGGGAGGATCACCGGCATCCGATCGTGGATGTCGCGCAGCACGTCGTTGGCCTCGGTGGTGACGATCGTGCAGGTCCGCAGGACCTCGTCGCCGGGGCCGTGCCAGATCGCCCACAGGCCCGCGAAGGCGAACGGCGCGCCGTCGGCGCGGGTGATGTGGAACGGCTGCTTGCGTTTCTGACCTTCACGCTTCTGCCACTCGTAGAACCCGTCGGCCACGATCAGGCAGCGCCGCGTCTTGAGCGCGTCGCGGAACGCCGGCTTCTCGGCGAGCGTGTCGGCCCGCGCGTTGATCATCTTGAAGCCGGTCTTGACGTCCTTGGCCCAGAACGGGACGAGCCCCCAGCGCAGGATCTCGCCGAGCGGCTCGCCCTCCTTGGACGTCGTGACCGCCACGACGTCATCGCCGGGCGCGACGTTGAACCGCTGACGGATCTCCAGCGACTCGCCGAGCGCGAAGCGCGCCCGCAGATCGTTCTGGGCGGGGGTGGCGAGCGAGTAGCGCCCGCACACGGCTTACTTCCCTGGCCCGGCGGCCCGCGCGGCCTTCGCGCGGCCCTGGCGGCGACGCCCCAGGACGACCAGCACGACGAGCGCCACGATCAGGATGAGGATGCCGACCCAGACCGCGGTCAGGAGGCTGAGGCCGCCGAACGGCAGACCGATGAGCTCGGCGATGCCGGTCGCGATCAGCAGCAGCGCGATGACCAGGCCGACCATGATCGCGATGCCGCGGACGCGGGCGATCGTGCCGCCGCCCGTCGGCGCCACGAGGCCCATGAAGCGCAGCATCAGCAGCTGGCGGTTGGACGGGGGAGCCTGCCCGAGGCGCTCGACGGCGGCCTTCAGATCGTCGGGACGGCGCTCGGCGAGCGCCAGCGAGGCGTCGGCCATGCGGCGCAGCGCCATGCGCTCCTGCGGGCGCGAGGCGGCCAGCGCCTGGCGGAAGTGCTCGCGCGCGGCCTTGGCGTCGTAGCGCTCCGCGGCACGGGCGCCGAGGATCGCCTGCGCGGCGGCCTTGAACTTCTGCTCGCGGGCGAGCTCCTCGTCGGAGCGGGTCTCGAGCTGCTGCATCGCAGCGAGCCCACCTTGCTGCTGCATCCGGATCTGTCGCTGCTTGGGCGGCATGTGGTTCCCAGCCTATCGACAGCGGCCCTTTCCATTGTGCCCGCCGCACGTGGAAGGATGTCGCCGATGCTTCGCCGGTTCACCCTCCTGATCTGTCTCCTCGTGCTCGCGGCGCCCGTCGCCGCCTCCGCGCAGGATTCGCCGTTCACCCCGCTGCCGCCGGCGCAGACCCAGGCGCCGGCTCCGCCGCCGGTCACGACGGCGGCCACCAACGACGACGGCGGGCTGAAGAGCTGGCAGACGACGCTCATCGTGCTCGCCGGCGGGATCCTGCTGCTCGGCATCGCGTGGGCGATCGTCACCGACGCGCGCAAGGTCGCGCCCACAGGCGACGAGCCCGAGACGGTCGCCGAGTCGCGCAGCCGCAAGGAGGCCGACGTCAAGCGCCGCAAGGCCCGCAACCGCGCGGCGGCCAAGCGGTCCCGCGCGTCGCGCAAGAAGAACCGGCCATAGCCCGCGGCATCTCACGCCGGGGAGCCCATCCCCCGATGGGGTGATCTTCGCTCTGATGAGGGGTTTTGCGCTGCATTCGCCACGAGCGTGACCGATGCAACGGGCAGTCAAGCCAATGCGTCCACCCCGGGGCGCTGGCGAAAGGAAACGGTTGCCCTCCACCCGTCGCATTCCCATTGCCGTGAAGCTGCTCGGATCCGCCGGGCTGCTCGTCGCCCTCATGGTCGTGCTGAGCGTCCTCGCCGTGTCCGCGCTGTCGAACACCGCCGATCAGAGCGCCCACGACTACGACCACACGACCGAGCCGCTCGCGTCGCTCGGCCTGGCGCGCGCCACCGCCAACGACACGCGCGCCCTGGTCATCGCCTCGATCCTCGAGACCACCGACGCCGCCCGGCTCGAGCAGGTCGCCGCCGTCAAGAAGGACGAGACGGTCATCCAGCAGGAGCTGGCCAAGGTCAAGGCCATGCTGGACACCGACGCCACCGAGCAGGACTACACGACGCTGGAGACCGACTGGGAGGCCTACAAGATCAAGCGCGACCGCGCCCTGGACCTCGCGGGGTCGGCGACGCAGAAGGTCGCCTGGGCCTACGAGAACGACACGGCCACGCCGGCGTTCGCCAAGGTCGAGAAGGACTTCGCCGACCTCTTCGACTCCGAGGTCAGCCTGGCCGCCACGGGCGCCAAGCAGGTCCACGACACCTACCGCTCCAGCCGCACGCTGATGATCGTCATGACGCTGATCGCCGCGATCGTCGGCTTCGGCATCGCCGCGATGATCTCGACGGGGATCCGCCGCAACGTCAAGCAGGTCCTCGATCGCCTGACGAGCCTGCGCGAGCGCGACACCACCGACCTGCGCGGCGCGATGGACCGCATGGCCGCCGGCGACCTGACCGTCGAGGTCACGCCCGTCACGCCGCTCATCGAGCGCTGGTCCAACGACGAGCTGGGCGACGTCGCCCAGGCCGTCAACACGGTCCGCGAGAACACCTTCGCCTCGGTCGAGGCCTACAACACGTCGCGCGAGTCGCTCGCGGCGATGATCGGCCAGGTCGCCGGCACCGCCTCCACGGTGTCCTCGGCCTCGCAGCAGATCGCCGCGACCTCCGACGAGGCCGGCCGCGCGGTCGGCGAGATCGCGGGCGCCATCGGCGAGGTGGCCGCCGGCTCCGAGAAGCAGGTCGCCGGCATCGCCGACGTGCGCCGGCTGACCGAGGAGGCCTCCGAGGCGACCACCCGCTCGGCGCAGGACGCGTCGGACACCGCCAAGGTCGCCGAGGAGGCGCGCCAGATCGCGACCGAGGGCGCCCTGGCCGTCGACGAGGCGACCGAGGCGATGGCGTCGGTGCGCACCGCGTCGGAGCAGGCCACGCAGGCGATCCGCGCGCTCGGGCAGAAGTCCGATCAGATCGGCGGCATCGTCGCGACGATCACCGGCATCGCCGAGCAGACCAACCTGTTGGCCTTGAACGCGGCGATCGAGGCCGCGCGCGCCGGCGAGCAGGGCCGCGGCTTCGCGGTCGTCGCCGAGGAGGTGCGCAAGCTGGCCGAGGAGTCCCAGACCGCCGCGCGCTCGATCTCGTCGCTGATCGGCGAGATCCAGGAGGAGACCGGCCGCGCCGTCGAGGTCGTCGAGGACGGCTCGGTCCGCACCGAGCAGGGCGCCGCGACGGTCGAGCTGGCCCGTGACGCGTTCAAGCGCATCGGCGGATCGGTCGAGGACGTCACGACGCGGGTCGGCCAGATCGCCGCGTCGGTGCAGCAGATGGCCGCGGCCGCCCAGCAGACGGGCGAGCGGATCAGCGACGTCGCCGCCGTCGCCGAGCAGGCCTCGGCCTCCGCCGAGCAGGTGAGCGCCTCGACCGAGGAGACGTCGGCCTCCACCGAGGAGATCGCGGCCTCGGCCCAGGAGCTGGCGCGCACCGCCGCCGACCTGGAGCAGCTCGTGGGGCAGTTCACGCTGCGCTAGCAGGGGGCGGCCCGCCGGCTGCGAAACTCACCCTTCGCAGCCGGCGGTCGATCACCGTCACAGGACCTTCACGAGAACCTCAGGCCCACCCTTCACCCTGATGCCACGCGCCATGGCCTCCGCCCGCCCCCGCATGACGCAGCTGCTGCCGCCGCTGCCGAAGCTCCGGCACCTGCGCCGCGAACGGCTGCGCCTCGGCGACGGCGCGCGCACGACGCTCTACGTGGCGCGCTACGACCTGCGGCGCACCGAGATCCGCGTGGTCCGGCTGCCGCGGCCGATGCCGCTGGAGGCCTACTGCCAGGCCAACGGGTTCGGCGAGGCCCTGGTCGGCGGCTTCTACCAGCGCCCCGAGCTGACGCCGCTGGGCGAGCTGCGCACCGGTGGCGTCGTGCGGCGCCACGTCCCGTTCGCCGCGCCTTACGGCGACATGCGCGCCTGCCTGAGCGTCAGCGGCACGACGATGGCGATCGCCCGGCGCCAGGAGCTGCCGGCCGAGCCGGTGGGCGACCTGCTGCAGGCCGGCCCGCTGCTGGTGCACGGCGGCACGCCGGTGCGGGGCGACGCCGAGGGCTTCAGCGCGGGCTCGCACCAGTTCGACTCCGACATCACCGCCGGGCGCCATCCACGCGCGGCGATCGGCCTCACGCGGCGCGGCGAGGCGCTCGCGGTCGCCTGCGACGGGCGCGACGACGACGAGGCCGGCCTGACCATGGCCGAGATGGCCGAGGCGATGGCCGCGCTCGGCGCGGTGCAGGCGATGAACCTCGACGGCGGCGGCTCGACCTCGCTGGTCTGCGGCGGCCGCCTGCGCAACGTGCCGCGCGAGGGCCACGGCATCGCGCTGCCCGGCGGTCGGACGGTCCCGACCGCGATCGTCTTCCGCCGCCTCTGACCACGCGCGGCGACGCAGCACGTCGCCGGCTCTGAGCGCGCCCGGATCCCGCGCCGTTCCGGGGTTTCGCTCGCCATCGGGTACAACAGTGGTGTGCGTGTGCTCTCCGGCCTGATGTTCTTCCCTCGTGGTGGATCCGCGCATGTGGCCCGTGCCCTCGCCCATGAGCTGCCCGCCCACGGCTGGGACGTGACGATCGTCGCCGGCTCGCGCAGCGGTCACGGCGACGCCCGCGCCTTCTACGCCGGTCAGGACGTCCACCCGGTCGACTTCGACGCCCGCGACGCCCCGATGCACCCGTCCTACGAGGACCGTCCCGACGCCGACGACCCCGTCTTCGCCGCGATCGACGACGCCGGCTTCGAGCGCCACACCGCCGCCTGGGCCCGCGCGCTGAGCGAGGCCGGCGCCGCCGAGCACGACGTCCTGCACCTGCACCACCTCACGCCGCTGCACGAGGCCGCCGCCCGCGTCGCGCCCGGCGTCCCGGTCATCACGCACCTGCACGGGACCGAGCTGCTGATGCTCGAGGCGATCGCCGACGGCGCGCCCTGGCCCTACGCCGCCGCGTGGGCCCGCCGGATGCGCGCGTGGGCGCAGGGCTCCGAGCGCCTACTCGTGCTGACTCCCGGGCAGATCCCGCGCGCGGTAGAGCTGCTCGGCGTCGATCCGTCGCGCTGCGTGCTCAGCCCCAACGGCTTCGACCCCGAGCGCTTCGACCACCTCGACGTCGACCGCGCCGCGCACTGGCGCCACCACCTCGTCACCGAGCCGCGCGGCTGGCGGCCGGGCGGGGAGGAGGGCAGCGTCGGCTACAGCGCGCGCGACATCGAGCCGCTCAGCCGCGGTCCCGTCCTGATCTGCGTCAGCCGCTTCACCGCCGTCAAGCGCCTCGGGCTGCTCGTCCGCGCCTGGGCCCGCGCCCAGGCCGCCGGCCGCCTCGTGCCCGACGCGTCGCTCGTGCTGCTCGGCGGCTATCCCGGCGAGTGGGAGGGCGAGCACCCCAGCGACGCCATCGCCGCCTCCGGCGCGCGCAACGTCTTCCTCGCGGGCTGGCACGGCCACGACGAGCTGCCGGCGTTCCTGTCGGCCTCGGACGCGCTCGTGCTCGCCTCCGTGCGCGAGCAGTTCGGCTCGGTGCTGGTCGAGGGCATGGCCTGCGGGCTGCCGCCGATCGCCGTCGACCGCTTCGGTCCCGCCGACATCGTCGACGACGGCACCACCGGCTGGCTGGTCGCGCCCGACGACGAGGCGCAGCTGGCCGACGCGATGGCGGCGTGCCTGGCCGATCCGGTCGAGCGCCGCCGGCGTGGACGGCGCGCCTGGCGTGCGGCCCGCGATCGCTTCTCGTGGCCCGCGCTGGCCGGCGATCTCGCCGGGGTGCTGGACGAGGTGGCCGACGTGGCGGACGGGCGGCTGGTCGCCCCGCGCGCCTCGTGACCACCCCGCGGTCCGAGCTGCGGCGCATCGCCGCGCTCTTCCGGCCGTACCGCATGCGGCTCTTCGTCGTGCTCGCGATCATCGCGCTGAGCGCGGGGTTGAGCATGATCTCGCCGTTCCTGCTGCGCGAGGTCCTCGACAGCGCGATCCCCGACCGCGACAACGTGCAGCTGACGTGGCTCGTGCTGGGGATGATCGCCGTCGCGATCGTCACCGGCGCCCTCGGCGTGGCCTCGACCT
>DASYBY010000198.1:0-12865 GCA_036500525.1 Baekduia sp. | reverse complement strand
ATGGACCTGACCGTCGACGACCAGCCGGTGCGCTACCTGCCCATCGGCGCGCTGGTCGCCGCCTGCGACGACGAAGGCGACAGCGTCTTCTTCGACGACCTGCAGGCCGACCGCGACGCGCTGCGCGGCGCGCTGGTGCAGTTGGGGGTCATGGCGAGGTAGGGCGCGCTCAGACCAGATCGGCGCGCCGCGGGTCAGGACTTCGCGAGGCGGGATCGGGGGCGACGTGGCGAAGACCACCAGTACCTTGAGCCGTCGTCGAGTCCATGTCACTGCACGCCGGGCGCTCGGACTGGCCGCGATCGCGCTGTGCGCCGGCGTGGCGGCGGTCGCGCTGATCGGTGGCGGTGGCGAGCGGGGTACTGATGCGGACGCGGCCGTGGTGCGGAAGCTGCCTCCCGGGCAGCCGCTCACGATCGTCTGGGGCGGCGACGTCACGCTGGGATCGTCCTACGGCCTGCCGCCCGATCGCGCCCGCGGGATGCTCGCCGGGGTCGCGTCCACGCTGCGCAAGGCCGACCTGGCCGCGGTCAACCTCGAGGGCACGCTGGGCGCGGGCGGGAGCTCGAAGTGCCCGAAGCCCACCCCGACCTGCTTCGCCTTCCAGGCCCCGGCGGCCAACGCGGGGGCGCTACGGAGCGCGGGCGTCGACGCCGTCAACCTGGCCAACAACCACGCCTGGGACTTCGGGGCGCTCGGCATGGGCGCGACCGTGCGGGCGCTGAGCGCGGTCAAGGTCGCCTACACCGGGCGGCCGGGCGAGATCCGCTACCTGACCGTCGGCCAGAGTCGTGTGGCGTTGTTGGGGTTCTCGGCCTATCCGTGGACGTCGCCGATCCGCGACCTGGTGGCGGTGCACAAGCTGGTCGCCGAGGCGGCGGCACGCGCCAACGTCGTGATCGTCTTCATGCACGGCGGGGCCGAGGGCGCCGGGCAGACGCGGGTTCCGCTGGGAGAGGAGGAGGCCTTCGGGGAGCTGCGCGGCAACCTGCGCGCCTTCTCGCACGCGGCCGTCGACGCGGGCGCGGACCTCGTGCTGGGCTCCGGTCCGCACGTGCTGCGCGGGATCGAGATCTACCGCAAGCGGACGATCGCCTACTCCTTGGGCAACCTCGCGGGCTACAAGAACTTCGCCCGGGGCGGGACGCTGAGCCTCAGCGGGCTGCTGCGCGTCGAGATCGGTGCCGACGGCGTCCTGACCGGTGGGCGGTTCGTGCCGCTGAAGCTCGTCGGTCCCGGGCTTCCGGTGATCGACGGCCGGCACGCGGCGGCGCGACTGGTCTCCGGGGCGTCGCGGCTCGACTTCGGCTCGCGCGCGGTGCGGCTGTCGCCGTCGGGGCGGATCGTCAACGCGCCGGGGGTGCCGAAGGCGAAGGGGCCGAAGCCGAAGCCGAGCACGACCGCGCCGCCGACGACGGCCACGCCGCCGAGCACCACCACGCCGCCCCCGGTCGTGCCGACGTCGCCGACGCCGGCCACCACGGCCATGCCGGCGGGCTGAGCGTCGGCGGGCGCGCTGACGGCGCCCTTCAGCGCCGCTTGTGCTTGGCCTTCGGCCTCGGCTTCGCCGGCTTGCCCATGGTCACGCCGATCTTGGTGCCCTTGGTTGACGTCGTGCCGGCTCGCCGGGTCTGGGCGATGATGCGGGTGGCGGCTCGGCGGGCCTTGCGCCTGTGAGGGCGCTTGATGGTGCCCAGGGCGCAGCGGGCCTTCTTGAGGGCGGTGGTCGCGTCCTTGACGGTCTTGTTCTTCAGGTTGGGGACGGTGCAGCGGAGCGCCGGCTTCGGTGGCGTGGTGCCGGGCCCGCCGCCCGGGGCCGGGCCGCCGCCGGTCGCTCCGCCGCCTCCACCCGCTCCTCCGCCGCCACCCGCCGCCCCGCGGTACACCAGGCTCACGCCGTCGCCCGTGTACTGCGTCGCGAACCCTCCACCCACCGCGCCGAACGTCCCGGTGAAGAGCGAGGTGATGACCTTGAACGCCGTCCCGGCCGCGGGCACGTAGCCCCCGACGAGCACGCCGCGCGCCGAGCCTCCGAGCGTGGCGGTCTCGCCGCCGGTGCGGGTGATGGTGCCGAAGCTCGTCGGCGAGGCGATCTGGAAGTCCAGCGTGCCGTCGCTCATGAAGTTGGGGGTGCTGCTGGAGAGCCGGACGGTGGCCCCGGGCGCGATCGAGAGCGCGCCGTGGTTGACGGTCAGACCACGGAGCAGGAGCGTGCCGACGTCCACGCCGACGCTGCCCGAAGCCCCCACGGTGAGCCCGCCGCTGACGACCGCCTGCGTGTTGGTGGCCTTGACCTGCAGCGTGCCGTCGACCGTCAGCGGGTTGTCGAGCAGCTCGACCCCGTTGCTCGGCGGCGGCGCCAGGATCAGCGTGCCGCCCGGCGCGACGGTGAAGCCGCCCGGCTGCAGGTTCATGGAGTTGGACTGCTCGTCGGTCGGGCTGCCGAGCTGCACGGTCTGCCCGGCCGGGACGGTCCCGGAGAGCTTGTTGCCGTTGCCGACGACGAGGAACGACCCGGTGCCGGCGGTGTCGGCGAGCTGCCCGGTGGCGATCCGCACGGGGTTGCCCGTGGTCGTCCCGCCGTTCTGCGCCCACCCGGAGTTGTTGAGGAGGACATCACCATGGTTGGTGACCGTCCCGCCGTTGTGCGTGAACCCGATCGCCTGCCCGCCGGTGTTCACGAACAGCTGGCCGCCGGCGTCGACGGCGATCGTCCCGGTGTTGATGATGTGCTTGACCTCGAGCTGGCCGCTCTGCACCGCGATCGTCCCGGTGTTGGCGATCGTCCCCGAGCCGATGCTCGCGATGCGATCGTCGACGCTGCCCTCCCGCCGCGCGAGGATCACCCCTGCGTTGGTCGCCGGCCCGTTGAAGTTGAGCTGCGGGACGTTGCCCGGCAACGCCAGGCCGGTGGCGTCCTGGTCGAGGATCGCCCGGCCGTGCGCCGTGATGGTCGCCGGCCCGGAGACCTCCAGGCGTCCGTCGCCGGTGCCGCCGGCCGTCTTGATCAGCAGCGTCTGCGTGCCGCTGGACGTCCCGCCGAGCGTCAGCGACCCCACCGACCGCTGCACGCCGGGCGGTCCGACGTAGTCAACGGTGAGGTCCGTGGTCCCGGCGATGACGACGTCGTCGGTCGGCCCCGGCAGCGTCCCCGGCGCCGCGGGGCTCGCGATCCAGTGCGCCGGGTCCGTGTAGCTCCCGCTCCCGCCGGCCCAGGTGTAGGTGGCCGCCGTGGCCTCCCCGGCCCCGGCGGCGCAGAGCAGGCCGACCACCATCACAACGGTGGCGAGCGAGCGCGTGGGCAGGGCGAGCCGTCCTGTCATGCGCGGCAACCTATCCCGCGCCGCACCGGTTGGCTGTACGCGACTTTGCGTACGCGCCTACGATCGGGGGGTGCGGCTGCGACCACTACAACTCGGGGACGAGGCGGCGGCATGCGAGGCCCAGCGCGAGCTGGCGACCGAGGCCTTCACCTTCTTGCTGGACTGGGTTCCGGCGGAGCCGTGGGCGGGGTACCTGGCGCGGCTCGACCGGCGACGGCGGGGCGTGGAGGTGCCGGATGGTCGTGTCCCGGCGACCTTCCTCGGCGCGTATGTCGGGGCGGAGCTCGTCGGCCGCGTCTCGATCCGCCACGCGCTCAACGAGCACCTGGCCGAGGTCGGCGGTCACATCGGCTACGCGGTCCGCCCGGCGTATCGCCGCCGCGGCCACGCCACCGAGATCCTCCGGCAGGCGCTCGTGATCGCGCGGGGCGAAGGGATCGATCGGGTGCTGGTGACGTGTGCGGTGGAGAACCGGGCGTCCGCGACGATCATCGAGCGGCTCGGCGGGCAGCTCGAAGACGTGCGCGAGGATCGTGACGGGACGCGGATGCGGCGGTACTGGATGACGCGCGCACCGGTTCTGGATCGTCTGGCGCCCTGGACGACGACGGGGGTGGGGAGCCTTCCGCACGCGAGCGGCGCCGCGGCGGCCGCGCATGCGGTCAAGGCCTATGCGTTGCCGTTCTGCCCGCAGTTGCCGGGGGTGGAGGGGGACATGATCGCGGAGTGGAGAGGTACGCGGGCGCGCCCGCGCGCGTGGGAGGCGCTGCTGGGGGAGTTGGCGCGGCGCCCGCCGGCACACGGCGTGGTCAAGTTGCAGGTGACGGGACCGCTGACGCTCGCCTGCGCGCTGGGGTCGCCGGTGGAGGCCGCGGACGCGATCGCGGGGCGGCTGGCGGCCGAGGTGGCCGAGCAGGTCGCGGTGTTGGAGCGTCGTGGGTTGTCGGTGGTGTTGGTCGTCGACGAGCCGCTGCTCGACCGCGTCGCGGCGCCGGGGATCGAGCGGGTGTGGGAACCGCTGCGGGGCGTGGGTGCGGCCTGGGGCCTGCACGTGTGCTGCCCGGTGCCGTGGCCGGTGATCGTGCGAGCGGCGCCCGATGTGTTGTCCTTCGACTTGACGCTGGGGCTGGGCGACGAGGGCGCGGCGGCGTTGCGCACGCTGCTGGCCGGCGGCGGTCGGGTCGCGTGGGGGATCGTCGCGCCGGACCGGCCGGAGGGAGACGCCGAGGCGCCGGCGCTGCTCGACGCGGCGCTGCGCGCGACGGGGGCGACCGGTCGGCAGTCGCTGCTGACGCCGACCTGCGGGACGGGGATCGTCAGCGTGGCGCGGGAGATGGCCGTCGCGGAGGCGGTCGGGGCGATCGCGCGGGGACGGCGTGGCGCGGAGGGCGCGACGTAGGCCGGGCGGCCGCCGCTGCGCGCCCCGCCATTCCGCGCCGCCGGCCGGCGGCGCGGCGGAGGTCTTGGCGCCGGCCGCCACTCCGCGCCGGTGACGACCGCGGAGCGTCGGCGGTTGGCGGTGAGGCGGAGGCCTTGGCGCGTCGGCGTGCCCATCGCTGCGCGCCGGTGGCGGCGATTCGCGGCGGCCGGCGGCGACCGCGGGGGTGTGGCGCTCGACGCGACGACGCGACGCGCTGCTGCGAGGATGCGGCCGATGACCGGCCGCACCATCGCGTTGTTCGTTCTCGCCGCCGTGGCGGAGATCGGTGGTGCCTATCTCGTCTGGCTGGGCGTCAAGGAGCACAAGGGGATCTTGTATGTCTTGGCGGGTGGTGTCGTGTTGGCCGGCTACGGCGTCATCGCCGCTCTGCAGCCCTCCAACGAGTTCGGCCGCGTCCTCGCCGCCTACGGAGGTGTCTTCATCGTCGGCTCACTGCTGTGGGGTGTGGCGTTCGACGGCTTCCATCCCGACCGCGCCGACCTCGGCGGCGCGGTGGTCTGCCTGGTCGGCGTGGCCATCATCGTGTTCGCGCGCTGAGCGCCGCCAGCAGGTGGACGAGCGCGTCGGCCGCTGCGCGGTCGGCCGCGATGTCCGCGCGGATCGCGCGGCGCGCCTCCGGATCGGCCGCGGTGGCGAGCGCCGCGCGCCGGTCGTGGTTGGTCTCGACGAGGTCGGCGTGGCAGCGGCGCAGCTGCTCGGCGTGCCCCGCGGTCAGCGGCACGTCGACGGCGACCGAGGCGACCGCCGCCCACCCAAGCGCGTCGAGGACGGCGAACGCGTCGCGGTAGAGCACCAACAACGCGTGCTGCTCTTCGGGACGCAGCTCGCGCAGGTCCTCGAAGTGATGGTGGTTGGCCTCCAGGACCGCGAGGGTCTGGAGGCGGAGGATCCCGGCGACCGAGGGGTCGACGGCGATGACGCAAGCGTCGTTACGCTGCGGGGTGCTCATGGAGGAATAGCTCCTTGGGCCATGCCCCCGGCCGCTACCAACGGCGCGGGGGCGCTTTGTTATGGGTGTCGGTCGATCTTACTCAGTGGGTCCCCACCATTGTCAAGGCCGACCGACCTGAGAGGATGCTCGCATGGGCGCGCCCCGCCCGGTGTGCGGGCTCCGCGCCGGCCGCGCAGACCGCGGGCGATCGCGATCGGCGGCGCGAAGTCGGTGACGGAGTCAGCACGGACGCGGCCGGCATCCGCCATGGCGACGTCGACCACCAACATGACCGCCGTCGCCTGGATCGGGGGCCACCTCTCCGACGGCGCTCGCACCGTGCGCGTCACGCTGCTCGACGCCGGCGGCGCGCTCGTCCGCACGACCACCGTCGCGACGCTCACGGAGGACGAGGCGGGCAGCACACCGTCGGTCCAGGTCGCCGTCGACGCCGCCGGCGACGCGATGGTCGTCTGGAGGCGCTTCAACCAGGACAGCCTCGACACGTCCTGGCCCCGGTGCACGTCAGCGCCGCGGTCGACCGCTCGAACGCCCCGGTGATCTGAGACTTCGGCGACGGCACGATGGGGCGGGGGCTGAGCGTCAGCCACGTGTCCGGGGGACCGGGCGTGTACACGGTGACGGCGAGCGCGACGGACTCGGCCGCCAACGAGGCGGTGGTGACGCGGGACATCACGGTGACGACGGCGCCGGTGGGCGACCCGGGTCCGGGCACGCCGGCGCCGGCGGTCGTGGTGCCGCCGGTTGTCGTCGCGCCGGGGCGGACGGTCGCGGTCGCGGCCGCGCTGAAGGTGCAATCTGTGCGCCGACCGACGCTGAGGGCGCCCCCGCGAGATAGCGTCCGGCCTTCAATGCATCAGGCCAGTCGACCGATCGGGCACCGCGCGCATCGCCGCGCCGTCGCCTTCCTGCTGACCGCGGCGACGCTGCTCGCGCTGGGCAGCGCCGCCGGGCCGGCGGGTGCGGCGCCCAGCCGGAACGCCTCGGCGGCGGCGGCGCCCGCGACGGCGCACGCGCCGGTCGCCACGGGCGCCGCGGCGGCCCGCCACTACCCGGTGCCGGCCGTCGCGTCGGCGCCGGCGCGGCTCGCCGCGGGCGCCGCGTTCCGCCTCCCGGTCACGCTCCGCAACCCCGCTCGCACGACCACGAGCGCCGCGACGGTCGCGCTCTACCTCGCGCCCGCGAAGGGCTCGTCCCGCGGCACGCGTGTGGCGGTCGGTCACCTGCGCGCCGTCAAGCGCGCCGGCCACGCGACGCTCACGCTCCGCGCCCGGATCCCCACGGCCACGCGGGCCGGCACCTACGCGCTGCTGACCTGCGTGCTGCACGGCAAGGTCGTGCCGAAGCGCGCGAGCTGCGTCGCGGCGCGCCACGCGGTGCGCGTCACGGCGGCGCCCGCTCCCGCCCAGCCGCTCCCCGCCGTCGCCGCGCCCACGCCGCCCCTCCCGACGACCCCCGCGCCGCCCGCCCTCCCGCCGGCGCCGATCGACGGCGCGCCCATCGCCCACGGCGACGCGGCGACCGCCGTCGCCGGGAAGACGCTCACCGTCCGCGACCCCGGCGTCCTCGGCAACGACACCGACCCCGACGGTGACGGCCTGAGCGCCGCGGTCGCGACCCCGCCCGCCCACGGCACGCTCGTGCTCAACTCGACCGGCGGATACACCTACACGTCCGACGCCGACTTCTCGGGCACCGACACCTTCACCTACACGGCGTCCGACGGCACCGTCCGGTCCGCGCCCGCCACCGTGACGATCCAGGTGTCCGGCGCCGCCCTCGGGCTCACCGCCGTGGTCGACCACCCGGAGCCGCTGCCCGGCGGCCAGGTCACCTTCACGCTGAGGGTCACCAACGCCGGTCCCGACGCGGCGACCGGCGTCACGGTCGCCGCCCCGCTCCCGTTCGAGCTGGCGTTCACCATCGCCGACGGCGACTACGACAGCGCGAGCGGCGAGTGGACCGTCGGCTCGCTCGCCTCCGGCGCCTCCGCGACGCTGCAGATCGTCGCCCACGTCACGGACCCGGCGCCCGCGATGCTCATCGCCACGATCGACCACGCCGACCAGCCCGACCCCGACCCGGCCGACGACAGCGCCACGGTCAGTGTCACGCCGCAGCGGGCCGACGTCTCGGTGGCGGTCTCGGCCGACCAGACCACGGTCCACGTCGGCCACTCGGTGACCTTCACCGTCGTGGTCACCAACGATGGCCCCGACACGGCGACCGGCCTGGAGCTCGACGCCGCGGTGCCGTCGGCGATGTCGTCGGCGACGGCCGACAGCACCGACTACGACGCGGGGACCGGGAGCTGGTCGATCGCCTCGCTCGCCTCCGGGGCGAGCGCGACGCTGCACGTCACCGCGGACGCCGACACCGTCGCCACCGACACGTTCTCGGCCACGGTCGCGCACCTCGACCAGTACGACCACGACACCGCCGACCAGACCGGCACCGTCGACGTCGCGGCCATCCAGGAGGCCGACGTGTCGATCAGCACCACCGTCGACGACGCGACACCGGACGTCGGCGACCACATCACCTTCACGATCGACGCCACCAACAACGGGCCGGACGCGAGCGGCGACGTCAGCGTGAGCGCGCTGCTGCCCGCCGGCCTGACGATCGACTCGGCCGTCCCGAGCGCCGGCAGCTACGACGCCACCACCGGCGCGTGGACGGTCGGCACGCTGGCGTCCGCCGGCGACGCGCAGCTGACGATCGTCGCCGCGGTGGCCGGGCCGGACCCGGCGACCCTCAGCACGACGATCGCCCAGACCGGCGCCGACGACCCGGTCCCGGGCAACGAGGCCGACTCGGCCACCGTCACCCCGCTCGTGGCGGACCTGGCGGCCGACGTCTCGGTCAATCCCTCCGCGGCCCTGCTCGGCAGCCTCGTGGTGGTCACGATGACGGTGACCAACGCCGGTCCCTCGACCCCCAACGGCGCCACCGCGTCGCTGCCCCTCCCGTCCGGTCTCGTCTTCTCCAGCGCCTCGCCGACCCAGGGCACCTACGACCCGGGCACCGGCACCTGGACCATCGGATCCCTCGCCTCCGGCACCACCGCAACCCTCACCATCAACGCGACCGCCGTCCAGCTCGGCACCATCCCGATCACCGGCACGGCATCCAGCGCCACCTTCGACCCGAGCACGGCCGACAACGAGTCGTCGACGAGCGTGGAGGTGCTGTAACAGGAGCGGTCTTGCGGCTGACCCGGCAGATAGACAGTCGGCCTGCACAGGCTAGACTGTCCATATGTCGTCCTCGTCCAAGGCCATCCCCGCGTCCGCCGTCACCGCCGCCCAGGCGCTTCGCGTCTTCGTCGGTCGCCTGCGCCGGCAGATGCAGGATGCGTCGGCCGTCGGCGAGCTGACCTCCGCCCAGGCGTCGGCGCTGGCCCGGCTGGCGCTCAACGAGCCGTCGTCGACCAGCGCCCTGGCCGGCGCCGAGCGGGTGCGGCCGCAGTCGATGGCGGCGACGGTGGCGGCGCTGGAGAAGCAGGCGCTGGTGCGTCGCGAGGACGACCCGGCCGACGGCCGCCGCCAGCTCATCTTCCTCACGGAGGCGGGACGCGCCCAGGGGCAGGGCGCTCGTGCCACGCGGGAGGAGTGGCTGAGCCGCACGCTCGCGGAGCGGCTCAGCGCGGCCGAGCTGGCCGTGGTCAACGAGGCGCTGGTCCTGCTCGAACGCGTCGTGGAGCCGTGAGCGCCCCGGCGACGACGTCCCGCACCGCGCGGCTGCGCACCCGCTTCCGCTTCGGGTCCGACGACGGGTTCGACCGCAAGCTGCTCGCCCCGCTGATCTCGGGCGCGGTCCTCAACCCCATCAACTCGACGATCATCGCCGTCACGCTGGTCCCGATCGGCGTGGCGTTCGGCGAGCCGGCGTCGGCGACCGCGTGGCTGATCTCCGCGCTCTACCTCGCCACGGCGGTCGGTCAGCCCGTGGTCGGCCGGCTGATCGACATGTACGGGCCGCGGCGCCTGTTCCTCCCGGCGACCGCGCTGGTCGGCGCGGCGGGGGTGATCGGCACGCTCGCGCCGAGCCTCGGCGTGCTGATCCTCGCGCGCGTCATCCTCGGGTTCGGCACGTGCGCCGGCTACCCCGCGGCGATGCGCCTCATCCGCGACGAGAGCGAGCGGACCGGTCAGGACAGCCCCGCGTTCGTCCTCACGGTCCTCGCCATCTCGACGCAGACCATCGCCGTGATCGGCCCGTCGCTGGGCGGCCTGTTGATCGGCCTCGGCGGATGGCGCACGACGTTCGCCATCAACATCCCGCTCGCGGTGTTCGCCTTCATCCTCGGGGCACGCCGCTTCCCGAAGGTGGCGCGGACCGGCACGCAGCTGCGCGTCCTCGACCTCGACCTGCTCGGCATGGCCCTCTTCGCCGGCACCCTCGTGGCGCTGCTGCTCTTCCTGATGCACCCGCGCCTCGAGGACTGGTACCTGCTCGTCATCACCGCCGCCGCGGCCGCGGCGTTCACCGCCCGCGAGCTCGCCCACGACGACCCGTTCATCGACCTGCGCGTCCTCGGCAGCAACACCCCGCTGCTCATCACCTACGGGCGCGCGCTGTTGGCCTACATCGTGTCCTACAGCTTCTTGTACGGGTACACCCAGTGGCTCGAGCACGGCCGCGGCCTCTCGGCCAGCCAGGCCGGCCTCGCCACCCTGCCGCTGTTCCTCACCGGGATCGTCGTGTCGCTGATCAGCGGGCGCAGCACGGCCGTGCGCGGCAAGCTCGTGGTCGCCGCGGCGACGCAGATCGTCGGCTGCGCGCTGCTGCTCGCGCTGCATCCCTCGACGGCGATCTGGATCCTGCTCGTCGTCGCGCTCGTCTTCGGCATCCCGCAGGGGCTCAACAGCCTGGCCCTGCAGAACTCGGTCTACCGCCAGGCCAACCCCGACGACATCGGCGCGTCGGCCGGCCTCCTGCGGACCTTCGGCTACCTCGGCGCGATCATCTCCTCCGCCGCGCAGGGCGCCTTCTACGGCCACTCGGCCGACACCAGCGGCATGCATCACCTCGCGCTGCTGCTGATCGGCGTCGGCGCGATCTTCCTCATCATCACCGTGTTCGACCGCTCACTGAGCCGCGAAAAGGACGACACCCATGCCTGACCGGCCCACCCTCGATCCCCGGAGCACCGCGCTGCTCGTGCTGGACTACCAAGCCGGGATCGTCGCGCAGCTCCCGGGCGCCGGTGCGCTGCTCGAGCGCGTCACGGCCGCCATCGACGACACCCGCGCGCACGACGCCCACGTCGGCTGGGTCCGCGTCGCGTTCACCGACGCGGACTTCGACGCCATCCCCGAGACCAGCGTGTTCGCCGGGAGGACCTCGGCCGAGCAGCGGCCGGCGCTGCACGCCGACGCGCCGGCCACCCAGGTCCATGAACGACTCGACCACCGGCCCGGCGACATCGCGGTCCGCAAGGTGCGCGTCGGCGCGTTCACCACCACCGACCTCGACGAGCAACTCCATGCACAAGGCATCACCACCATCGTCCTCGCCGGCCTGAGCACCAGCGGCGCCGTCCTGTCCACCGTCCGCGAGGCGATGGACCGCGACTACCGGATCGTCATTCTCCGCGACGCCTGCGCCGACCGCGACCCCGACACCCACGCCTTCCTCAACGACAAGGTCTTCCCGGCGCAGGCGTTCGTGACCACGGTGGAAGAGCTCGGCGGGCTTTGGGCGGAGGAGATCGCCCGCTAGCCCCAGCGGAACCCCGTCACGCCGGCGCCGTCCGGCACCAGCGGGCTCTGCGGCAGCGCCGCCGCCAGGTCGGGCCGGTTGTAGGGCGAGGGCGCGACGTCGTTGGTGGAGTCGGGGTGGAAGAGCGAGGCCAGCAGCTCGATCTGGCCGCGGGCGACGTCGCGCTCGCCCATCCCGCCGCCGTACATGCGCACGGCGTGCTGCTCGCAGTGGTCGTAGATGTCCAACAACGCGCGCAGGCTGCCGATCCGCGACGGCTTGACGTTGATGATGGTCGTCGTGATGTCCGCCGCGGTCGCGATCGGGGCGTCGAAGGACACGCGCGCCGCGTGCGGCTCCAGCAGCTCCGCGACCTCCGGCAGGTCGTGCGGGTCCTCGAGGATCGCGGCGGGGAAGCGCGCGACGACCTCGCGGTACATCGCCAGCAGCGCCGCCTCGTCCTCGACCTCCATCCCGTAGCGGCCCTTGAAGTCGATGACGTCGACCGCGCCCGTCGCCGCGACTTCGGCGATCAGCGACGCTGACCATGACGCCTGCGCGTCGAGCTTGAAGCGCAGGCCCGGGTAGCGCTCCAGCCGGCGGCCGATCGTGGCGAAGGACGGCGGGTCGCCGAGCCCGAGCGAGTTGACGAAGCGCAGCGGCGCGGGCGTGCGGCCGAGGACCTCGCCGAGCGTGCGGCCGCTCTGCGCGAGGGCCAGGTCGAGCGCGGCCGACTCGAACGCCCACCGCCGCAGCCGGCGCGCCATGTCCCACTCCGGCTCCTCGGGCCACACGTCGAGTCCGGCGACGTGGTCGCTGAACGACGCCAGCGTCCACGAGCCCGCCAGCGGCAGCGCCGGCGCGAGCGCGAGGAACGCGCCGTCCTTGTCCATCATCGTCCCGCCGACCTCCTCGCCGAGCCCCTCGCTCGTCCCGCCACGCAGGTGCAGGACGTAGCGGCCGTGCTCCGGCTCGCCGGGCGGCATCACGTGCTCCCAGCCGTGCTCGGCGATGGTCAGGGTGAGGTCGGCGACACGGCTCCAGAGGGATGCGGGCATAGGCCCTAGACGATGACGCACGCGCGAACTCATCGGCGCCGCCGCGGTCGCTAGCCTCGCCGCATGGACGACGGCTGGTCGATGGAGGTCCGCGCCCCGGAGGCCCGCCCGGTGTTCGAGCGGGTCAATCGCGCGATCGCGCTGACCGAGCGGCTCAACCGTCTGCCCTACGCCGATCAGGACGCGATCCGCGCGGCGTGGGCGGAGCTGACCGACACCGAGGTCGATCCGACCTTCCGGCTGGTCCCCCCGGTCTACTCCGACCAGGGCGTCAACCTCCGCGTCGGGCGCAACGTCTTCATCAACCACAACTGCACGCTGAACGACATCGGCGGGATCACCATCGGCGACGAGGTGTTCATCGGGCCGCGGGTGAGCCTGATCA
>DASYBY010000197.1:0-3644 GCA_036500525.1 Baekduia sp. | reverse complement strand
GCGTACTCCTTGGTGCGCTCGCGCGCGGCGATCACCAGGCGCGCCATGTACGTGAACGCGAGGACCGCGACGAGCACGAGGCTCAGCACGGCGTAGCCCGTCTGGACGTAGAGGGCGCCGATGGCGGTGCTCAGGCCGATGTTGAGGACCACCGCGGGGAAGAAGTCGATGAGCGGCCGGTGGCGGGTCTCGAGCTCGTCGCCCTCGACCAGCGCGATCTCCAACCCGACGAACTCGATGTTGGTGACGATGACCCCGAAGGAGGCCACCGCGAGCACGACGACAAAGCGCACGCCCTCCTGCTGGACGTCCAGCGCGTGGACCACCACGGCGGCCAGCACGGTCGGCAGCACTGCGCCGGCCAGGTTGATCAGCAGCATCACGCGCCGGTAGCGCTCGACGGTCCATCCGACGAGCTCGGCGAGTGCCGGGACCACGAAGGCCGCGGCCGGTCCAAGGAAGACCGCGGCCAGCGCTCCGCACAGGAACGCTCCGGAGATGAACAGGTTCGCGTGAAGGTCGGCCGTGACCAACCGCGAGCCCACAGCGCATCCGACGAGGATGAGCCACAGGGCCCAGTCACCGTTTCCGGGTACTGCGACCGCAGCGACGAAGCTCAGGACCAAAGCCGTCCACGCAAGGGCGACGGCGAGCTGCGGTCTCGAAGTGTTGGACCCGCTCACGCCCTGGACGCTACAGCGCCCCTGGCGAGGGGTCTATGACCGGGTGCTACCGGCCGCCGAGGTAACCGGCCATCGAGGCGATGAGCGTGAGGGCGCCGACGAGGGGCAGGGCGCGCAGCTTCAGGTTGTTCATGGCAGAGCCTTCCGTTGAGAACTGGACGAACAGCGGGCGGCGAGCGTAAGCTGGGTCAGTGGCTCTGCACGGGAAACTGCGCGAAACCGATGCATTTTGTGCCCCAGGCGGGACTAAAGCTGTACGCCGTGATCCCGTTCAACGGCCGTGCGCACGCTGAAAACCTCAGAAGCGGCTGCCGTCCTGAACGTCAGCCCGAACACGCTCCGTGCGTGGGAGCGTCGCTTCGGCTACCCGAAGCCCCAGCGGTCGCCCGGAAAGCACCGCCTCTACACGCACGGGGAGATCGCCGCGCTGCGCGATGCGCTGCAGGAGGGGCTGTCGATCTCGTCCGCCATTTCTCGTGCGCGCGAGTCGGTGGCGGCGGACACGCACGTGCTGGTCGGGGCGCTCGCGGCCTTCGAGCTGGAGCGCGCTGACGCGGCGATGGAGGGCGCGCTGGCGCTGCGCTCGGTCGAGCGCTCCGTCGAGGAGGTCCTCCTTCCGTCCATGGAGGAGATCGGCGATCGCCACGGCACGGACTCCGCGCCCTGGGCGCTGGCCGCCCGGTGGGCATGCGAGTGGCTCGGTCGCGCCCAGCGCCTGTCACCGCCGCCCGAGCGCCGCCCCACGGTCCTCATGGGCGACGCGACCGGCGATCAGCTCGATCCCGACGCCCTCGCGCTCCGGGCGCTGGAGCTGTGCGTCCGCCGTACTGGGCTCCGCACGATCACGCTGCCGATGAACGGCCTCGCCGGCCTGGGCGACGTGGTGTCGTCCTACGAGCCGCGCGTCGTCGTGATCGCCGGCGGCGAGGAGCAGGACGACGACGTCGCCCGCTGGGCCTACCGCGTCCGCGCCTCGGCCGGCGCGCTGCCGGTGATGCTGTTCCGCCGCGGTGGCACGGGGCGCTCCCGCACGACGGGCGCCCGGCACCTCGCGGGCTCCCCCACGCTGGCCGCCCGCCAGCTGCTCGACCTCGCCGACGGCGGCGTCCGTCACCCCGCCGCCGAGGAGCCCCTGGAGTTCGACGACATCGCCGTCGCCTCGACGTCCCGCCGACCTCGCCTGACCGCTTGAGCCTGACCAGGATCCCCACTTGAGCTTCGCCCGCCCCGCACTCCGCCTCGTCCCCGATCCCATCGACCACACGCCGCAGGTCCGCTTCTGCGGCCACTGCGGCCAGTCGCCGCCGACCTCGAAGGCCGCCCGCTCGCGGGTCTGCGCCCTCTGCGGCCTCGGCGTGGTCATCACCGCCGGCGAGGACCTCGCCCCGCGGCGGGGCGAGTCCTTCATCATCATCGACCCGCAGCTGAAGCTCTGCGGGCTGTCGCGCGGGGCCGAGCGCGTGCTGGAGGTCGACGAGCCCGACGCCGTCGACCGCCACATCTGCGACTTCCTGGAGCCGGCCGACGCCGAGGCCGGTCAGGGCGACGAGCTGCTGCAGAGCATCATCGTCGCGGGGTTCTCCGCGCCGCGGACGATGGTCGTGCGGCCCGCGGGCGAGTACGGCGTGCGATACGCGGCCCGTGTGGGCGCCTGCGGCCCGCCGGCCGGCGCGCTGATCGTGCTCTCGACCGTCTGACGAGTCGGGTTCCGCGTCGCCCCGCGCGGGGCACCTCCTTCCGGTGCAAGCCCGCACCCATCGTGCACCGGAGCTTGCGCAAGTTGCGCCAACCCTCCCAAAAGGCGAAGACTCTCCGTAATGGGTGGATCGATCCGCACAAACGCCGCGGCAGCGATGCTCGGCGTCAGCCCCAACACGCTGCGCTCCTGGGAGCGCCGCTTCGGCTTCCCCGAGCCCAAGCGCACGGCGGGAGGGCATCGCCAGTTCGACCTGGCCGAGATCGAGGCGCTCCGCTCCGCCTTCGAGGAGACGCAGAACATCTCCTCGGCCGTCTCGGTCGCCCGTGAGCGCGGCGCCGGTCCGGCCTCGCCCGCCCGGCTGGAGTCGGCCTTCGGCCGCTTCGACGAGGACGGCGCCAACCGCCTGATCGAGGAGAGCCTCACGGTCCGCTCCGTGGAGCGCACGATCGAGGAGGTGCTGCTGCCGACGGTCGAGTCGCTCGCCCCGGAGCCCGGCGCGGCGCCGACCCCCGAGTACGGCTTCGCGTGGCGCTACGCCACCGGCTGGCTGGCGGCGACGCAGCGCACGGCCCCGCCCGCCTCGCGCCCCGAGGGCGTCCTGGTCTTCGACGCCTCCCGCGCCCCCGACGCCGAGGCCCTGCAGGCGCAGGCGCTGGAGCTCGTCCTGCGCCGCGGCGGCCTGCGCACGCTGACGCTGACGGCCGACTGCGACCCCAACCGCCTCGCGCACGCCATCACCGCGCTGGATCCCCGCGCGGTCGTGCTCACCGGCCACGGCGCCACCCTGGACGCCCTCGGCCGCCTCGTCTTCACCGCCCGCCGCGTCGCCGGCGAGGAGGTCGCGATCCTCGACTACCGCGGCGCGATCCCGCACGCGGGCAGCAGCACGGTCGAGGTCCTGCCCGACGGCCCGCTGGCCGCCCGCGACGCGATCCTCGCCCGCATCGACGGCCGCGCCGTCAGCGGCCGGTTCGTGCGCGGCGCGTCGCAGGCCATCGGGCTGTAGACGCTCGTACTCCCGGAGCCGCGCGAGCGAGCCCCTGGGCGAGCTCGCGCCCGGCACCTCGCCCCCTGGGCGAGCGTGCCGCTCGTTCGTTCGGAGCCGTCCGACCCGGGCGGCATGATCCTCGCGCGATGACGCTTCCCCAGCTCGGCGACCCCCTGGCGCACCGCGCCCTGGACTCCCTCCTGCGGGCGGAGGCGAGCGTGCGGCGTCGCCTCGCGACCGACCTGGAGCGCGAGGGCCTGTCGTCCTCGGGCTT
>DASYBY010000196.1:0-53713 GCA_036500525.1 Baekduia sp. | reverse complement strand
CCTGGCCGACCCTTCGCTGATCGAGAACACCATCGAGGAGGTGCTGCGGCGCCGCTCGCCCACGGTCGGGATCTTCAAGACGACGACGCGCGAGGTCGAGGTCGGCGGCACCGTCATCCCGGCCGGCGCGCTGGTGTGGCTGGCCATCGCGGCGGCCGCGCACGACCCGGGGCGCTTCCCCGAGCCCGAGCGGTTCGACATCCACCGGTCCAACGCCAAGGACCACATGACGTTTGGCAAGGGGCGCCACTTCTGCATCGGGGCGCCGCTGACCCGGACCGAGGCCAGGGTCGGCCTCGAGGTGCTCTTCGAGCGCCTGCCCGGCCTGCGGGTCGTGCCCGACCAGCGGCTGGAGTTCCAGTCGATCCTGCTGACCAACGTGCTGCAAGGGCTCGAGGTGACCTGGTAGGCCGAGTCGGCGCCCGGCTGGTCGTAATGCTTGTTATAGTAGCCATCAATGCGACCGATGTCAGAGACCGGCACGGCGATGTCAAGCCCCGTCTCGCCGCTGGACGAGCTGCGTCTGGAGGTGCGGGCGGTGCTCGCCGAGTGGCGGCAGGAGGGTGTCTTCGAGCCGCAGTGCGACGGATGGTGCCGGGGCTTCTCGCGCGAGGTGACCCGGCGCCTGGCCGAGCGCGGGTGGGTGGGCGTCACGATCCCGACCGAGTACGGCGGCGGCGGACGCACCGGTCGGGAGCGCTACGTGATCGCTGAGGAGCTGTTGGCGGCCGGTGCCCCCGTCACCGCGCACTGGACGGCGGAGCGCCAGATCGTCCCCATGCTGCTGGAGGTCGGGACCGAGGCCCAACGCCAGAGGTTCCTGCCGCTGATCGCTCGCGGCGAGCTCACCTTCGCGATCGGCATGAGCGAGCCCGGAAGCGGCTCGGACCTCGCGTCGGTGCGCACGCGCGCCGTGCACAGCGACGACGGCTGGCGGCTCAGCGGCCAGAAGATCTGGTCGACGGCTGCGCAGCATGCCGACTACATGGTGGTGTTGTGCCGGACCGACGGCACGTCGGAGGACCGGCACGTCGGCCTGAGCCAGATGCTCGTCGACCTGCGCGCGCCGGGGGTCGAGATCCGGCCCATCGGCGCGATGAACGGCGAGGCCGACTTCTGCGAGGTCTTCTTCGACGACGTCCTGATCGACGACGAGGACGTCGTCGGGCACCTCGGGGCCGGGTGGAAGCAGGTGCTCGCCGAGCTGAGCTTCGAGCGCAGCGGCCCGGACCGCTACATGAGCACCTACCCGCTCGTCGAGCGCTTCCTCGCCGTCGCCCCGGTGGAGCGCCCGGAGGTCGCGACGGCCGCCGGCCGCCTGCTGGCGGAGCTCGTCGCCGTGCGCGGCCTCTCGATGCGCGTGCTCGCCGCCGAGGGCGGCGACCTCGCCGCGGACGCCGCGCTCTGCAAGGACGCAGGCACCGGCTACGAGCAGAACAGCATCGAGACGGTGCGCGAGCTGGTGTCGGACTGCGCGGTCGACGACGCCGTGCTGCAGGCCCTGCTCGACGACATGGTGCTGACCGCGCCGATGATCACGTTGCGCGGCGGGACGACCGAGATCCTCCGTGGCGTCACCGCACGGCGGATGAGCGCCGGATGAGCGGCACCGACCTCTTCAGCGAGATCCTTCGCGAGCTCTTCGCCGCGCGCTACCCGGTCGACGGCGGCGCGAGCGAGGCCGACGTGGCCCTGGACCCCGAGCGCTGGGATGAGCTCACCGAGCTCGGCTTCACGCTCGTCTCGGTCCCCGAGGCTGCCGGCGGCGGTGGTGGCAGCGTCGCCGACGGTTGCGCGCTGGTCCGGATCGCCGGCAGCCATGCCGTGCCGCTGCCGCTCGGCGAGACCACGCTGCTCGGCGGCTTCGTGGCTGTCGCCGGTGGCCTCCAGGCACCCGCCGGCCCCCTGACCGCGGCGCCCGCGGTGGCCGGCGACCTGCTCACACTCGAGCCCACGGCCGACGGCCACCGGCTTTCGGGCCGCGCCCACGGCGTGCCCTGGGGTGCAGCGGCCGGGACGGTCCTGGTCCTCGCGCGCGAGCCCGGCGGTGCGCTGCGCGTCGCGGCCGTCCCGGCCGATCGGATCGCCGCCCTTCCCGGCGCCAACCTGGCCGGCGAGCCGCGCGACGACCTCGTCTTCGACGGCTGCCTGCTCGCGTCCGCGCTCATCGGCACCCCCGCGCCGTGGTTCGACGAGGAGGAGTTGCTGCTGCGCGGCGCGCTGCTGCGCGCGGTCAGCACGGCGGGTGCGCTGGACCGCATCCAGGAGCTGACCGTCGGCTACGCGCGCACCCGTCAGCAGTTCGGGCGCTCGATCGCGCGCTTCCAGTTCGTGCAGAACCACCTCGCCGAGCTGGCGCGCGAGGTCGCGCTGGCGCGGACGGCCTGCGAGCTCGCGGTTGCCGCCGTCCCGGAGGAGGGTCCGATGCCGCGCTTCGCGATCGCCGTCGCCCGCGTCGTCGGCAGCCGCGCCGCCACCCAGGTGGCGCGCCACGCGCACCAGATCCACGGCGCGATCGGCGTCACCACCGAGTACCCGCTGCACCTCTACACGCGGCGCGTGCTCGCGTGGCGCGACGAGTACGGCTCCGAGCGCTCGTGGGCGCGCGTCGTCTCCGAGGAGGCCGCGCAGTCCGGCGACCGGATCTGGGAGCTCTTGACCGCGACGGCGCCGGCGGTCTAGGCGCCGGTCCGCTCCAGCACGACGACGGCGATCTCCCGCGCGGTCTTGCGCTGGTAGTCCTCGAAGGTCGGGTAGTCGGCGACCAGCAGCCGCCAGCGTCGCGGCACGGGCCGCCCCTCGGGGGAGACAGCGCCCTCGGATGCGCCACGGTCAGGTGGCCCAGGCGACGCGGAGCTCGCGGAGCGAGGTCGTCACGATCGACGGGACGTAGTCGAGCTTCTGGCCCTCGACAACGCGCAGGCCCGGGATCCGCTCGTAGAGGATCTGCAGCGCGAGCCGGGACTCCAGGCGGCCGAGCGGCGCGCCCATGCAGAAGTGGCGGCCGATGCCGAACTCGAGATGCTCGGAGGCGTCCTCGCGCGACACGTCGAAGGTGTCGGGGTCGGCGAAGCGGTCGGCATCGCGTCCGGTCGAGGCGTAGCAGGCCCAGACGAGCGCGCCTGACGGGATCTGGACGCCACCGATCTCGACGTCGCGGGTCGTGACGCGGAAGACGCCGAGCGTGCTGCCGCTGTGGCGGAGGCCCTCCTCGACGGCGTTGACCATCAGCTCGGGGTCGCGCTGGACGGCGTCGCGCTGCTCGGGGAAGCGATCGAAGAGGCGCAGCATCTGACCGATCAGGTTGGCCGTCGTCGACGTGCCGGCGGTGAGCAGCTCTGAGAGGTGGCTCACGATCCGCTCACGGTCCAGCGCCGGCTCGCCGTGCTCGTCCTTGACCGCGACCAGCGCCGAGATCAGGTCATCCCGCGGCTCGGCCGCGCGCGCGGCGATCATCGCGCGGAAGTAGTCACGCGCGTCGGCGATGCGCCCGTAGCGCTCGAGCCGCTCCTCCTCGCTCATGTGCTTGACCGGCGCCGGCGCGCCGTCCTCGCGGGCCAGCGCGCGCGGCGTGATGACGGCGACGACGTCGCGCGCCCAGCCGCGCAAACGCTCGGTGTCCTCGAGTGGGAGCCCGAGCATGCGCACGATCGTGCGCACGGTCACCTCGTTGGCGTACCGGGTCATGATGTCGCACCCGCCGTCGGCGATGAACTCGTCGATCAGCTCGTGGCAGATGGCCTCGATCGTGGGCTCCATCGCGGCGATCCGGCCCCTCGTCAGCGCCTTCTGCCCGTGCTTGCGCAACAACGTGTGGCCGGGCGGGTCGCTGGCCAGCAGCGCCTTCGAGAAGAAGTCCGACGGCACGCGGTCGGCCAACTCCTCGGGCACCGGCACCGTCCCGAACGCGCGCGAGGAGAACGTCTTGAAGTCGCCGATGATCCCGGCCACGTCCTCGTACCGGGTGAGCGCCCAGAAGTCGAGCGGCTCGTAGTAGAGCACCGGGCACTCGCGGCGCGCGCGCTCGAGCATCGGGTAGGGGTCGGCCCGGAACTCCGGCGACAGCGGGTCGAAGCCGTCGAGCGTCGGGCGATCCAGCACGTCGTCGGTCATCACGGCCTCAGCTCACGATCTCGCTCAGCTGCAGCTGAGCGTCGATCTGGGTGAAGTTGGGGATGTCGCCGAGCACTTCGGCGCCGTTCGCGGCCAACGCGGCGTGGAAGCCCTCGGCCGAGTCGAAGAACAGGTGGCCGATGGCCACGTACGGCGGCGCCTGGCCGGGACCCGGGCCCTCGATACCGCGGTCGATCTCGACCCGTTGCAGGCCATGGGGGCCGAAGAGCCTCAGGGCCAGCGGGACGTGCGAGTCACGGTAGTAGTCGTGGTCGAACGTCTTGCCGGGGGTCGTCGGGTACATCGCGCTGACGCGGATCATGGGCTCTCCTCCAGGACGGCAGATAGCAGACTAACGTCCATACTATAGGTGAAGATTTGTCGCCTCCGCCGGGGGCGCGAAGTCCTCCGGCATCTCGACCAGTTCGAGCACTGTCCCGTACGCGGTGCCATCGACGTAGACGAAGCGCAGGCCGCCGGGGACGCGTGCATCAAGGACCAGCTCTGCGCCCGCCTCGGTCGCCCGCAGGTGCTCGAGGTAGGCGTCGATCGAGTCGACGACGAACGCCAGGTGGTGGATGCCGTCGCCGTGCCCGGCCAGGAAGCGCGAGTAGGGCGAGTCACCCTCCAGCGGCTGGATCAGCTCGAGGTCGGTGTTGCCCAGGGGGAGGAAGCCGTAGCGGGCGCTGAACCTTGCCGGCGCGCCGTCGAGCTCCGCGTCCTCGACGGTCAGGTCGAAGACGCGCTCGACCGGGATGCCGTAGCGGCGCTCGTAGTCGGCGCCGGCGGCCTCGAGGTCGGCCACGACGAAGCCGACATGGAAGAGCGCGGGCAGCCGCGGCGCGGCGGTCACCGTACCGCCCCCGCGGTGGCCGGCACGCCGAGCGAGACGTCCAGGGCGCCCTGCAGGACGGCGCGCGCGTCGGCGCTCGCGCCCGGCGCCCGGAAGGCGACGTGGCCGTCGGGCCGCACGAGCACCGCGCCGTCGTCGTCGTGGCCCCGCACCGCGGTCCAGTCGCCGTCGCGGTCGTCGAGGTCGGCGCCGACGCGGAGCGCGGCGATCGGCAGGCCCGACGCCTCGGCGATCGCCGACGCGGCGTCACACCAGGCCTGGCCGTCGGGGCCCGCGAGCAGCAGGAAGCCGCCCGGCGTCAGCAGCTGGTGGGTCGCGATGTCCGTACCCGCGCGCGTGAACCACGCATGCGGGACGCGGTGGCCCGGGCGGGCGACCGGCTCGTAGCGGTGGCCGACCGGATCGCGCGGCGGTGCGGCCGAGCCGTCGGCCACGACCGCCGGGCTGTCCGCGTACTCGTAGCCGAGGTCCATGTCGGCATGCTGGAACTCACGCCGCAGGGTGTAGACCATCTCCTCGAGCTGAGCGCGGCGGTTGGCGCCATCGGGCGTGTCGGAGAACAGCGCGGTCAGGACCGCGCGGTTGTGGTCCTCCTGCGCGCCCGGCAGCATGCCGAAGCTGCCGCTGACCGACAGGTGGTTGAAGAACGAGAACGTGGCGAACTCGACGCGGCGCCGCGCGACCGGCAGACGCTCGGGCGCGTAGGAGTCCAGCAGCGCGGGGGAGGCCTGGCCGCTGAGCACGGCCGCCAGCTTCCAGCTCAGGTTGTGCGCGTCCTGGATGCCGGTGTTGAGCCCGAGGCCGCCCATCGGGGAGTGGCGGTGCGCCGCGTCGCCGGCCAGGAAGACGCGGCCGACCTGGAAGCGCTCCGCGTAGACCGACTGGATCAGCCAGTGGTTCATGGTGATGTCGGTGATCTCGAGGTCGGGCAGCTTGAACAGCCCCCGCAGGTCGCGGATCGCGTCCTCCTCGGTGTACTTCTCCGGGGTGAGCTCGGAGCCGACCGGAAGGATCACCCCGCTGCGCCAATGGCGGCAGGTGCGATCCCACGGCTCGGGACCTGAGGCCACGATGCTGAAGCGACGCACCGTCCCGTCGGGGCTCGGCTGCAGGAAGAGCCGGATCAGCGAGGTGTCCTCCTGGAGGTACTCGGCCAGATCGGCGTCGAACGTCAGGGAGACCACGTCGACGAACGGCTCGGGGCCGACCATCTCCACGCCGAGCGCGGCGCCGATCATCTTGCCGCCGTCGGCGCCGACCACGTACGCCGCGCGCACGGTGTACGACTCGCCGTTGGCGCGGTCGAGGATCGTCGCGGTCACGCCGGCGTCGTCCTGCTCGATCGCGGTCAGCTCGTGGAAGAACCGCACGCGCTCGGTCCCGTTGAGCGCCTCGGCCCGGCGCCGCAGCAGCGGCTCGAGCAGGTGCTGGGGGAGGTTGGACATCGGCGAGGCGGTCAGCTTCGCGTAGTACGGCGCGAGGTCGGAGTGCGACCACGACGGGATGCTCGTGATGACCTGACGGTCCCACGGCTCGTCCCCGCCGAGGCTCGTGTACCAGCTGGTCTCGCAGAAGTTCTCGGGCGGGCAGCCCTCCGCCAGGACGGTGTCCCCGATGCCGTACTGGCCGAAGATCTCCATGGTCCGGCAGTGGATGATGTGCGCCTTGGGCACCAGCGCGGTGCCCGGGTGGCGCTCGACCAGGATGGTGTCGACGCCCTGCTCGCCGAGCATCACGGACGCGGCGAGCCCCGCTCCACCACCCCCGACGATCAACACCTGGGTCTCTTCGGTCATCTCTGCTCCGTCTCGGTCCTGAGTTGGTGGCGTCCGTGTGCATCATAGGGATCGACTGCGTTGCTATCGAGTGTATTATGTGTATGGTTAGCCGGGTTACCGCATCACCCTTGTAGGAGGAGAGGCGTATGTTCCGAGGGTCGGAGAAGTGATCCAGTCAGGCGTGGCCGGGCTGGTGGCGGGCGGGGCATACGCCATGCTCGCCGTCGTGGTGGTGTTGATGTTCCGGATGGTGCGCGTGCTGAATTTCTCGCTCGCCGCCATCGGGGCCTTCGGGACCTTCACGATGAGCGCGGTCTACGCGCATGACCAGTCGTACCTGGTGGCGACGCTCGCGGGTGTCGGCGCGGCGGCGGGCGTCGCGGCGCTGCTCGGCGCGGTGATGGCGCTCTGGTTCGCCGACGCGCGGATCGAGACGCGCTCGACGGTCGCCATCGCGATGCTGATCGGGCTGTTGATGATCGGCTACCGGGTCTTCGGGGACCAGCCCCGCAACGTCCCGTCGCTCTTCGGCTCACACGGGATCAAGATCTCGGGCGTCGTCGTCACCCACGACGCGATCGCGATCGTGGTCGCCACGATCCTCGTCGCCGTGGGGCTGAGCGTCTTCCTCGGGCGCACGCGCGTCGGGCTGCGCCTGCGCGCCCTCTCAGAGCGCCCGCAGACCGCGGAGCTGCTCGGCGTGCCCGCCCGTTGGCTGGCGATCGCCGTCTGGGCGGCGGCAGGCGCGATCACCGCGCTCGGCACGCAGATGGTCGCGCCCACCCGGGCCAATGCGTTCGCCGACCTCTCGCTGCTGATCATCCCGGCGTTCGCCGCCGCGGCGATCGGCCTCTTCCGGAGCTTCTACCTCGCCCTGGCGGGCGGCATCGGGATCGGGATCCTCGAGGGCATCGCCACCAACTACAGCAGCATCGCGCCGTACCAGTCGGTCGTCCCGCTCGTCGTGGTGGTGCTGATGTTGATGTGGTCGCAGCGTCAGGAGGTGTGGGATGTCGCGCGCTAGCGTCCTGCGGTCCCCGCGCGAGGCGCTGCTCGGGCTCGGGCCCGTCGTCGCCGTCGGCCTGCCGCTGGTGCTCGCCGGTACGCTGCTGAGCCCGTACGGGAAGTTCCTCGGCACGACGGCGCTGGTGCTGGCCATCGTCGGGCTGAGTCTCGGCGTCGTGACGGGCCGCACCGGCATGATCTCGCTCTGCCAGATGGGCTTCGCCGGCCTCGGCGCCTGGGTGATGCTGTGGTTCGCCACGCACGCCTCCGGCGCGCCGTTCCTACTGGCGGTCCTCGTCTCCGGCCTGGCGATGCTGCCGGTCAGCCTGCTGGTGAGCCTCCCGGCGTTGCGCCTGCGCGGGGTCAACCTCGCGGTCATCACGCTCGCCTTCGCCCTGACCGTGCAGATCGTCTTGTCGGTCAACGACTTCCCCGGCAACTCCGACGGCGTCACCGTCACCCGGCCGAGCTGGTTGGAGACCGACGGCAGCTTCCTGTGGGCCTGTGCGGGCATCTTCGTCGTCATCGCCGTGGGCCTGGCGGTGCTCGACCGGACGCGTCTGGGCGCGAGCTGGCGCGCGGTGCGCCACAGCGAGCGTGCCGCCGCGGCACTGGGCCGGAGCGTCGCGCGCGTCAAGTTGTCGTCCTTCGCTCTGAGCGCGTTCATCGCCGGCATCGCCGGCGCGCTGCTGGCCGCCCAGCTCGGGTCGGTCGAGATCGAGACGTTCGTACCGCTGACGTCGCTGACCGCGTTCGCCATCGCGATCATGGTCGCTGCGCAGTACCCGGAGGGCGCGCTGCTGGCGGGTGCCCTCGGGGTCTTCCTCCCGGAGCTGTTCCAGAGCTGGAACATCCCGCAGGACTACACCAACCTGCTCTTCGCCGTCGGCGCGATCGTGGGCCTCAAGGGTGGCCTCGGCGGGGCCGAGGCGATCCGCGACGGCCTGCGCCGGCTGATCGGCGCGAACGAGCGCCCGCTGCTGCTCGACGCGCCCGACGGCGGCGCGATCGCGCCTGCCGCGGCCGTCGCGGCCGATCGCCACGACGATCCGCGTGGGCCTGCGCCGGCCAAGGACGGCACTGCGGCGCTGGAGATCCGCGGGCTTTCGGTCACCTACGGCTCGGTCAAGGCGCTCGACGATGTGTCGCTGCGTGTCGAGCCCGGAACGGTGACCGCGCTGATCGGTCCCAACGGGGCCGGCAAGTCGACGCTCGTCGACACGGTCACCGGCTTCATCCGCGGCTACTCGGGCGAGATCCTCGTCGACGGCCACGCCATCGACGGGCTGTTGGCCCACCAGCGCGTGCGCGCCGGCGTGCGGCGCTCGTTCCAGCAGGACCGCACGATCCCCGACCTCACCGTCGAGCAGTACCTGCGGCTGGCGCTGGGCTCCCATCGCGGCAGCGCGCGGATGAGCGCGGCCGAGCTGCAGGAGCTGCTGGACTTCTTCGACTGCCCGCCGCAGCACCGGCGCCTGTCGGGCGTCGACGTCGCGTCGCGTCGGCTGGTGGAGGCCGCCGCCGCCGTGGCGGCCCGTCCGAGCGTCGTCCTGCTCGACGAGCCCGCGGCGGGCCTGCCCGCCGCGGAGTCCGAGCGGCTGGCGGCATCGATCGCCCAGATCCCCGCACGCTTCGGGCCCGCGGTGCTGCTCATCGAACACGACATGGAGCTGGTCGTGGCAGCAGCCACCCAGGCGGTCGTCCTGGACTTCGGCAAGGTGATCGCCTCGGGCTCGCCGGCGACGGTGCTGTCCGACAGCGTCGTCGTCAGCGCCTACCTCGGCGACGAGGTGTCGGTCTGATGTCGGGCCTGCGGCTCACGGCCCTCTGCGTCCCGCGCGTGGGGTTCACCATCGTCCGCGAGGTCGACCTCCACGCCCCGGCGGGCGAGGTCACCGTGCTGCTCGGTCCCAACGGGGCCGGCAAGACCACGTTGTTGGAAGCGGTCTCGGGCCTGATCCCGTCCAACGGCGGGAAGATCGAGCTCGACGGCGTCGACATCACGCGCGCCTCCCGCGTCCGCCGCGCCCGCGCCGGCCTCGCCCACGTGGAGCAGGGGCGCACGGTCTTCGCGGAGCTGACGACGCAGGAGAACCTGCGCGTCGCGGCGATCGACGACGACGCCGAGCGCGCCGCGCTCGCCCACTTCCCCGAGCTCGAGCAGCGGCTGCACGTGGCGGCCGGCCTGCTCTCGGGCGGCGAGCAGCAGATGCTCGTCATCGCACGGGCGCTGGCCTCGCGACCGAGCATGCTGCTCGTCGACGAGGCGTCCTCGGGGCTCGCCCCGGTGATCGTCCGGAGGCTCATGCCGGTGTTCCGGCAACTGGCCGACGACGGCATCGGTGTGCTCCTGGTCGAGCAGTTCGCGGCGCTGGCGCTGGGCATCGGCGACCAGGGCCACGTCCTCAACCGTGGGCAGATCCGCCTGTCGGGCCCGTGTGAAGAGCTTGCTGCCGAGCCTGCGCGCCTGCGCGAGGCGTACCTCGGCGCGGGACAGGCGCTGGCCGACCTCCCGTCAGCCACCTGAGGACTTATCCGGCGGCCCTCCGCCGGACCACATACATCCGCGGCGAGCGCCGCGGTTACCAGGAGAGTGCATTGTGAAGCGTTTGGGTCTCTTCGCCCCGAAATGGCGGTGGCTGATCGTGGTGGCGCTGCTGGCGTCCGTCACGGCGCTCGCTGCCTGCGGTTCTGACGACAAGTCCACGGACTCGGCTGACGCGAAGCCGGCCGGTGGATCGAGCACGACCGCCGCGAGCGGCGGTTGCAAGGCCGACGGCCCGATCAAGATCGGCGGCGTCGGCGGGTTGACGGGCGCGATCCCGGTGGCCGAGGGCACCGAGGGCGCGACCGCGTACTTCAACGAGCTCAACGCCAAGGGCGGGCTCTGTGGTCAGAAGATCGACTACAAGGTCGTCGACGACAAGGGCGACCCGCAGGCCTCGGCCACGGCGGCGCGCCAGCTGGTGCTGCGCGACGGCGTCGTCGGCATGGTCAACGAGAGCTTCGTCGACTGCGCCGTCAACGACAAGTTCTACCGCGCCCAGAAGATCAAGGTGACGGGCGTCGGGGTCAATCCGGCTTGCTACACGTCGCCGGTCTTCGCCATGGCCAACAACGGGCCGACCGGCTCGCTGCTGGGCAACCTGTTCTTCGCCTCGTCCAAGGAGGGCCTGGGCAAGACCAAGGTCTGCGCCGAGCTCCTGCGCCTCCCGGGCTACGCCGGGCAGTTCCAGAAGGCGCGCGAGCTCTGGGAGCAGCAGAGCGGGCTGAAGATGACGTTGTACGACAACACGCTCTCGCCCACGAGCGACCCGACGTCCTACATCCTGAAGGCCAAGAAGGCAGGCTGCGAGGCGGTTGCGCTGGTCGGCAACTTCGCCCTCGTGCCGCCGTGGATGAAGGCCGTCCAGGCGCAGGGTGCGGGCAAGATCGCCTGGCTGTGGCCGGCGCCGAACTACGTGCAGTCGCTGCCCGAGACCCTGGGCGAGGCCGGCAACGGCAACGTCTACAGCGACCCGGAGATGGAGCCGGACATCACCAACCCCGACGTCCAGCACGTGCAGACCGAGGTGGCCAAGCTGAACCCCAAGAACGGGGTCACCAACATGCACGAGGGCGGCTGGGTCTCGGCGCTGGTGATCGCCGAGGCGATCAAGTCGATCAACGGCGACGTCACGCGCGAGTCGCTCAGCACGGCGCTGGAGAACCTCAAGCCGGTCGAGAACCCGTTCATGGGCGGTCCGTTCACGTTCGGGCCCGGCGACTCGCACTTCGCCAACCACTGGATCAAGGAAGCCCAGATCAAGGACGGCAAGTGGCAAGTGATCTCCAAGGAGTGGCTGGAGATCCCCAAGATCTCGGAGCTGTACGCCTCCAACTGATCGTGGCGCGTCTGCGCCGGGCGCTCTTGGGAGCGTCCGGCGGGCCGTCGTCTGTCCTTTATCCATACATACAATTGCTATACTTGACACGTGAGTGATCTAGAGTTCATCCAGGACGGCGGGGTCGCCACCGTCCTCCTCAACCGGCCCGAGCGCAAGAACGCGTTCACGCTCGAGATGATCGATCAATGGGCAGAGGCACTGACCCGTGCCCGCCACGACGACAGCATTCGCGTCGTCGTCGTCCGCGGTGAGGGCCAGGCCTTCTGCTCGGGCGTCGATCTCGGGACGCTCGACGACACCGGCACCGCGCCGCTGGCCCGCAAGTCGATGCTCCACGACCGGGTCCAGCGGGTGCCGCACGCCGTCGCGGCGCTCGACAAGCCGATCATCGCCTCGGTCTCCGGGCCGGCGGTCGGCGCCGGGATGGACATGGCGCTCATGTGCGACCTGCGGCTCGCGAGCCGTTCGGCGACCTTCTGCGAGAGCTACATCCGCGTCGGGCTCGTCCCGGGCGCCGGCGGCCTGTACTTCCTGCCGCGCCTGGTCGGCCGCGCGAAGGCGCTGGAGCTCTTCCTCACCGGTGACTTCGTCGACGCCGAGGAGGCCCTCCGCATCGGCCTCGTCAACCGCGTCCACGACGACGACGAGCTGCTCGACGCGACGTACGAGCTCGCGCACAAGATCGCCGCGGGCCCGCCCGTGGCCACGCGCGTCATCAAGCGCGCCCTCTACCAGTCGGCCGAGACCGACCTGGCGACCGCGCTGGATCTCGCGTCCTCGCACATGGCCGTCATCCAATCCACCGACGACTCCCGCGAGGCGCTGGCGGCGTTCCGCGAGCGCCGGACGCCGACCTACGTCGGGCACTGAGGACGCAATGACCTTCTCCGGATTCGACCTGCCCGACGAGCTGCAGATGCTCAGCGACGTCATCGCGGACTTCGTTCGCGACGAGATCGTGACCGCCGAGTCGGCGCTGGACCCCGCTGCGCGCGACCTGCCGGCCGACGTCCTCGCAGGCCTGCAGGCCAAGGCCAAGGAGCTCGGCTTCTGGTGCCTCGACGCGCCCAAGGAGTTCGGCGGCGGCGGCCTGTCGGCCTTTGAGATGGCGGTCGTCTGGGAGCAGGCGACCAAGCACCGCTTCGCGTTCCCGCACCCCGGCGCCGGCGTCTTCGGGTTCAGCCCGCCGGTGGTCATGTACCGCGGGAGCCCGCGGCAGATCGAGGAGTACGTCCGGCCGACGATCGACGAGGGCTGGCTGTCGTTCACCGCGATCAGCGAGCCGTCCGGCGGCTCGGACCCGGCGCGCTCGATCCGCACCACCGCGCGGCGCTCGGGCGACAAGTACATCTTGAACGGCCGCAAGATGTGGGCGACCAACGCCGACCACGGCCGCTACGGCGTCATCTACGCCCGCACCGACTCGGCCGCCGGCCGCGGGGGCATCAGCGCCTTCGTCGTCGACGCCGGCACGCCCGGCATGAGCACGACCAGCGTGCCAGTCCTGCGCAACCACTGGACCACCGAGTTGACGCTCGAGGACTGCGAGATCCCCGCCACGAACCTGATCGGCGAGGAGGGCCAGGGCTTCGCGTTGGTCCAGGAGTGGCTCGTGCGCGGGCGGCTGGCCTACGCGGCGCAGGCCGTCGGCGTCGCCGCCGAATCCGTCCGTCTGGCCGTCGAGTGGGCCCAACAGCGCGAGACCTTCGGCGCGCTGCTCGCCACGCGCCAGGGCGTCCAGTTCCCGATCGCCGACTCGCTGGTCGAGATCGAGGCCGCGCGGCTGCTGACCTGGCGCGCCGCGTGGGCCCACGACCAGGGCCGCGACGCCCGCACCGAGGCCTCGGTCGCCAAGCTCTACGGCACCGAGATGGGCTTCCGTGTGGTCGACCGCGCGATCCAGATCCTCGGCGGCATGGGCGTCTCGAAGGACATGCCACTCGAGCACTGGTTCCGCGACCTGCGCGTCGCCCGGATCGTCGAGGGCGCCAGCGAGATCCACCGCTACCTGATCGCCCGCGAGGCGCTGGGCGGGGCGGCGCTGGGTCAGCGGCCCGCGGCCGTGCCGAGCGTGGACGGCGCCGTCCCGAAGGGCGCGTCGGCGTGACGGCGATCCGCGGCTTCCACCACGTGGGGATCATCACCGACGACCTCGCAACCATCCGCCGCGTCTTCGGCGCGGTGCTTGGCGCCGAGGTGCGAGAGCCCGTGGCGGAGCCCGCGCTCGGCGTGGAGATCCTGTGGGTCGACCTCGGTGGCGTCGCGCTCGAGTTCCTGTGCCCGACGTCGCCCGAGAGCCGCGCCGCGGAGATCCTGCGCGCCGGCGAGGGCGGCGTCCACCACATCGCGCTGGCCGTCGACGACGCCGACGTGGCGCTGGCCGAACTGCGCGACGCGGGCTTGGCGACGTTCGACCGGACGGCACGCGCAGGCGCAGGCGGCGCCCGGATCGGGTTCGTCGACCCCGAGCACGTGGCCGGGACGCTTGTTGAGCTGGTGGGGCCGTCGGCCCCGGGTCAAACCAACTGAGACGGAGGTGCACTGAATGGGTATCGAGAATCGCGTTGCGCTGGTGACGGGGGCCAGCTCCGGGCTGGGGGAGGAGACGGCGCGCCACTTCGCGCGCCACGGCGCCCGCGTCGTGGCCAGCGGTCGCGAGCGCGAGAAGGGCGAGGCGGTCGTCCAGGCGATCCGCGACGAGGGCGGTGAGGCCACCTTCATCGAGCTCGACCTGTCGGACCCGGAAGTCGGGACCAAGGCGCGAGCGGCGGTCGAGGAGGCCTACGGGCCGGCCGACATCATCATCAACAACGCCGGCACGTTCTTCTTCACGCCGCTGGCGGCGGTCAGCCCCGACGACTTCGACACGGCCGTGCGGATCAACCTCCGCGGCCCGTTCCTCATCACGCAGGCGCTCGTGCCCGGCATGGCCGAGCGCGGCCACGGCCGGGTCGTCTTCATCGGCTCGACGGCGGCGACCGCCGGCGTGGCGATGACGCCGATGTACTCGGCGACCAAGGCGGGGCTGAAGGGCCTGATGCTGGCGCTGGTCCCCGAGTTCGGGGCCGCGGGCGTCACCTTCAACACGATCGAGCCCGGGCTCATCGTGACGCCGCTGACGTCGAACCTCGTCGGCACCGAGGACCTGCGCGAGCCGTTCATCCCGCACCAGCCGACCGGCCGCGTCGGCATCCCGCGCGACCTCGCGCACACCGCCCTGATGCTCTCCGACGACGACGCCGGACACATCAACGCCCAGGTGATCGTGCTCGACGGCGGCAACATCGCCACCGCCAAGCACAGCGCGCTCCCGCCGCCGCCGGAGTCGTCGGGCACGCGCCTGTGACCGAGGCGGCCGACGGCGACGGGTTGGACGAGGATGCCGCCCCGGCGCTCACGCTCGTGCGCGAGGGCGGCGTCGCGCGCCTGACGCTCGACCGGCCGCTGCGCCGCAACGCGCTGAGCCGGCGGCTCATGGACGAGCTGGCACAGGCGTTCGTCGCCGCCGGCGACGACGACGAGATCGCGGTCATCGTGCTCACCGGCGCGGGTGACCAGGCGTTCTGCGCCGGCGTCGATCTCAAGGAGCACGCCGAGCGCGACGCCGGCGGCGTCGCCTTCGAGCGTCCGATGGCGGGCGTGCGGCGCAACATCTTCGAGCTCGTCCTGGAGACGCCCAAGCCGACGATCGCGGTGCTCAACGGCCCGGCCGTCGGCGCCGGCTGTGAGCTGGCGCTGGCCTGCGACCTGCGCGTCGCCGCGCCGCACGCCTACCTCCAGCTGCCCGAGGCGCTGCGTGGGATGGGCGCGAACTTCGCCTCGGTGCTGCTGCCGCGGCTGGTCCCGCGCGCGATCGCGCTCGAGCTGCTCTACACCGCGCGGCCGATCACGGCCGCGCGCGCCTACGAGGTCGGCCTCCTCAACCAAGTGGTGGACGCCGCCGACCTCGCCGCCTGCGCCGGCGAGCTGGCCCAGACGATCGCCGCCAACGCGCCGCTCACCGTCCGCCGCTACAAGCACGTGGCGCTCAAGGGCTGGGAGCTGCCGGTGCCGACGGCGCTGCGCCTCGACGTCGGCCCGGACCCCTATCGCAGCAGCGATCGCGTCGAGGGGATCCGGGCGTTCGTCGAGAAGCGCGACCCGCGCTGGACCGCGTCTTAGCCGTCGAGGCCGGCGCGGACGTCGACCAGGACCTTCATCGCGCGCTGCGCGTGCAGCGCTTCGAAGCCGCCGACGACGAGCTCCTCCATCCCGATCTGCTGGACCCAGGTGTCGGTCGGGTAACGGCCGCCGGCCAGCAGCCGGATGACCGCGTCGTAGTCCTCGCCGCGGTAGCCGCAGGAGGCGAGGATCCGGCGCTCGCCGAAGACCAGGTCGTTGGGCTCGAAGCTGACCGGGCCGTGGAAGGTCGCCACCAGGATGACGCGGCCCTGCTTGGCCGTGGTGTTGACGGCCGCCCCGAACGACCCGGCGACGCCGGCGGCGTCGATCGAGACGTCGGCACCGTAGCCGTCGGTCAGCTCGGCGATCCGCGCGGCGACGTCCTCCTCGACGGGGTCGAGCACGATGTCGGCGCCGAGGCCGGTGAGGATCGCGGCACGGTCGGCCGAGGGCTCGACGACGACGATGCGCTCCACGCCGCGGGCCCGCAGGGCGAGGAACGCGCCGACGCCGATCGGCCCGCCGCCGTAGACGACGACGGTCTCGTTGGGCTCCGGCGCCGCGTGGCGGACCGCGTGGTAGGAGACCGAGAGCGGCTCGACCAGCGCGCCGACGTCGAGGCCGAGGCCGTCGGGCAGGCTATGCGCCTTGATCGCGTCGACGACCGTGTACTCCGCCAGGCCGCCGTGCAGAGCGTCAGAGCCCTGGAAGGCGATCTGGGTGCAGAGGTTGTAGGCCCCACGGCGGCAGAGCCGGCAGGTCCCGCAGTTGGAGATCGGCTCCGCGGCGACGCGGTCGCCGATCGCGAAGTCCTCGACGCCGTCGCCGACGTCGACGACCTCGCCGGCGAACTCGTGGCCGATGACCACCGGGAGGATCGCCCCCGTACGCGGGTGCGGGTGGTCATGGGGGATGAGGTGCGGGCCGGTGAAGAACTCGTGGACGTCGGTCCCGCAGATGCCGTTGAAGCCGACACGGAGCTTCAGCTTGCCGGGGCCCACGCTCGGCTCCGGCACGTCCTCGATGCGGACGTCGCGACGGCCGTGGTAGACGGCGGCGCGCATCAGCCCAGGTCCGGCTTGCTGCCCGTATACGCCTCGACGGCGGCGGTGAAGGCCTCCATGCTGTGGCGGGCCTCGTCGTCGAGCTCGCCCTCGAAGCCGGGCAGCAGCCCCGCGGCGCGCGAGAAGATCTCGACCGACAGCACGCCCGTCGGACCGGCGATGTGCGGGCCGTAGGCCTCGCCCGGCTTGGAGACCGACACGTCGCCGCTGTGCAGGATCGTGTCGCCGACGGTCAGCTCGCCGCGGATGACGACCTCGACGCGGTAGCAGTCGTGCGCGTGGCGCGGCAGCGTGTGGCCGGGCGGCAGGAAGAGGACCGAGGCGATCGGGACCTCCGGGTCGTCGGGGTCGTCGCCCATCGGGAAGTTGGCCATCACCGAGCCGGTGGCCTCGGTCCCCACCCGGACCCACTCGATCGACGCCGGCCCGGTCTTGAAGAACTCCGGGTCGTCGATCTTGAACAGCTGGGGCATCTCTCGCTCCTTCGGTAGGTCGCTCTTAGTCTGCTTACTTATGCTATCAATAGCCCAATATGTCCCGCTCTCCGTCGCGTGGTCGGCACGGCGCCCTGCTTCGCGGGCTGCTGAAGCCGGCGCCGCCCGCCCTCGAGCGCGCTCACAGCGTCGGCGACATCCGCCGCCTGGCCCGCTCGCGCACGCCGATCATGGCCTTCGACTTCGTCGACGGCGGCGCCGAGGACGAGCTGACGCTGCGGGCCAACCGCGCCGCCTTCGAGCGCGCGAGCTTCTCCTCCCGTGTGCTCGTCGAGGTCGCCGACCGCGACCTCTCGACCACCGCGCTGGGCACGCCGCTGTCGATGCCGGTGATCCTCGGGCCGACCGGCACGCCCGCCTTCCAGCATCCCGACGCCGAGCTGGCGGCCTCGCGCGCGGCGGTGGCGGCAGGCACGGTCCTCGCGGTGAGCACGGCCGGCAGCTACACGGTCGGCGAGGTCGCCGCGGTGACCGATGGCCCGCTCTGGTTCCAGCTCAACCCCTCCAACGACCCGGGGCTGACCGACCACCTCATCGACCGTGCGCGCGCCGCGGGCTGCACGGCCCTGATCGTCACGGTCGACTGCTCGGTCGGCGGCCCGCGCGAGCGCGACCTGCGCAACGGCTGGACGGCGTCGCCGCGGCTGACACGGACCAACGTCCGCGACGCGCTGGTCCATCCCGACCGGCTCGTCCGCTGGGGCCTGCGCTTCCGCCGCGGCCCCGGCGTGTACCTGGCCAACATCGCCGGCTACGGCGGCCATGACACGGTCGGCTGGATCACCGCGATGTTCGACGAGCGCCAGACCTGGGCCGGCCTGGAGCGGATCCGCGAGCGCTGGGGCGGCCCGCTGGCGATCAAGGGGATCATGTCGGCGGCCGACGCGCGGTTGGCCGCCGAGGTCGGCGCCGACGGCATCGTGATCTCCAACCACGGTGGCCGTCAGCTCGACGGCCTTCCCGGGACCCTCGAGGTCCTGCCCGAGATCGCCGACGCGCTGGCCGGATCCGGCGTCGAGGTCCTGATCGACGGCGGCGTGCGGCGCGGCGGTGATGTCGCCAAGGCGCTGGCGCTGGGCGCCCGCGCGTGCCTGATCGCGCGGCCGTGGGTGTGGGGGCTGGGCGCCGCCGGCGAGGCCGGGGTGAGCCGTGTGCTGGCGATCCTACGCGGCGAGTTGGACCGAACGCTGGCGCTGTTAGGCGTCACATCCGTGCATGACCTGGATCGCTCCTTCATGCGCTATGCGGATAACTATGGTAATAGATACGAAGGTCATCAGTCAGGGACAGGAGGAGGCGGAGCATGAGCAACGAGCGGTTCGACTTCGATGTTGTGGTGGCGGGCTATGGCCCGACGGGGCAGGCCACGGCCTCGCTCCTGGCGCGCCAGGGGCACAAGGTATGCGTGTTCGAGAAGTTCCCGACGCTCTACGGCCAGCCCCGGCTGTGCACGGTCGACGGCGAGACCGCGCGGATCATCCAGGCCTCCGGCGACGTCGACCGGGCATTCCGGGTCTCCTCGTGGTGTCGCAAGTACGAGTTGGAGGACACCGACGGCGAGCTGATCACCGCGATGGACTGGAGCGACCTCCACATCTGCGGCTATCCGGGACGCATCTCCTTCTACCAGCCCGACGTCGAGGAGACGATGGACGCCACCGCCCGCGAGCGGGGCGTCGAGGTCAACCAGGGCTGGGAGGTCGTCTCCTTCGAGGACGACGCCGACGGCATCACCGTCACCGCCCGCCAGCGCGACATGGGCTATGGCTCGCGCGAGATCGGCGAGCGCACCGTGCGCGCGCGCTACCTCGTCGGCGCCGACGGCGCCAAGAGCGCGGTTCGCGAGGCGGCCGGCATCACGCGCCAGGACTTCGGCTTCCGCGACGCGTTCCTGAGCGTCGACTGCGAGCGGATCGGCGAGATCCCCACAAAGCTCAACCGCGGCGTGGCGATCACGATCTGCGACCCGGGCCGGACGATCGCCTTCATCCCCATCGGAAGCCACCGGATGCGCTTCGAGTTCCTCGTCAACCCCGACGACGACCACAGCGCGATGCTCGTGCCCGAGATCGGCTACGACTTCCTCGAGCAGGCCTGGGGTCTCACGCGGGACCAGGTCCGCATCTACCGCCAGGTCATCTACCCGTTCGAGGGCAAGCTGGCCGACCAGTGGCGCAAGGGCCACGTCCTGCTCGCCGGCGACGCCGCGCACCTGATGCCGCCGTTCCTGGGGCAGGGCGCCTGCTCGGGCATGCGCGACGCGATCAACCTCGCGTGGAAGCTCGACCTGGTGCTGGACGGCACCTCCGACGAGAGCCTGCTCGACACCTACGAGCTGGAGCGTTCCCCGCACGCCGAGGTCCTGATCCGCGGGTCGATCGCGCTGGGCGAGGTCGCCTGCGAGCGCGACCCGGTCAAGGCCGCCGCCCGCGACGAGGCCTTCCGCACCGGTCAGGTGCCACCGCCGCCGGACGACCCGACGCTGCTCGACGGCGTCCTGCACCGCGGCGAGGACGGAGAGCTGGGCCCGTACGTCGGGGACCTGATCGAGCAGGGCATCGTCCGCCGCGACGGCGAGGTAGGCCGCTTCGACGACATCGTCGGCTGGGGCTTCCACCTGCTTGGCTACGAGTTCGACCCGCTCGAGAAGCTCGACGACGAGCAGCGCGGGTTCCTCGAGCAGATCGGCTGCCACGCGGTGATGATCACCAACGATCCCGACGCCGGGGGCATCCTCGACCTCGACCGGACCTACGAGGCGTTCTCCAAGGACCGCGAGATGATCGAGGCGATCCTGGTCCGCCCGGACTTCTCGATCTTCGGGGTCGGCTGGTCGGCCGACGACGTCCCGGCCCTCGTCGACGAGCTGCGCGAGCGGCTGCAGCTCACGGCCGACGCCGACGTGACGGCCGCGGTCTCCTAGGTGCCCGCGCAAGGCGGGCGGCTCGCGGGCAAGGTGGCGCTGATCTCCGGCACCGCCGGCGGTCAGGGCCGTGAGGCGGCCAAGATCTTCGCGCGCGAGGGCGCGCGCGTGGTCGCGTGTGACATTGCGCCCGACGGGGCGGCCGAGACGCAGGCGATGGTGGAGGCCGAGGGTGGCGAGATCGTGAGCTTCGGCGGGCTCGACCTGAGCCGGCGCGCGGACGTCGCCACCTGGGTCGACGGCGGCGTCGCGGCGTTCGGGCGCGTCGACATCCTGTACAACAACGCCAGCCTGCCCAAGTTCGGGCCGGTCACCGACCTGTCCGACGAGGACTGGTCGTTCACGATCCGCAACGAGCTCGACATCGTCTGGTTCAGCTGCCAGGCGGCATGGCCGCACCTGGTCGCCGCGGGCGGCGGCGCGATCGTCAACATCGCTTCGGTCTCCGCGCACGTCGGGATGCGCAAGCTGCCCCAGAGCGGCCACGCGGCGGCCAAGGGCGCCGTCGTCTCGCTCACGCGCCAGCTCGCGGCGGAGGGCGGCGCCGTCAACATCCGCGCCAACTGCGTCAGCCCCGGCTGCATCGCCTCGCCGGCGACCGAGCCGCTGCTGGGGATGGGCGACGAGAGCCCGATCCTGCCGATCGTCGAGCACACGGCGTTCGGCCGGCCGGGGCTGCCGGAGGAGGTCGTCTACGCGGCGCTCTTCCTCGCCTCCGACGAGGCGGGCTACGTCAACGGTGCCGAGCTCATCGTCGACGGCGGCACCTCCATCCTGATCTAGAAGAAGCGAGAGCGCTCCATGAGCTGTCCGTACGCGCAGGGCACCGCCATCCCGGTGGCCGAGGACTTCCAGCCGCTGTCGCTGGACTTCATCCGGCAGCCTTACGGCACGCTCGCGGAGCTCCGCGAGCGTGCGCCGATCCACTACCTGCCCGACCTCGACCTCTGGGCGATCACCCGCTGGGAGGACCAGGTCGGGGCGTTCGGCAACTTCAAGGACTACTCGTCGCGCTGCGTCGGCGTCGGCCCACGTCCGCCGGAGATGGACGACGTGCTCGACTCCGAGTTCCTGACCAAGACCTTCAACGCCAAGGACCCGCCCGAGCACACGGTCGCGCGCAAGCTCGCCAGCCAGGCGTTCCGCCGTGCGCGGGTCGACGACATGGGCCCGGTGACGGCCCGGCTGGCCCATGAGCTGATCGACGGCTTCGAGGCCGACGGCGGCGGCGACCTGATGGCGCGGTTCTGCGTGCCGCTGGCCATGGGCGTCATGGTCGAGCTGCTCGGGTTCCCGCCCCAGGACGCGCACCTGCTGGACGGCTGGGGCAACGACCTCACGGTCCTCTTCGTGCCCAAGGACCCCGACGCGCCCGACGACCAGATGGTCCAGCCGATGCCCGACGCGGAGTGGCTGGAGCGCTGGACGCGGCTGGCCGCGGCGCGGGCCTACTTCGAGGAGCTGATCGAGGAGCGCCTCGCGCGCCCGACCGGCGATTTGATCTCAGGGATGGTGCACGCCCGCCTGGAGGACGGGACCACCGCGCTCAACCGCGAGCACGTCGTCACGCACCTGGTCGAGTTCATCTCCGCGGGCAAGGCGGCGATGGCCGACCTGATCGCGCAGACGGTGATCCTCTTCGACGCGCAGCCGGACGTCCTGGCGGAGCTGCGGCGCGAGCCCGAGCTGTGGACCAACGTCTGCGAGGAGGCGCTGCGGATGCGCGGAAACGCGCTCGGCCTCTTGCGCGTCGCGATGCGCGACGTCGAGATCGGCGGCCACACGCTGCCCAAGGGCTCGCGCGTCTGGCTGCTGGCCTCGTCGGCCAACCACGACCCCGAGCACTTCCCGGAGCCGGGCCGCTTCGACCTCCACCGCGAGAACGTGGGCGACCACCTCGCGTTCGGCCGCGGGATCCACAAGTGCATCGGATCGCCGCTGACGCGGGTGACGTGCACCGAGGCCCTGCGCGTGCTCTATGAGCGCCTGCCCGCGGTGCGACCCGTGACGGGCCAGGAGCTCGACTATGAGCCGTCGCTCCTGGCCTTCCTCCTGCGCAGCCTCGCCGTTACGTGGTGAGGGCGGCCGCGGCGAGCTCGTCCCGGTGCGCCTCGAGGACCGCGCGCAGCGACAGCGGGTCATGGCCCGTGATCTGCTTGAAGTCGTCGCTCTGGACCGCGAAGTAGTCCTCGCGCACCGCCTTGCCCATCCCGGTCAGCGCCTCGACCATCAGCTGCGGGACGCCGGCGGCGGCCGTCTCCTTGGCGAAGGTCGCGTCATCGATCTCGACGTACTCCAGCGGGCGCCCGCTGACCTCGGCGAGCAGCTCGGCGACTTGCTTGAAGGTCAGCAGCTCGGGGCCGGTGATGTCGTAGGTGTTGCCCATGTGCCCGTCGCCGAGGACGAGCGCGATGGCGGCGCGGGCGACGTCCTGGCGCGAGACGAAGGCGGCCGTGCCGTCCGCGGTGTTGATGCGCATCTGGCCGGCCGCGAGGGCGGGGGTGAAGCGCTCGACGATGTGCAGCTCGGAATAGGGCGCGTCGCGCAGGATCGCGTAGGGGACGCCGCCGGCGGCCAGCAGCTCCTCGGCGTCGCGGTACTCCTGGGCGGCGAGGCCGACCGGATGGGCGGGGTCGTCGACCTTGGGCATCGACGGGAACACGAGCCGCTGGATGCCGGCCTCCTTGGCGGCGTTGATCGCCGCGGAGTGCTCGTCGTAGCGGTGCCCGGTGCCGTTGCTCGCGCTGATCATGAACATCCGCTCGATGCCCGCGAAGGCCGAGGTGAGGCTCTCGGGCTCGTCGAAGTCCGCGTGGCGGACGTCGACCCCGCGCTCGGCGTACTCGGCGAGGTTCGCCGGCGTTCGCGTCGTGATGACGAGCTCCTGCGGCTCGACCCGTTCGAGCGCCGCTTCGACGGAGAGGCGACCGAGCTTGCCGCTGGCGCCGCTGATGCCGATGACCATGCTGCTCCCTTCGTTGGACGAAGGCAGCAATGTTAGTTACTGTCGGCAGCAATGTACAGACGGAGGAACGGGTCATGAAGGTCTACGAGGCGGTCGCGGACGCGCTGGTGCGCGAGCAGGTCGGGCGCGTGTTCGGCCTGATGGGGGACGGCAACATGGAGCTCCTGGCCGAGCTGACGCAACGTCGCGGCGTGGAGTTCGTGAAGGTCCGCCACGAGCAGGGCGCGGTCGCGATGGCCGATGGCTACGCGCGCGCCTCGGGGGCGGTCGGCGTCTGCACCGTGACCTGTGGGCCGGCGCTGCTGAACACCGCCACGTCGCTGGCCGTCGCCCGCGCCCACGGCTCCGCCGTCGTCCTGCTGGCCGGCGACACGCCCGCCGACGACCCGGGCCACCTGCAGAACGTCGACCAGCAGCGCTTCGGCGCGGCGCTGGCCGCCACCACGATCGACGTCACCGATCCCGGCGACGTCGCGGCGCGGATCACCGAGGCCTTCGTGGCTGCCCGCTCGGGTCACGGGCCGGTGCTCGTGAACCTCCCGATGGACGTGCAGGGCCGCGACCTTCCGGGCGCCTGGAGCTACACACCGGCCGTCGCGCCCGCGTCCGCGGCCGCCGAGACGGTCGCGCCGTCAGCGGCGGCGATCGCGGAGGCCGCGCAGGTGATCCTTTCCGCCGAGCGCCCGGCGATGATCGTCGGCCGCGGCGCGATCGGGGCCGAGACGGCGGTGCTCGCGCTAGCCGAGGCGGCCGGCACGCCGTTCGCGACGACGCTGCAGGCCACCGGCCTGGGCGGACGGCACGCGTTGAGCCTCGGCAACGCCGGGCTGATGGGCTCACCGGAGGCGTTCGCGCTGATGCAGGAGGCCGACGTGCTGCTTGTCGTCGGCGCGAGCCTCTCGCGATTGACGACCGGCTTCGGCCGCCTCGTCGAAGGCGCGCGGATCGTGGCGATCGACCACGACCCGGCGGCGGCCGGGCGCGCCGACGTCCTCGTGCTCGGCGACGCCGGCGCGGGTGCCGCGGCCCTGGAGCGCGAGCTGGCGCGCCGCGGCGATCCGACCGCTCGCGCTTCGGCCGCGGCCGCGCGCGTGCCGGAGGACCCGTACCCGTTCACGCCCGAGCACGGCGTGGGCACCGTCGACCCGCGGTCGGTCTTCGTCGCGCTCGACGAGCTGCTGCCGGCCAACCAGGCGCTGGTGATGGACGCGGGCCACTTCATCTCCTTCGCCGGGCCGCTGCTGCGGATCGGCCGCCCGGTCGACTGGATCTTCCCCACCGACATCGGCTGCATCGGCCAGAGCTTGTCGACGGCGATCGGTGCCGCCGCCGCGCGCGAGGGCGAGCGCGTGACCGTCGTCGCCGGCGACGCCGGGTTTCTGATGGGGATCTCGGAGCTGGAGACCGCGGCGCGCTACGGCGTGCCGCTGACGATCGTCGTCATCAACGACGAGGGCTGGGGCCAGGAGGCGCACATGCTCGCGCTGAAGGACGAGGCCCCGGAGCTCGCGCTCGCGGCCACGCCGGACCTCGCGCTGCTGGCCGAGGGCTTCGGCGCGGCCGGCCACCGCGTGCGTTCGGCTGAGGACCTGGCGGGCTTGCCCGCGGTGCTCGCGGCGGCCGTGGGCCCGCTGGTGATCGACGTCCGCGTGAACCCGGCGATCAAGAACTGGGTCGTCCACGCGTTTGCGCTCGCGGGCCATGACATCCGGGATGCGGCCGCCGCGTAAGTAGTAGTATGTTAGGCAGAAATACGCGTCGCTAACGTCGTGACTGATCGCAGGAGGAGAAACTGATGCCCAGTGCCGAGCTGGAGCGCGCCCGTGAGTGGGAGCGTGCATTCGGGGAGGCCAACGCCTCCGCCGGCGGCCTCGAAGAAGTGCGCCTGGTCAACGACCAGTGGCAGGCCGAGCGCGCCGGAGAGCTGCCCGTCGACCTCGAGTTCACGGCGGTCGATGCCGGCGGCGTGCCCGCCGAGTGGATCTCCGTGGCGGGCGCGGCGGCCACGCCGGTGATCCTGTTCCTGCACGGCGGCGGCTTCATGCTGGGCTCCGCGCGCGAGAACCGCGAGTGGATCGGGCGCCTCGTGCGCGAGCTCGGCGGCCGCGCCCTGGCGATCGACTACCGCCTCGCGCCTGAGCATCCCTACCCGGCCCAGGTCGAGGACGCCCGCACGGCGTACCGCTGGCTTCTGGCGCAGGGCATCGCCCCGGCCGACCTGCTGGTCCTCGGCGAGTCCGCTGGGGGGGGGCTGGCGGCCGCGACGCTGACGGCGATCCGCGACGGCGGCGATCCACTGCCCGCCGCGGCGGCGCTCACGTCGCCCCTGGTCGACTTCACGCTCGGCGCCGCGTCGCTGGACGACAACGACGATCCGTTCGTCAACCGCCCCGTGCTCGAGATGATGATCCAAACGGCGCTGCAGGGTCAGGACTCGGAGGCGCTCTCACCGCTGAGCCACGACCTGGCCGGCCTCCCGCCGCTGCTGATCCAGGTCGGCACGAGCGAGGCGATCCGCGACGACGGCAGGCGTTACGCCGACGCCGCGTCGGCCGCCGGCGTCGCCGTGAGCTTCGAGCAATGGGACGGCATGGTCCACCTCTGGCACGGCTTCCCCTACCTCCCGGAGGCCGTCGACGCGGTCGAGCGGATCGCGGCCTTCTTCGCGGAGTACACCGGCGGGGAGGCCTGACATGCGGGTCACCACCGTCCGTATCGACGGCCGCACGCGCGCCGCGCGCCTCGACGGCGACCAGCTTGCGCTGCTGCCCTACGGCGACGTCGCCGAGCTGCTGGCCACCGGCGCCGACTGGACGACCGCCGCCGCCGAGCGCGGCGAGGACACGCTCGCGCTGAGCGACGCCGACCTCGCGCCGCTGGTCCCGCGGCCGGAGAAGATCTTCGGCGTCGGGCTCAACTACCGCGGCCACGCCGCCGAGGCGGGACTCGCGGTTCTCGACAACCCGCCGCTGTTCGGCAAGTTCTGGCGCAGCCTGATCGGCCCCACCGACGACCTCGTGCTGCCCGCCAACTCGCAGATGACCGACTGGGAAGGCGAGCTCGGGCTGGTCATCGGCACGCCGGTGCGCCACGTCGGCCTCGACGAGGGGCTGGCGGCGATTGCCGGCTACACCGTCGTCAACGACGTCTCGATGCGCGACTGGCAGCGCCGCACGTCGCAGTTCCTGCAGGGCAAGACGTTCGAGGGCTCGACGCCCGTCGGGCCGTTCCTCGTCACGCCCGACGAGATCGACGACCCGTCGCGTCTGCACCTCACCTGCCTCGTCGACGACGTCGTCATGCAGGACACCTGGACCGACGACCTCGTCTTCAACCCCGCCGAGATCGTCTCGTACATCAGCCAGATCATCACGCTGGTCCCGGGCGACCTGATCATGACCGGCACGCCCGCGGGCGTCGGCGGCGCCCGCCGCCCTCAGGTCTACCTCGAGGCGGGCCAGACGCTGCGCACCGTCGTCGACGGCGTCGGCGAGCTCATCAACCACTGCGTCGCACCGGAGGCCTCATGAACGGACCGATCATCTCCGCCGTCGGGCACGTCGCGCTGCGCGTGACCGACCTCGACAGCGCGCTCTGGACGGCGACCCACGTCATGGGCCTGCGCGAGGTGGAGCGCGTGGGGGACTGGGTCTACCTCACCCACGGCGCCGAACACCACTCGCTGCAGCTCGCCGCGGGCGACGTCGACGCCCTCGACCACATCGGCCTCGAGGCCAACGGGCCCGGAGGGCTGCAGGAGCTGCGCAAGCGCCTGGAGGCCGAGTCGATCCCGCTGGTCTCCGACGCACCATTGGACGAGGCGATCGCCGACGGCCTGGCCTTCCAGGGCCCGGAGGGCTTCACCTTCGAGGTCTACACCGGCATGCGCCACGACCAGCCGCGCTACGCCCCGACCGGCATCCGCCCGACGCGCTTCGGCCACGTCAATCTCTACGTCGCCGACCCGGCCGGCCTCGTCGCGTTCCTGCAGCGCGTGCTCGACTTCCGGATCTCCGACCACGTCGGCGCGGGCGCGTTCCTGCGCTGCAACGTCGACCACCACGGCATCGGCGTCGGCCAGGCCGAGCCCGCGCGGATCCACCACATGGCCTGGGAAGTCGAAGGCATCGCCGACCTGGCGCGGCTCGGCGACGTGCTCGACGACCACGACCGCCACCTGGTCTGGGGCCCCGTGCGCCACGGCGTAGGACGCAACATCGCGGCCTACTTCGTCGACTTCGGTCCGCTGATCGTCGAGTACTACTCAGACATGCAGCGGATCTATGACGAGGCCACGTTCGAGCCCGGCCGCTGGGAGCGCGAGGACCCGCGTTTCTTCAGCCTCTGGACGCGGCACGATCTGGGCGACTTCCGCGAGCACGGGCTCGTGCCGGTGGTCCGCGAGCCGGCGGGGCAGGCATGATCGCCGGCCAGCGCCCCGCAGACCTCGCCGAGCGCATCGCGTCCACGGCGCGCCACTGCTACGACGGCTCCGAGCACTACCGCGACCAGCTCGACCGGCTCGGCGTCGTACCCGAGGAGCTGCGCAGCCTCGACGACCTTTCGGCGCTGCCGGTGCTGCTCGACAAGGAGGGCGAGATCACGCTGCGCGCGCGGTCGCTGGCCGAGTCGGGCCACCCGTTCGGCGAGCACCTCTGCGCGCCGCTTGAGGACGTCGTCGGCGTCGCCTCGACCTCTGGGACGACGGGCGACCCGACCTACTACGCCTTCACCGCGAGCGACATCGCGATCACCGACCAGCTGTGGGCTCGCGCATTCCGGCTCGGTGGCGTGAAGCCGGGCGACACCGTCCTGCACGCCTTCGGGATGTCGATGTTCCTGGCCGGCGTGCCGATCATCCGCGCGTTGGAGCGCATGGGCGCGCGGCCGATCCCGGTCGGCGCCGAGGCCGGCTCCGAGAAGCTGATCCGTATCGCGCGCCAGGTACGCCCGGTCGCGATCTGCTGCACGCCGTCGTACGGCGAGTACCTCGCCGAGAAGGGCGATCTCGCCGACCTCGGCGTCCGCCACATCTTCTGCGCCGGCGAGCCCGGCGCGGGCCTGCCCGAGGTGCGGGCACGGCTGAGCGAGGGCTTCGGCGGCGCGACCGTCACCGACGTGCTCGGCGGCGTCCACGGCGTGATGAACGCGTCGTGCTCGGCCCACGCCGGCATGCACCTGCTCGGTGAGGACCACTCGATCCAGCAGCTGATCGACCCCGACACGGGCCAGCCGGTGCCGCTGGCCGACGGCGCGATCGGCGTGCGGGTCAAGACGACGCTGGACTGGCAGGCCCAGCCCCAGCTGCGCGCCTCGGTGGGTGACGTCTACGAGATCCGGACCGGCCTCTGCGAGTGCGGGCTGGACGCGCCGCGCGCGCACGTCATCGGCCGCACCGACGACATGCTCATCATCAAGGGCGTCAAGCTGTACCCGGCTGCGATCCAGAACCTGATGTTCGAGCTGCGCCCGCAACTGACCGGTCACTTCCGGATCGTGCTCGGCACGCCCGGCCCGAAGGTCGAGCCGCCGCTGCGGATGCGCGTCGAGGTCAGCGACGGGGCGGCGGACGGCGCGGTCGAGGAGCTCGTGCGCCGCATGCACACGCGCTTCTCGGTGACGCCGCAGGTCGAGGCCATCCCCGAGGGCTCGCTGCCCCGGACGGCCCACAAGGTCAAGCTGATCGAAGTCGAGGCGTAGGCCATGCGGATCCTCTGGCGCGACGACGAGGGCTACGAGCAGGCGCGGCTGGACGTCGTCTGGCACGCGCGCAAGCCGGACCGCCACCCGGACGGCATCGCGTTCGCCGAGAGCCGGCAGGACGTCGTCGACGCGGTGCGGCTCGCGCGGGAGCGCGGCCTGAAGGTCAAGGCGCGCTCGGGCGGTCACAGCTGGACCGCCTCCAGCGTGCGCGACGGCGGGCTGCTGATCGACCTCTCGGGCCTCGGCGCGTGGACGGTCGACGCGGACGCCGGCACGGCGATGGTCGAGCCCGGCGCCAAGGGCCGCGACCTCAACGAGGGCCTGGCCGACCACGGCCTGTTCTTCCCCACGGGCCACTGCCCCACGATCGCGCTGGGCGGCTTCCTGCTGCAGGGCGGCTGGGGCTGGACGTCGCGGGCGCTCGGGCCCGCGTGCATGAGCGTGACGGCAGTCGACGTCGTGACCGCCGAGGGCGAGCTCGTCCACGCGTCGGAGACCGAGAACGCCGATCTGCTGTGGGCCGCGCGCGGCGCCGGGTCGGGCTTCTTCGGCGTCGTCGTGGGCTACCACCTGCGCTGTCATCCGCGACCCGCGTCGATGATGCGCAGCATCTACGCCTACTCGCTCGACGAGGCCGACGAGCTGATGCGCTGGGCGCACGCGATGCAGCCGCAGTGGCCGGCCGCGCTGGAGCTGCAGTTCATGGGGAGCTTCCCCCGCAACCCCGACGCGTCGCCGACCGCGGAGGGCGACGCGATGATCATGGTCATCGGCTTCGCGCTCTTCGACACCGAGGAGGAGTCGCGGGCGGCGTTGCAGCTGCTGGAGACGGCGCCGGTGCGCGACAAGGCGCTGGTGGCCGAGGCGTGCGTGCCCTCGACGCTCGACGAGCTCTACGAGCTGGTCGACTCCTACGCCAGGCCCGAGGTCGCCTACGCCGGCGACAGCCTGTGGTCCGACGATGGGGCCGACGAGCTCGTGCCGGCCTTCCTCGAGATGGTGCGCGACATGCCGACGCGCTGGTCCTACGTGCTCTGGTGGCCGTGGGTGCCGCAGCCGCTGGACGGCGTCGCCCTGTCGGTGACCGGCAAGCACTACATCTCGCCCTTCTCGGGCTGGGCCGACCCCGCCGACGAGGCCGAGGTCGGGCGCTGGCCGGGTGAGCACATGCGCCGGCTCGACCACCTCTCCAAGGGGATCCAGCTGGCCGACGAGAACCTGCTCGGCCGGCCCGAGGCCCGCTACATGACCGACGAGAACGCGGCTCGGCTCGAAGCGCTGCGCGCCGCGTGGGACCCGGAGCGGCGCTTCCACTCGTTCCTCTTCGGCGACGCGCGGGCCGCCGCCCCCCGCGGCTAGGACGGCCGCGCCCGCGGCGACCAGGCGACCATCCCGCCGTCGACCCGCAGGTCGATGCCGGTGATCCAGGAGGAGTCGTCGGAGGCGAGGAAGAGCGCCGCCTTGGCCACGTCGTCGACGCGGCCGAGGCGGTCGAGCATCACCGTCGCCAACTGCGACTCGTGCCAGTCGGCGTCCTCGAGCCGCGACTCGGTGGCCGGGCTCATGACGATGCCGGGCGAGATCGTGTTGGCGCGGATGCCGTGGGGACCGCCCTCGGCGGCGAGCTGGCGCGACATCGCCATCAGCCCGCCCTTGCCCGTGCTGTGGGCGAGGATGCCGTTGATCGCCGAGCCGCGGTGCCCGGCGACCGACGCGGTGGAGATGATCGAGCCGCCGCCCCGCGTCACGAGATGGGGCCAGACCGCCGAGCAGACGTGGAAGACGAGGTGCAGCTCGCCCGTGATCGTGTACTCCCACTCCTCGAACGTCATGTCCGCGACGGTGTTGAAGCGCGCGGTCGCGGCGTTGTTGTAGACGATGTCGACGCCGCCGTAGGTGTCGAGCGCAAGGGCGACGAGCGCCTGCGCCTGCGCGGCGTCGGTGAGGTCGCACGGCTCCAGCGAGACCATCTCGCCGCCGGCGGCGCGGACGCGCTGCACCGTCTCGCGCGCCCCCTCGACGAGCACGTCGCAGCCGACGATGCGCGCGCCCTCGGCCGCGAACAGCGCGGCCGCGGTCGCGCCCATACCGCCGCCGGTGCCGGTGATCAGGGCAACCTTGCCGTCCAGCCGTCCCGCGCTCACGCGGCGACCCGCGCGCCGAGCTGCTCCTTGAGGGCGTCAACCAGGCCGGGCACGTCGGCGTTGCTCGTGGCCGCGCCGAAGATGCTGAAGTCGGGCCGGACCAGCACCGCGACGGTCCCGTGCTCGTCGAAGAACCGCGTGTAGATCCCGTCGACGTCGCGGACCATCGACGTGGCCGGGTCGGAGCTGAGCGCGACGGCGTGCGCGCCGAGGGCCTCCAGGAACGCGCGGTGTTCGTCGGTCAGCCCGGCCAGCGGCTCCATGCCGCGGCAGAGCAGCGTGAAGCCGAAGCCGAGGACGTCGTCGGCCCGACCGGCGCGGCCCTCGACCGAGACGGTCGCCTGCGGGCCGAGCTCGCCCGCCAGCGCCGTCGGCGCGCCGTCGGCGTCGCGCTGCAGGACACCATCGGCGAGGATCGGGTCGGGCGGGACATCGCCCGCGGCGCCGCTGAGGAAGCCCTCGTCGCGGAGCTTGGCCTTCTCGGGATCGGTCTCCGTCGCCATCTGGCCGAGCCCGGCGGAGATCAGGATCTGCGTCTTGACGTGGGGGAGACGCTCCACCTGGTAACCGTCGAGCAGGCCGTCGTCACACACCCCGCGCAGGACCAGGTCGAAGCGCCAGGCGAGGTTGATCGCGTCGCGCAGGCCCGAGCAGGCGCCCTGGCCGAGGAACGGCGCCATCTGGTGGGCCGCGTCGCCGGCGAGGAAGATCCGGCCGTGGCGCCACTCGTGCGCCAGCTGGCTGTCGAACTCGTAGATGACCTGGCGGTAGATCTCGACGTCGTCGGGGCCGAGGTCGTGCCACTCGCGCAGGAACGACCATGCGGCCTCGGGCCGCAGCAGCGCCTCGCGGTCGTCGTCCTCGAGGACCTCGAGCTCGAGCCGCAGCCGGCGCGTGCCGATCGGGACGATCACGTGCATCCGCGGGGGCGCGGTGACGACCGTGGGCGCATCGAAGCGGTAGGTGTCGGTCCCGGCCAGCGGGCGCTTGACGATCGTGTCGAGGTTGAGGAACGCGCTGCGCATCCCGAGGTCTTCGCGCTGCACGCCGAGCAGCCCGCGGATCGTGCTCTTGGCGCCGTCGGCGGCGATCAGCCACGTGGCGCGCGTCGTCGACGGCTCGCCGCCGTCACGGGGCTCGGAGGTGATCGTGACGCCGTCGTCGTCCTGCTCGACGCCGATGACCTGCTGGCCCTGCAGGACGATCGCGCCGCGCTCACGGCCGCGCGTGTCGATCGCGTCCTCGACGTAGGGCTGGTACATCGAGAGGTGGCTGGCGTAGCCCGAGGCGGCGACGCCGGACCAGTCCATGTCGACGAGCGTCTGGCCGGCGGCGTTCTTGAAGAAGTAGCGCTGGAACTCGGTCGACTCGCGCAGCGCGCTCTCGATGTCGCCGGCGGCCTGGACGATGCGGGCCGCCTCGGCGTCGAGGTTCACGAGCCGCGGCTGACCGTAGAGGCTGGGCCAGCGCTCGAAGACGGCCACGCGGTGGCCGAGGCCCGCCAGCAGCGAGCTGGCGGCCAAGCCGGTCGGGCCGTAGCCGACGACGGCGATGTCAACGTTCTGGGGGATGTTGGTCATGGTGGTCACCGGATCGCGATGGGGTTGAGCATGGTGCCTGAGGCATTGGTGAGGTTGAGCGGCTGCGCCGCGAGGAAGCAGTCCCAGCGGCCGTCGGCCGCGCAGGCCGCGGCCAGGTCGTCGAGCCAGAAGTACTCGCCGAGGGTGAGGCCCAGGCCGGGGATCGCCGTCTGGTGGAAGGGCATGGACGGGCCGTCGGGCTGCTCGAACGGGATCGCCTCGACGCCCCAGTTGTCGCAGGCGACGGCGGCGACGTCATGCTCGTGCAGCCACGGCAGCGTGTCCAGCCCGAGGCCCGGCTCCTCCTCGAACCAGGACGGCGAGCGCTCCGCGGGCGGCGTGGCGTACCAGGCCCCGAGGTAGCCGGTGCGGACCAGCAGCATGTCGCCGGCGCGCAGCTCGACGCCCTGTCCGTCGGCGGCGTCCTGGAGCATCGCGGCCGTGATCACCGCGCCGGGCGCCAGCGGCGCTCCGCCCTGGGCGGCGCAGACGTCGAGCAGGACCCCGCGGCCGAGCATGCTCTCGCGCAGGTGGTGGATGCCGTTGAAGGCCGCACCGGCGGCGGCGGTGACGGTGCCGCCCCAGAATCCGTTGTACATCGTCTCGTCGCGGATCACATGGGCCAGGCCGTCCCACTGCGTGGAGCCCTGGACGTTCATGATCAGGACGTCGTCGGTGAACTTCACGCCGCGGATGAACGGCGGCGCGGGGATGCTGAAGCCCGACAGGTAGTCGGTGCCCGTGAGCGAGTTCAGCCGCGTGGGACGCAGGCGGCTGGGGTGCCCGGGCGCGCGACCGTCGATCGAGATCGCCAGCGAGTGGCGCTCGCCGGTCTGGATCAGCTGGGCCGCGGCGGCGACCCGCTCGGCGGTGAGCAGGTTGGCGGTGCCGCGCTGGTCGTCGGCGCCCCAGCGCCCCCAGTTGTTGAGCTCCGGCGGGGTGGCGTCGACCACCTTGCCGTCGTCGTTGACGTGGTACTGCGGAGGGGACCAGCTCACATGCTCACTCGCCTTGACCAGGGGACGTGCTTGACGGCACCTCTGAAGATGCCTACGTTAACCACGATACACAACGTAAGACTTGATGGAGGTCAATGAATGTCCACACACGCAGCCCATCTGGTCGATTCCGTGCGCGCGGTGACCGCGGACGAGGTCGCCGCCTTCCGCCGCAACGGGTGGGTCAAGCTCGAGGGGCTGTACGACCCCGAGCTCGCGGGTGAGCTGCTGGAGCACCTCAAGGTGCTCATGGCCGCTCCGGTCGACAAGGCGAACCCGTTCCAGGGGTCGGGCGTCAAGATGTTCAAGGCCTACGAGGACGCGTCGAAGGCCGACGACCTGTTCGGCGCGTTCAGCCACTCGCTCGGCATGGCCACGGCGGCCCGCGAGCTGATGGGGCGGCCCGAGCGGTTCTACGAGGACAAGGCGCTGTGCAAGGAGCCATCGGCCGAGGGCGGCGGCCACACGCCGTGGCACCAGGACTTCTCCTACCACCCGTTCGACCGTCAGGGCACGCTGCTGTTCTGGATGCCGCTCGTCGACTGCCCGCCCGAGAAGGGCACGATGCGCTTCCTCAACGGCTCGCACCGCGCGGGCCTGCTCGGCCGCTTCGTGCACCGGACCGACGGCTACGACATCCTCGACCACTTCCCCGATCTGGGCGAGGGGTACACGATGTCGGAGCCGCTGCACCTCGCGCCCGGCGATGTCACCGTCCACGACCGGATGACCCTGCACTACGCACCGGCCAACGAGACGGACTCGACGCGCTGGGTCTACACGGTGAGCTGGTTCAACCGCGACGCGCTCTACACGGGTATGCCGTGTCACCGCATGGACGGCCTCGGCCTCAAGGTCAACGAGCCGCTGGACCACCCGAACTTCCCGGCGATCACGGGCTGACGGGCCCGATGTCGACCGGCGCCCGGGCGCGGCTGGTGCTCGGCACCCGTCCCCGGCAGCCGAAGTCCTCGGAGATCGTCGCTCGCGATCTGGCGGCCTACATCGTCGATGCGCGGCTCCCCGAAGGCACGTCGCTGGAGACCGAGAACGCCGTCGCCAAGTCGATGGGCGTGGGCCGCACCACGATGCGTGAGGCGCTGCGCCTGCTCGAGGCGCGCGGGGTGCTGACGATCCGCTCAGGCCCCGGCGGCGGGCCGGTCGTGCGGCGCCCGCGTCCCGCGGACCTGGCCGAAGCGCTGACGCTGCTGCTGCAGTTCGAGGGCGCCAGCTTCTCGCAGGTCATGAGCGCGCGCAGCCTGCTCGAGCCGACCGTCGCGCGCGCCGCCGCAGCGCTGATGCCGGCCGCCGCGCTGGGCGAGCTCGAGGAGGCCAACGCGGCGATGACCGTCGAGCCCTCCGACATGGAGGCCTTCGCGCGCGGCAACCGGCGCTTCCACGCGCTCATCGCCGAGCACTGTGGGTCGATCGTCCTGCGGATCTTCTGCGAGACGCTGGGGGTGATCGGCGACGGGCAGGCGATCGGGATCCGCTACTCCGCGCGCGAGATCCAGGCGATCGCGCGGGCCCACGAGCGCATCATCGCCGCGCTCCGGGCCGGCGACGGCGATGCCGCCGCCGGGGCGATGCGGACGCACCTCAAGGAGGCGCAGGACTACAGCGACACGCGCTTCGCCGAGCACGTCTTCCGCACCGTGCGCTGGGTGCAGTAGCGCTCGTCAGGCCTCGGCGACGCAGCCGGCGGCGGCCAGCAGCTCGACCTGGTCGAGGCCGGCCTGGGTGGGCAGGAGGATGAGCTCGTCGCAGCCGGCGCCGGCGAACGCGTCGCGCGCGCCGAGGACGGCAGCCTCAGAGGTCAGCGCGGTCCGGGCGATGAGCGCCGGGTCGACGTGGGCGAGCGCGTCGCCGGACAGCACGTGCTCCGGGCCGCCGGCGAACGCGTAGTAGTCCAACAGCGCCGCGGTGGCGCGCTCCTCCGCGTCAGGCCCGAGGCCGAAGTAGGCGATCATCGACAGCCGCGGGCGGTCGGTGCGCCCCGCCGCGCGCCAGGCCGCGGCGGCCTGGACGGCGCCGGCCCGGAAGGCGTCCGGCCCACCGCCGGCCGCGACCCAGCCCTCGCCGTGCCGCGCCGCGCGCCGGTACGCGGCCGGGGAGAAGCCGCCGAGCGAGAGCGGCGGCACCGGGGACGGCGTCGGACCGATGGCGCCGGCCAGTCCGCGGCGGGCGCCGCCCCAGATCTGCTCGAGCTCTGCGAGCGCGTCGTCCATCAGCCGGCCGCGAGCCTCGGCGTCGACGCCCGCGGCGATGTAGTCGTCGGGGCGGCCGCCGAGGCCCACGCCGAGTGAGAGGCGGCCGCCGGAGAGCTCCTGCACGGTGGCGACCTGCTTGGCGAGCAGCGCCGGGTTGCCGCGCGCGGGGACGATCAGGATCGTCGCGGTCAGCCGGATGCGCTCGGTGACGGCGGCCGCGGCGGCCAGTGCGATCAGCGGCTCCCAGTTGCCGTAGACGAGGCGGTCGACCACCGAGAGGCTGGAGAAGCCGCACTCCTCGGCCCGACGCGCCCAGCTCAGCAGCTCGTCGCGGGTGGTTCCGGGCAAGCCGGAGGGGAGGCCGATGCCGATGTTCATTGCTGACGACTATGCCTATCGTTATCTAGGACTGCAACCGCGGCTCGTCGACGGTCTCCGGCACGCCGCCGGCACGCGCGCTGCGCCCCGCGGCCAGCACCACGGCGAGCATCGGCAGGTGCGAGCGCACCGCGTTCTCGGCCGGCTCGCCAGAGGCGGCGGCATGCAATGCCTCGAGGATCGAGCCCTCGAAGCCGTGCGGGACCCAGCCCTGGTCGGCGCTGGTCGCCGTCATCGTGCCGTCCGGTGCGTCGAGCCAGAGCTCGTCGGGACCCGCCCAGCGCGAGCGCGTGCGGATCGTCCCGTCCACGCCATGGACCCACGCGGTCCAACGCGGCTGGGCCAGCGCGTTGGCGCCAACGAGCTGGATCGACACCGACACGCCCGCCGCGGTCACGAACGTCACGATCGCCCCGAACGCCGAGATCGACGCCTCCGGCTGGGCGGGCAGGCGGTGCTCCTGGGCCTGCACGCGCACCGGCCACGTCCACGGGATCCACGTCCCGGTGATGTCGATCCAGTGGGTGAGCACGTCGACGATCGCGAAGTCGCCGGTCGCGTCCAGCGGGCCGCCGGCCTGCGCGCCGAGGTCGAGCTCGACGACGTGGCTCACGGCCCGGACCTCGCCGATGCGGCCCTCGCGCACCAGCCGGCCGGCCATGCGCCACCCGGCCGCCCAGCGGGCGTTGACGTTGACGGCGAGCGTGAGGCCGGCGCGCTGCGCGCGGTCGACGAGCGCGGCCGCCACGTCGACGTCGAGCGCGAACGGCTTCTGGGCCAGCACGTGCTTGCCGGCGTCCAGCGCGCGGGCGACGATCGCCGGCCGGACCGCCGCGGGCGTCGCGACGTCGACCAGCGTGACGGCGTCATCGGCCAGCAGGGCGTCGAGGTCGTCGTAGGTGTGCAGGCCGAGCGCGGTGGCGCGTGCCGTCGCCTCCGGCGACGGGTCGAAGACGCCGACGATACGGATCTCGTGCGCGCGGTAGACCGTCAGGTGCTCGTTGGCGGCGATCGCGCCGAAGCCGGCGATCGCTACACCCGGCGCCGGGTCGGGGATCGCGCGCGGCGCCAGCCACGCGGGGTCCGGCCAGGGCGCCGCGGCGGCGCTCACGCGCGGACGAGGCCGGGGACGTCGACCTCGACGGCCTCGATGCGCCCCTCCGACGGTCGTGCCGGGGGGCGGGCGGGGTCGAGCGGGTCGAAGTCCAGGTCGGCGGTCCCGATGAAGAGCGTCCGGCCGTCCGGGCCGCCGAGCTCGGCGCTCATGCAGTGGCGGTCGCCGATCACGACGCGGTCGGTGATCGTGCCGCCGGGCAGCACGCGGCAGACCTCGCCCTGGATCGGGCAGCCGGCCCACACCGCGCCCTCGGCGTCGAGGCAGAGGCCGTCGGGCTGGCGGTCACCGAGGTCGGCGAACACCGTGCGGTCCGACAGCGTGCCGTCGGCCGCGATCCGGAGCTGCGCTATCCGGCCCGAGAACGTCTCGGCGACGATCAGCGCGGAGCCGTCGGCGGTGATCACCATTCCGTTCGGGAAGTCCAGGCCCTCGGCCACGACGCGCGGCTCGCCGTCGGCGACCAGCACGATCTCGCCCGCCGCGGGCGCCTCCCCGCCGAGGTAGTCGTAGCCGAAGTCGCCGATGTAGGCGCGGCCCTGCGCGTCGACGACCATGTCGTTGAGGTCGCTGCCGATCACCGTGCTCAGGTCGGCGACCTGCTCAAGGCCGTCGCCGGCGCGCGAGCGCAGTAACCGCCGGTCGTGGCGGGAGACGATCAGCAGGTCGCCGTCGGGAGTCCAGCCCAGGCCGGCGGGTGTCCGGTCGACGGTCGCGACGACCTCCGAGGAGCCGTCGAGGCCGACGGCGATCACGGTGCCGGCCTCCATGTCGGAGAGGAACAGGCGACCCTCGTGCCAGCGCAGGCACTCTGGCATGCACAGGCCCTCGAGGAGGATCGACGAGCTCCGGAGGTCGTTCATGCGGCATCCCATCCGACGTGGAGGTGGTTGTACAACAACGTGACGAAGACAGGGTCGTACTGCAGCGTGTGCCCCGAGGCGAGGCGGAAGCCCGGCAGCCGCGACCACAACGCCCGGACCGCCAGCGGCGCCTCCAGCCGCGCGAGCGGCGCGCCCATGCAGAAGTGCCGGCCGCGGCCGAAGGCGAGATGGTCGCCGGCGTTGGCGCGGTGGACGTCGAAGTGCGCCGGGCAGGCGAAGCGCTCCTCGTCGTTGGAGGCCGACGTGGAGACCAGCCAGACCTGCGCGCCGGCGGGGATCGTCTGGCCGGCCACCTCGACGTCGCGCGTGACCAGGCGCATCGAGCCGAGGCTGCTCGCGCGGCGGCGCAGCCCCTCCTCAACCGCGTTGGCCATCACCGCCGGGTCGGCGAGCGCGGCGTCGAGCTGGACGGGATGCTCGCACAGCAGCTTCACCAGCAGGCCGATGTAGCTCGCGGTCGTGTCGGTGCCCGCGAAGATCATCAACAGCATGTAGCTGACGGTGTCCTCGACGCTCATGATCGGCTGCCCGTCGCCGTCGCGCGCGTGGACGAAGGCCGAGGCGACGTCGTCCTCAGGCTCCGCGACGCGCGCCTGCACCATCGCGCGGAAGTAGCCGCGCGCCTCGACGATCCGCTCCCAGCGCCGCAGCCACTGGGTCTCGCTGAGCGTTTGGCCGGAGACGCCGGGCTGGTACGGCAGGATCGCCACGAGATCCTCGGCGAGCTGTTCGAAGCGCGGCAGGTCTGCCTCGGGGATCCCGATCAGCGCCATCGACGCGCGTGCCGACAACGGGTAGGTGAACTGCTGGACCAGGTCGCAGGCGCCGTCGGCGGCGAACGCGTCGATCAGCTCGTCGACGATCGTCTGGACGTGGGCCTCCATCGCCGCGATCCGCGGTCGCCGGAAGACCTTGTTGGCCGCCTTGCGGATCGCCGTGTGCTCCGGCGGGTCGCGGTCCATGAAGATCGGCGGGAAGAAGTCCGCCGGGACCTCGTCGGCGTAGCGCTCCGGGATGGCCGGGGCGTTGCGCAGCGCGCTGGAGAAGGTCGTGAAGTCTCCGTAGGCGCGCGCGACATCGTCGTAGCGCGTGATCGCCCAGATGCCGAGCTCCTCGACATAGAGGACGGGACGCTCGCGCCGGGCCCGCTCCAGCGACGGCAGCGGGTCGGCGAGGAAGGCCTGCGAGAGCGGGTCGAAGCCCTCCAGGATCGGAACGCCGGTCATCGTCTACACCGGGCCGGGGGTGTCTTGCTCCCCGTAGAAGTAGGAGTAGAAGCGGCCGTCGGGGTCGTACTGGGCGCGGATCGCATCCAGCCGCGTCAGCGCGACGTCGGTCATGTAGCGCGATTCGGGCCGGTCCAGCAGGTTCTCGTCGGCGAGCTGGATCCCCTTCGACAGCGGCTCCATTCGGCGCAGGTGGCCCGCAAGCCAGTCGCGGTAGGGGCCGCCGTCGTCGGGCGGCGTCCACGCGCCGAAGCCGGCGAGGTAGTGCTTGCCGGTGATCGACAGCGCGCAGTCGGGGTACTCGGGCTTCGACCACGGGTACCAGAACGCGTAGGAGGCGTTGCTGGCGACGTCCAGGCAGAGCTCCTGGAAGGCGGGCACGAGCTCCTCGGCGGGCGCGTCGGTCCAGAGTCCGTCGCCGACCCAGGCGTAGCGCTGCAGCGTGACGACAGCGTTGGCGTCGTAGAGGCCGTTGAGCGTGGTGGGCACGTTGGTGCGCGATTCAACGGCGCGGTCGACGACGGGGCAGGTCGCCAGCAGCGCCAGCGCCTCCTCGCACTCGGCGTCTGAGTCGAACATCGCGATGCCGGTCACGTGCGGTGACGGCGCGCCCTCGATCATCACGCCGTCGGGCGTGCGCCGGCGGCGGCTGTGGAACATGAACTCCAGGCCGGGGGGAGCCTCATCGGTGAGCGCGTGCAGCCAGTAGAGGACGTCCTCGGTCAGCGACACCGGGTAGAGGTAGCGCCCGACCATCATCGACTTCGGCCGCGGGTGGCACTTCAGGTAGAAGCGCGTGACGACGCCGAAGAAGCCCGAGCCCGAACCGCGCGCGGCCCACAGCAGGTCGGTGTGGTGGTGCTCGTCGGCGTGGATCAGCTCGCCGTCGGCCGTGACGACGTCGATGGCGGTGACCGACCCGCAGGCCGGCCCGATCACGCGCGAGTACCAGCCCCAGCCGCCCTGCAGCAGGTAGCCGCCGAGGGCGACCGACTGGCAGTGGCCGGTGGGGAAGAAGAGCTCGTGCTCGAGCAGTTGGTCGTTGAGCAGCCGGCCGCTGGCGCCGGGCTGCGCGGTCGCGGTGCCGGCGGCGGCGTCGACGGTCGTCGCGGTCAGCGCCCCGAGGTCGATCAACATCCCGCCCTCGCGGTGGCTGGAGCAGGTGAAGCTGTGGCCGCCCGAGCAGGCCTTGATCCGCAGGCCGCGCTCGCGCGCCATCCGGACGGCATCGACGACGTCCTGCTCGGTCGCGGGCACCACGACGACGGCGGGATGGCGGTCGGGCTTGCGCTCGTGCCAGACGGCGTCCAGCCGTGCGCGCTCGTAGCCGTCGTCGCCGCGCCAGAAGACCTGGCCGCCGACGCTTGCCGTGGTGGCGCTCATGCCTCACCCCGCGAGAGGACCATGACGCTCGAGAGCACGCCCGGGCCCCCGAGCGTGTGGGCCAGGCCGCGGCGCGCGCCGTCGACCTGGCGGGGTCCGGCCCGGCCGGTGACCTGGTCGGCGATCTCCTTGACGACCCGGACCCCGGTGGCGCCGATCGGGTGCCCGCAGGACTGCAGGCCGCCGGAGAGGTTGACGGGGATGTCGCCGCCCACCGTCGTCGCGCCCTCGGCGAGCAGCTTCCAGCCCTCACCGCGCGGCGCCAGCCCGAGATCCTCGTAGTTGATGATCTCGGTGATCGTGAAGCAGTCGTGGCACTCCACCATGTCGAGCTCCTCTCGCGGGTTCTCGATGCCCGCCTGTGCGTAGGCGATCCGCGCCGCCTCACGCGTCGAGCGGAACCCGAGGTAGTCGTTGTCGGGGTTGTAGAGGGTCGCGTAGTAGCCGTCGACGACGGCGAAGCCGACGCCGTCGAGCACCGCGTAGGGCCGCCCGAGCGTGCGAGCGCGCTCCACCGAGGTCAGGACCACGGCGGCCGCGCCGTCGGTCGTCGGCGTGCAGTCCAGGAGGCCGAGCGGGTCGGCGACCATCGGGGCGGCGAGCACCTGCTCGCGCGTGACCGGCTGGTCGTAATGTGCGATCGGGTTCCGGCTCGCGTGCTCGTGGTTCTTGACGGCGACCGCGGCCATGTCGTCGCGGCTGCGACCGAAGTCGTGGAGGTAGCGTGTCGCCAGCAGCGCGAACTGACCAGGGCCGGAGCGCCCCTTGGCCAGCGTGGGGTGCGTCAGGTTGGCGACTCGGGCGACGAGGCTCTCGCGGGGAGCGACGTCGCGCATCTTCTCGGCGCCCACGGCCAGCACGTAGTCGTACTCGCCGGCGGCGATGCTCAGCGCCGCTCCGCGGACGGCCTCCATGCCGGTGGCGCAGTAGGCCGAGACGCGCGTGACCGGCTTCGGGGCGAAGCCGAGGACCTCGGTCACCGCGGTGCCCGAGTCGCCCTGCAAGCTCACGAGCTCCGGATGGGCGGTCCCCAGCCAGGCGGCGCCGATCTGCGCGGCCTCCAGCCCGGCGTCGGAGATCGCCCCGGAGGCGGCCTCCTTGAGCAGGTCGAGGTAGCCGCGGTCGTGGTGCACGCCGAAGCGCGTGGCCGCGGAACCGATGATCGCGACGTTGCCGGCTACCGGCACGGGCTCACCTTCCAGAAGTACTGGACGACGTCGCCGCCCGAATGGAGCCGGCGGGGGACGAGCCGGATGCGCGACCCGATCTCGACCTCCTCGCCGGCACAGACCTGTCCGAAGAAGCGCCCGCCGCCGTCGACGTCCACGATGGCCATGCCCGTCACGGGCGCGGCCGGGTAGACGCAGTCGCGGGTCCAGGTGACGACGGTCCCCGTCGGGTTGTCGCGCCCGGGGACGGGCGCGCCGGGCGGGAGGATCCCCTCGAGCCGGAGGTCGGCACCGCGCTCGCGCCAGGAGCGGGGGATCGAGTGATACGGGTGGAAGTCGGCGGGCACGGCGTCGGGAGGGGGTGCCGCGATTTCCTGCCCGGGCGCCTCGACGAGTGCCCGGGCGGCGGCGGCGGCCTCGGCACCGGCGGCGGTGGGGACCGCGCGCAGGCAGTCGCCCTGCCCGGCGGCAACGGCCACCAACTGCGACGGCGCGGCGAGCGCGGTCAGCAGCCGGGCCAGCGCGTGGGCGGGACCGAGGTGGCCGACCGCCGGTGCGACGAGGTCGCCGGGGCCCCCGAGCTCGCGCTCGAGGCGCGCCGACGAGCGCGCGTCGGGCCCGTCGATCAGCACGCGCGCGCCGGCGCCCGCGGTCGCCGAGGCGTCCCACACGGTCCGGGCCAGCCGCTCGGTGCCGATGCTCTCGACGAACGAGCGGTCGGCCTCGTGCCGAGGCCCACCGCGCAGGCTCCAGCGATCGCGGAGCTCCTCGACATGGCTGCCGGCCACCGACAGCTCGGCGAGCCCGTCGCCGCGACCGATCAACAGCGCGACCGCGCCGTCGCCGGTCGTCTTGGAGGCACGGTCGCTGTGGGTCGCGCAGACCAGCACCGGGCCGTCGCCCGTCTCGGCCAGGCTCAGCGCGAGGCGGAGGGCGGCGAGCCCGTCACGGTCGGTGGCGGTCAGCTCGGTGGCGAAGAGCGCGCCCTGAAGCCCGAGCAGCTCCACCACGAGCTGGACCGAGCCACCGTGCTCGTAGGGCGCGGTGGTCGAGACGAGCAGGACTGCCGAGGGTGCGACGGGATGGCCGGCGAGCGCCGCGGCGGCGGCGTCCACGGCCAGCGTGACCGCGTCCTCGTCGGGTCGGCCGACGGCGCGGCGCCGGCCGCGACCGGCGGGTGCCCGGTCGGGTCCGAGCGCGAGGCCGGCCGCGAGGATGCCGAGGCTCATGGATGGGTTCCCTTCAGGGCTGGCATCGTCGACCTGCTTCTTCCGCGTCGGTGAGGTGGCGTCGGCCGTTCGCGACCAACGTAAGCTATGTTAGCTACTAATAGCGGAGTGCCTGGGTGATCCCCCTCGGGGCCCTGACGGCCTCGCAGGACGGACGGCCGTGGACTTCCTCGACGCACTACTCATCCTGTTCGCCGGCCTCTGGGCCGGAGCGATCAACACGATGGTGGGCAGCGGCACGCTGGTCACCTTCCCGGTGCTGCTCGGCCTCGGCTATGCGCCGATCGTGGCCAACATGTCCAACAACGTCGGCCTCGTCCCGGGGTCCGTCTCGGGCACGCTGGGCTACCGTGCGGAGCTGCGCGGGCAGGGTCCTCGCGCAATCCGCCTCGTCATCGCGGCGTTGATCGGCGGAGCGGCGGGCGCCACGCTGCTGCTGACGCTCCCGCCCGACGCGTTCAAGGCGATCGTGCCGGTCTTCATCGGCATCGCGCTCGTGCTGGTGGTGCTGCAGCCGCGACTGGCCAAGGCGATCGCCGCCCGCCGCGTCGAGGTCCATCCGCACGGCGGGCGCAGCGTCCAGGTCGCCGTCCTACTCTGCGGCGTCTACGGCGGCTACTTCGGCGCGGCCCAGGGGATCCTGCTGCTGGCGGTCCTGGGCCTCGGGCTCGACGAGACGCTGCAGCGGGTCAACGCCACCAAGAACCTGCTGACGCTGGCGGTCAACGGGGTGGCCGCCATCGCGTTCATCGCGCTGGGGGACATCGCGTGGGACGTCGCGGCGCTGATCGCGGTCGGCTCGGTGGTCGGCGCGCAGATCGGCAGCCGCGTGGGTCGCCGCCTGCCGGACTCCGCGCTGCGGGGGCTGATCGTGGTGGTCGGGTGCTTCGCGATCGTGAAGCTGCTGGTCAGCTGACCGCCACGAACACAATGTTGACAACCATAGTCAAAGTAGGCAGGCTAGCCATGAATCGCAGGGTCATCCGGGCCGGGAGCCCAGGAGGAGAGAGTCATGAACGCACTTCAAGAACGGTTCCGTCGTCGACGTCACGGCCGGTTGAGCATGGTCGTGGCGGTCGGGTGCCTGGCGGTCGCGCTGCCGCTGGCGGCCTGCGGCAGCGACAGCAGCGACGGCAAGAGCAGCGGTGGCGGCGGGTCGAAGGACCCGATCAGCATCGGCAACATCAGCGCGATGTCCGGGCCGATCCTGCTGCCCTTCGGCGCCCAGGGCGCCAAGGCCTACTTCGACGCCCTCAACAAGCAAGGCGGCATCAACGGCCGCAAGGTCAACTACATCGTCGCCGACGACAAGAGCGACCCGACGGCGGCCTCGCAGCAGGCCCGCAAGCTGGTCCAGCAAAACGGCATCGTGGGCTTCGCCGGTGGCGTCAGCCTCGTCGACTGCACGGTCAACGGCAAGTTCTATCAGCAGCAGAAGATCGCGAACGTCATGGGCGGCGCGTCGGATCCGACGTGCTTCACCAACCCCATGATCTCGCCGGTCAACACCGGCGTGCTCACCGGTGTCACCGCGGGCCTCTACTACATGGGCAAGACGCTCGGCCAGGTTCCGTCCTGCACGTTGAACAACAACATCCCGACGATCAACGACGCTTACGGCGCCGCGATCTCGCGCTATGAGCAGCTCGCGGGCCAGAAGGTCGCGTTCCAGAGCCACGCGGTGACGCCGAACTCGAACCTGACCACGCTCATGCTCCAGGTCAAGAAGGCGGGCTGCAAGAGCCTCGTGGCGACGTTCAGCGGTGCGCAGGTCCCGGCACTGGTGAAGGCGGGCAAGCAGGTCGGCTGGAAGGGCGGACTGCTGCTCGGCGGCGCCAGCTACGTGGCCAGCACGCCGAAGGCGCTCGGCGCCGACGGCGAGGGCGTGTACACCACGTCGGAGCTCTACCCCTACACCTCGCGCGATCCGATCCTCGACCCGGTGAAGAAGGACCTCAAGGCCGCCGGCGTCGAGCTGACGGGCCTGACGGAGGCCGGCTGGCTCTCGGCCAAGATCATGGCCGACACCATCAAGGGCATCAAGGGCGACGTCACGAAGGCCTCGGTCCTCGCGGCGCTTCAGAAGCTGACCACGTACGACACCGCCGGGCTGACCGCCCAGCCGTACGCGTTCGGTCCCGGCGACGCGCACAACCCGAACCAGGCGATCTGGCCGGTCGTCATCAAGAACGGCGACTGGGATCCGGCGGCGACGAAGTTCTCGACGCTGCCGAGCTCCTAGGCGACCCACCAGAGATCGACGACGGAGACGGACGTGATTCAGGCAGGAGTGTCAGGAATCCTGGCCGGCGCGGCGGTGGCGATGCTCGGCGCCTGCATGGTGTTCATGTACCGCATGGTCCGGGTGCTGAACTTCGCGCAGGTCGCCATCGGCACCGCCGGCGCGTTCGTCTCCATCATCCTCGGTGAGCACGGCTGGCCGTTCGTGCCGGCCGCTGCCGCCGGGGTCCTGGCGGCGACCGCCATCGGCGTGCTGTGCGGGACGATCATGTCCGCGCTGTTCACCGAGGCCTCGACCGAGGCCCGGTCGACGGTGGCGATCACGTTCCTGATCGCGCTCGTGACGCTCGGCTCGTGGATCTTCGGCAGCGACCCGCGGCCGATCCCGCAGCTGCTGCCGCACTCCAACCTCCAGGTCGGCGACATCGAGGTGTCGGCGGCGACGATCGTCACGCTCGTGCTGGCCATCGGGCTCGCGGGGGCGGCCACGCTGCTGCTCAAGCGGACGCGGCTAGGGACGCTGCTGCGGGCGATGGCCGAGGGCTCGCGGGCCGCCGAGCTGCTCGGGGTGCCGTCGCGCCGGATGGCGATCGGCGTCTGGGGGGTGAGCGCGGCAGTCGCCGCGATCGCCGTTCTGCTGGCGGCCCCGTCACGGCAATCGGACTTCACGGCGCTGTCGGTCCAACTGCTGCTTCCCGCCGTCGCGGCCGCGTCGCTCGGGCTGCTGCGATCGCTGCCGGGGGCGGTCGCCGCCGGCCTCGGCCTCGGGGTCTGCGAGGCGCTGGTCACCTATAGCTCGGACCTGGCGCCCTATGCGGACGCGGTCCCGCTGCTGGCGATCCTCCTGGTGCTGGGCTGGACGCAGCGGAAGGCGGTGTGGGATGAAGCTCGTTGAACGGGTCACCGGCGGCACGGGGATCGGGGGCCCGCTCTCGCTCGTCGCGTTCGTCGTCGTGCTGCTGGTCGTACCGCAGATGCTGTCGGACTACGACCTCTTCCTCGCCACGAGCGCGCTGATCGTCGCGCTCATGGTCCAGGGCATCGGCATGGTGACCGGCCGAGCAGGGCTCATCGTCCTCTCGCAGCTCGGCTTCGCCGCCGTCGGCGCCTACGTCTTCCTGCTCATGCGCATCCACCTCGGGGGCGCCGGCTTTCTGGTGGCGATCGTCGTGGCCGGGCTGGCGACCGCAGTCGTCGGCCTTCTGGTCGGGCTGCCTGCTCTGCGCCTGCGCGGCGTCAACCTCGGAATCCTGACGCTCGTCTTCGGGGTCACCGTGACCGTCGTGCTCACGACCAAGGGCTTCCCCGGGCAGAGCAAGGCGTACTTCGCCGATCGGCCGGACTGGCTCGTGGCCGACAAGTCCTACTTCTACCTCTGCGGCGTCGTCTTCGCTCTCACGTCGGTCGCCTTCGCGCTGCTGGACCGCACTCGGCTCGGCGCGAGCTGGCTCGCCGCGCGGCGCAGCGAGCGGGCCACGGCGGCACTGGGCCGCAGCGTGGCCCGCACGAAGACCAGCGCGTTCGCGCTGTGCGCGCTGGTGGCCGGGCTCTCTGGGGCGCTGTTCGTGGGTCAGCAGGGCACCGTGACCGTTGAGAGCTTTGCACCCGTCACGTCGCTGATCATCTTCGCCGTGGCGATCATGATGGGCGCGCGCTACCCCGAGGGCGCGCTGCTGGCCGGCGCGCTGAACATCTTCCTGCCGGTCTTCTTCGACGACCTCAACATCTCGCAGAACGTGCCGAACCTGCTGTTCGCGGCGGGCGCCGTGATCGGCCTGCTGCACGGCCGTGGCGCGGCCGAGGACATCCGCCACCGGCTGGGGCGCCGCTTCGGGCGCACGGGCCCGGAGCTCGCGGTCGCCTCGGCGGACGTGGCCGCGTCCGGCAACGGCGCGGGCCACGGGCTCGCGGTGCGCGGGCCGCTGACCGTCGGGGCCACGCGCTCCGACCACGCGGCGCGCGACGTCCCCGCGTTGGAGATCCGCAACCTGTCGATGTCCTACCGCAATGTCCGCGCGCTCAGCGACGTCACGGTCGTCGTCCCCCAAGGCTGCGTCACCGCGGTGATCGGGCCCAACGGCGCGGGCAAGTCCACGCTGATCGACTGCGTGACCGGGTTCGTGCGCGACTACGAGGGCGAGGTGCGCGTGCTCGGCGAGCGGATCGACCTGATGCCGGCGCACATGCGCGCGCGCCACGGGATCCGGCGCTCGTTCCAGCAGGACCGCACGATCCCCGAGTTGACCGTCGAGCGCTACCTGCGCCTCGCGATGCCGCGCGAGGCCAGCGCCCAGACGTCACCCGAGGAGCTCGAGGACATGCTCGCCTTCTTCGACGGACCGCATCCTTCGCGGATGCTCGCCTCGGTCGACGTCGGCAGCCGCCGCGTCGTCGAGGTCGTCGCCGCGGTCGCGGCGCGGCCCGCCGTGGTGCTGCTCGACGAGCCCGCGGCCGGCCTGGCCGCGGCGGAGTCGATGCGGCTGGCCGAGCAGATCGCTGCCACCCCCGCGCGCTTCGGCCCCGCGGTCTTGCTCGTCGAGCACGACATGGAGCTGGTCCAGGCGGCATGCACGGAGATGACCGTGCTCGACTTCGGCGAGGTCATCGCCGCGGGCGAGCCGCGCGAGGTACTCGCCGACACGAAGGTGGCCAAGGCCTACCTCGGCCAAGAGGTGATGGCATGAGCGCAGGGCTGGAGGTCAGCGACCTGACGGTCCCCCGTGCGGGCTTCCCGATCGTGCGCGGAGTCTCGCTGCACGTCCCCGCCGGCGAGGTCACCGTCCTGCTCGGCGCCAACGGCGCCGGCAAGACGACGCTGCTGGAGGCGCTGTCGGGGCTGATCCCCGCGACGTCGGGGACGATCGAGCTCGACGGCGTCGACATCGCCGGCTTCGGTCGCGTGCAGCGCGCGCTCAGCGGCCTCGGGCACGTCGAGCAGGGCCGCCACGTCTTCGGCGAGCTGACGGTCGCCGAGAACGTCGAGGTCGCCACCGGCGAGGCCGGCGCCGTCGAGCGCGCGCTGGCGCTCTTCCCCGAGCTGGTGCCACGGCGCGACGTCCTGGCCGGCTCGCTGTCGGGCGGCGAGCAGCAGATGGTCGTCATCGCTCGTGCGCTGGCCCGCAGCCCGAAGGCGCTGCTGCTGGACGAGATGTCGCTCGGCCTCGCGCCGGTCATCGTGCAGCGGCTGCTGCCGATCGTCCGCGCGCTCGCCGACGACGGCGTGGCGGTGCTGCTCGTGGAGCAGTACGCCAACCTCGCGCTCGGCATCGGCAACTCGGCCTACGTGCTCAACCGCGGGTCGGTCGTCCTGCAGGGCACGGCGCGCGAGCTGGCCGAGAACCCCGACAGCGTGCGCGACGCCTACCTCGGCACCAGCGCCGTCACGACAGGAGGCTGAATGTCCGGTCCGGAAGGCGTCGGCGTCTGGAGCATCGAGCTGCGGTTCCACCGCGAGCGCGAGGAGGTGGCCGAGGCCGCCGCCGAGCTCGAGGGGCTCGGATACACGGCGCTGTTCATCCCCGGTGCGCGCGGGGGCGACCTCATGGGTGCCGCCGAGCGCCTGCTCACGGCGACCGCCGGCGTGCCGGTGGCGCTGGGCGTCGCGAACCTCTGGAAGCACGACGCGGCGGAGCTCGCGGCCGACCACGCGCGGCTGCGTGCCGAGCACGGCGCGCGGCTGCTGACCGGGATCGGCGTGAGCCACGCAGAGGCCGTCGACGCCGACGAGCCGGGCCGCTACCGCAAGCCGCTGGAGGTGGTCGGGAAGTACCTCGACCGTTTGGACGGCGCCCCGATGCCGGTGCGGGGCGACGAGCGCTTCCTCGGCGCTCTCGGGCCGAGGATGCTCGGGCTGTCGGCGGCGCGCACGCTCGGCGCCCATCCGTACTTCGTGTCGGTCGACCACACCGCGACCGCGCGCGAGCTCCTCGGCCCGGAGGCGTGGCTGGCGCCCGAGCAGGCCGTGGTGCTTGAGACCGATCCGGTCGCCGCGCGAGCCGTCGCCCGCGCGCACATGGAGCGCTACCTGGCCGCGCCAAACTACGTGCGCAACCTTCAGCGCTCGGGCTTCGACGAGCACGAGCTGGCCGACGGCGGCAGCGATCGGCTCGTCGACGCGCTCGTGGCGTGGGGCGACGAGCAGGCGATCCTCGACCGGGTCGCCGAGCATCGCGACCGCGGCGCCGACCACGTCTGCGTGCAGGTCCTGACCGCGGGCGAGGGCCTCCCGCGGGTCGAGTGGCGCCGCCTCGCCGCGGCGCTGACCCACGCCGGGTGAGGCGGCTCAGGCCGTCTTCTTGCCGGGGTTGAGCAGCCCGCGGGGATCGATCGCGGCCTTGATCGCCTGATGCAGCGCCACGGCCGGCGCGTTCCACTGGCGCCCGAGCCACCCGCGCTTCAGCCAGCCGATGCCGTGCTCGCCGCTGATCGTCCCGCCCAGCCCGATGGCGAGCGCGAACAGCTCCTGGACCGCGGCCTCGGCGCGAGGGAGGTCGTCGGGGGAGGCGAGCAGGAACGTCGCGTGCAGGTTGCCGTCGCCGGCGTGTCCCCACGAGCACGCTTCGAGCTCGTGGCGCGCGCCGATCGCGACGATCTCGTCGATGGCCTGTGCCATGCGGTCGAGCGGCACGGCGATGTCCTCCGAGAGCTTGCCTCCGCGCTGGGCGGTGACCGCGAGCGAGACACCCTCGCGCCAGCGCCAGAGCGCCTCGGCGTCGGGGCGCACGGCCGTCGGCCCCAGCGCCTCGGCGAGCGCGTCGGCGTCGTGCGCGCCCGTGTCGGACTCCGTGATGACCAGGAACCGGCTGCCGTCCGGGAGGCCACCGGGGAACGCGGCGCCGGACGCGGCGATCGCCCCGGCGTCGAGGTACTCGAGGACGGCCGGTACGACGCCACTGGCCAGCACGTTCTCGACTGCCGCGCAGCCGGCGGCCGTGGATCCGTAAGACGCGGCGAGGGGGATGCGGAGCGCCGGCGCCGGCATCAGCTGCAGCCAGACCGCCGTGATGACGCCGAGCGTTCCCTCGCTGCCGACCAGCAGCGACTTCAGGTCGTAGCCGGCCACGTCCTTGCGCACCGGGCCGCCCACCCGGACGAGCTCGCCCGGCGGCACGATCGCTTCGAGCCCCATCACCCACTTGCCCATCACGCCGTACTTGAACGTGTGCGGGCCGCCGGCGTTGGTGGCGACGTTCCCGCCGATCTGCGACTGCTCGGCCGCTCCGGGATCCACCGGGAAGTACAGCCCGTTCTCGCGGGCGAGGCGCGCGACCGTCGCCGTGCGCACACCGGCCTCGACCTCGATCCGCCACAGCAGCGGGTCGAACGACCGCACCCGCGTCAAGCGCTCGAGCGACAGCACGACCCCTCCATCGACAGGCACGGCACCGCCGGCATAGCCCGTACCGCCGCCGCGCGGGACGAGCGGGACGTCGCGCTCGTAACACCACCGCATCACCGCCACGACCTCGTCGGCGTCGGCCGGGAGCGCGACCGCGTCGGCCCGGCCCCGCAGGCCCATCGACGCCGACGCGTCGGCGAGATACGCCCCGTCCGCGGGCGCATGGATCACGCACACCTCGCTCAGGGCGCTGAGATCGCGGTCGGGGCTGGTCTGCATCATAAATATGATACGTATAAATACGGTGCTTATGGTCCTGGACGACGCCAGCGCAGAACCCGCGCACGCGTGCGCTGGTCGTACACCGCATCGATGACGGCAACGCCGGCCTCGAGACTGCTTGCGACAGTCACGAAGAGCTGACGCTCATCGTCGTCAAGGCAGCAGGCGATCGCGAACTCGCCGACGTGGACACGTTCGACGACTCGTCCGTCGTGGACGCGAACCGCCTCTTGGCCAGTCGTCGTCGCGACCCAGATCGACCCGTCCCGGCAGGCCCAGATCCCGTCAGGGAGGTACTCGGCGCCCAAGTGCTCACGAAGATCGATGGAGGTCCGCCGATCTCCGAGACCACCGTCTGCGCCGATGGTGAACGCCGTCAGCCGTCCCGCGAAGGTCTCAGCCACCACGAGCGTGCGGCCGGCGTCGATCATCGCGAGCCCGTTGGGGAACACCAGGCCCTCGGCCACGACGGTCGTCCGGCCGTCGACGTCGACCTTCAGCAGCCGGCCGGGCTCGTCGCGCGAGACCACCTCGTCCACGTAGACGGTTCCGTCTTGGGCGGCGATCAGATCCCCGAGACGGCCGCTGACGAGGCCACCGAGATCGACGTACGGTGCCCAGCGCTCACCGTTGAAGCGGTCGAGTCGCGCGTCGTGCATCCGCGCGGCGACGAGGTCACCGGACGGCAGGAACGCCGTGCCGTTGACGGCGGACGCCAGTGGATGGACGACGGTCGCCTCAGGGCCGATGACGACCAGGTGCGACCGCTGGGTGTCGGAGACCCACAGCTCGCCGTCGCGCCAGCGCGGTGACTCGGCCCAGACGAGATCGTCAGTCCTGAGCGCCCCGTCACGTCTCCACTCTGCCCCGGTCGGCACCATTCGACCCCAGCCTATGCCGTCGGCGCGGCTCGCCGCCACAGACGAAGCTCCCACGCGCATCCGTCGCGGGGACTCCGGCCTGCCCCTCGTCGCTACCGCCGCCAAGGGCCGAGGACCGAGGAGGCCTCGTCATCGCTGCGTGCAGAGCGTCGGTGGCGGACCTAAGAATTCCCCTGTGCCGAGCGAACCGCTGCGGACCGCCGCCATCGGCGCGGCGATCGACGTTGGCGCTCGGGAGCTGATCGTCGACCTCCGTCCCGTCGGTAGTTCGGCAGTGAGCCCGACGGGCGAGGTGCAGATCGCCCGCTCCGGCGGGGGCTACGTCTCACCTAGCGCTACCGACGAGGCGACCATGCTTCTCAACCGCCTGCCCAGCTGAACTCGGCCGCGGCGAACGCACCCGGAGCGCCGGCGGGGCCTGACGGACCTTGGGCCAGCCGCCCGGCTACGCCACCGTCCGCGATGACGGCGCCAACGTCGGTGTGCAGCTCTATGACGCTGCCGGCAGCACGGTCGATCGCTCGTTTCACCTGATCGTCGTCTGCTGATCCGATGGCCGGGATCAGGCAGCCCGACGATGAACGCATACCGGTTGCCGCCCCGCGACCACCCCGGCGAGCGGGGTCGCCACGTCGGCGGGCCACCGACGCCTCGGGCGCCGGCCTGACGCTCATCGTCGCGATCGCCCTGTTCGCCGTCGGAGGCGACTTCGCCGGGGGTCAGCTCAACATCTCGATCGCCGGCGCCCTGGTCGGCGGCTTCGTGGGACTGCTCGCCGGCTTCACCGGCATTTATTGGCTGCACCGCGACCTGTAGAACAACAACAACATCTTGAGCACCACCGCCGCGCGCGCGGCGCCCGCGGCCATTCCGGCACGGTCGAAGGTGTAGGCGGAGAGCGGTCGCCGTGGGTCGGGCGCCTGGTTGTAGCGCAGCGCATCCTCGGCCAGCGCGAGCGTCGGGCCACCGAGAGGGCCCCGCTCAGCGGGCTGCGCCGGCCAGCTCCGTCGGCACGTAGGCGTAGCGGCTGCTGCGGGTCAGCGCGAACTCGAAGATGCCGATCCCGGGCCGGTCGTCCCAAATGAACGTGGTGAGGCGGTCGGTCAGGGAGGTGTCGACGGTCTTGGGCGTCACGCTGCCGTCGAGGCGGTAGACGTCGTGCTCGATGTGGTCGAGGCCGAGGTCCTTGCCGTGGTGGCCGCCGTAGCCGGCACCGGCCATGTAGCCGCCGCCCGCGCGCGCATCGGCGTCGATCGTGTACTGCGCGCCGGAGGAGGTGAGGACCTCGACGCGGCCGCTGACGAGGTCCAGGTCGGCGTCGAAGCGCAGGTCGTGGCCGACGTCGACGATCTCATCGACGGTCCCGTCCTCGGCGAGCATGACGCCGCCTTCGAGGAGCAGCCGGCTGTGGTCCCGGCCTTCGACGAGGAGGAAGCCGACCGCGCGGTCCTCGAACTCGGCCTGGTACCAGAGGTGCAGGCCCTGACCGCCAGACATCGTCCGCACCCCGCGCGAGCGGTCGCGCACGCCCCACCAGCCGTCGACGTCCAGTGGCTCGCCGTCGAGTGACAGCGTGCCCTCGTAGCGGCCGGGCTGGAAGAGGTGGTCGAAGGCGGCGGTGGCCACGCCGTCCTGCTCGACGTTGACCGCGCCGTGCCAGGCGGGCGCCGCCGCGCGCCAGGTGAGGTCGAACGCGACGCCGGTCGGGTT
>DASYBY010000195.1:0-6402 GCA_036500525.1 Baekduia sp. | reverse complement strand
CCGCCCGTCGCGTCGCGCCACACCCCGCCGATGAACAACTGGGTCTTGACCCCGTCGACCACTCGCGTCTCGTCCGCCGTCGCTGCCATGTGTCGGTCCTCCTCGAATGCCTGCTTGGACGTTCGAGGATACGGCGTCCCCTGTCCGCCCAGATGGCGAAACCGGAAGGTCCGGCTACGCCGCGCCGCGGAGCACGGCACCCGCGGTGGCGCCGAGGATCCGCAGGTCCAGCGCGAGCGACCACGAGTCGATGTAGTCGTTGTCCAGCGCCGTTCGCGTGACGATGCAGCTGTCGGCGCCGCGCTGGCCCTTGACCTGGGACAGCCCGGTCAGCCCGACCCGCACGCGGTGGCGATCGGCGTAGCCGGCGACCTCGTCGCTGAAGCGCGCCACGTGCTCGGGCCGCTCGGGCCGCGGGCCGACCAGCGCCATGTCGCCGCGCACGACGTTCCAGAGCTGCGGCAGCTCGTCCAGCGACGAGCGGCGCAGGAGACGCCCGACCGCAGTACGGCGATCCACACCCTCGACGCCGCCCGGCGCACCACCCGGCGGGGGGACGAACCCACCGTCGTCGCCGACCCGCATCGAGCGGAGCTTGAGCATCAGGAACGTCTCCCCGCCCTGCCCGACGCGCGCCTGGCGGAACAGCACCGGCCCGCGCGAGGTGCACCGCACCGCCACCGCGAGCACGGCCAGCAGCGGCGCGCACAGCACCAACAAGACGAACGCCAGGCAGCGGCCCGTGAGGTACTTGGCCTCCAGGGCGATGGCGTGGGCCTCGAAGGCGGGCGCCGCGGCGGCGAGGAGCGCGGCCGACATCGGCACGGCGAGAGCGAGGAGGAAGAGCGCGAGGAGCGGCGACATCCCTCGACTGATCGTCCATCCGTCCAGCCTTCAACATCCCCACTTATGTGATCGGGGTCAGGCAGCCGAGCGCGCGCGGGCGGGATCCCGCGCAGACTCGCGGCGGAACGCTGCCCGGGCCCGCGGAAGATGGCGCAGCGACGGTGGCACCAGGGGCCAGCTCGCGCGCACGCCGGTCAGCAGCGTCCTGAGCGCGACCGCGTCGGCCGTCGACCACGACAGCGCGAGCGTCTCGCGCGCCTGCGGCGGCAGCGTGCCGCGGGCGATCCACGCCGGGCCGCGGTTGACCAGCGGTCGCAGCGCCGCCCAGGCGGGACCGGGGACCCACGGGTACGGCGCGGGCAGCCCGGCGTCGGGCGTGAACGAGCCCAGCGCGACCACCGTCGGCTCCAGCACCTCGGCCAGCATGTGGTCCCAGTACGCCCGGAACGCCGCGTAGTCGGCGGGCACGGGGCGCATCGACAGCCCGTAGAGCGCGTACCAGCCGATCGACTCCTCGTACAACCGCTCGCACTCCCGCTCGCTCAGGCGGTTGCCGAACAGCTCCTGCGCGGCGATCATCGACTCGAAGAAGGTCGCGTGCGCCCAGTAGAAGGCGTCGGGGCTGAGCGCGTGGTAGCCGCGGCCCTGCGCGTCGGTGCCCCGGATCGTCGTGTGCTGATCGCGCACCCAGGCGCCGGTCGCGCCGGCTTGCGGCCCGTCGTAGACCACGCCGAGGATCGGCGGCGCCGAGCGCAGCAGCCGGTTCCACGGGTTCTCGAGGAAGTCCGAGTGCTGCTGCAGCGCGGCGTCGATCGCCGGATGCATCGCCTGCAGGACGCCGGCGCGGACGATGAACAGCAGCGCGCGGACGTCGCCGAAGTAGCGCCAGGTCAGCGACTCGGGACCGAGCGGGCGCGCGTCGACTGGCAACATGCGTTGTCAGTCTGGAGGTGACAACGGACGTTGTCAATGTCCGTCGTCTGCGCCGCGCGAGCTGACGCGGGCCGCGGCGATGACCAGCGCCGCGGCGTGCGCGTTGAGGCGCGCGCTGGAGATCGGCGGCGTGCCCAGCAGCCACGCGAGGTACAGGTTGCGCAGCGCGCCGATCAGCGCGACCGCGGTCAGCTCCGCGTCGGTCGCATCCGGCGCGTCGGGCAGCGCGGTGATCTGGGCGACCAAGAGCGTGGCGAACGTCGGGATCAGCTCGACGTCGTGGCGCGCCAGCACCGTGTCGGAGAACGACTCGCTGAGCAGGACGCGGCCGCGCCGGGGGTCCTCCTCCAGGAACGCCGTGAACGCGCCCACCGCAGCGTGCGCGAGCGCCTCGTCGGCCCAGCCGCCCGGCGGCGCCCCGGCCACCGCCGCCACGATCGCCGCCCGCGCCTCGCCGGCGACCTGCGTGTGCACGGCGCGCAGCAGCGCGTCGCGGCCGTCGAACGACTCGTAGAAGTAGCGCTCCGACAGCTTCGCCGCCCGGCAGACCGCGCGCACGCTCACGCCCGCCGCGCCCTCGGTCCCCAGCAGCTCGACGCCCGCCTCCACCAGCTGCTCGCGCCGCGCCGTCTGGCGCGCGGTCAGCGTCGTCCCGCCCCAGCGGCGCTCGCCCTCCGCCGGCTCCTCAGGTGTTGAGGGCCGTGGTGTCACCGAGCTCCTCCGCCAGCGCGACGTCGAGCGAGTAGTCGATCGGCAGCACGATCAGCGACGGCAGCTCCAGCGTCAGCGCGTGGCGCAGGTGCCGGCCGAAGTCGTCGGGCCCCTCGCAGCGCCACGCGGGCATCCCGAACGCGTCGGCCAGCTTGACGAAGTCCGGGTTGGTGAAGTCGACGCCGAAGTGCTCGCCGAACTTCTTGTCCTGCTTCCACACGATCGACCCGTACTGCCGGTTCTCCCAGACGACGTTGACGAACGGCGTCTTGAGCCGCATCGCCGTCTCCAGCTCCTGGAAGTTCATCAGGATGCCGCCGTCGCCGTTGACGGTCACGACCCTGCGCTCGGGGTGCACGAGCTTGGCGGCGACCGCGCACGGCACCGCGAAGCCCATGCCCGCCAGGCCGTTGGCGATCATCACCGTGTTGGGCTCATGGGCGGGGAACATCCGGCCGATCCACAGCTTGTGGAGCCCGACGTCGGAGATCAGGATGTCCTGCGGACCGAGCGCCTGGCGGATCTCGTACAGAGCCCGCGGCGGCTGCATGGGGAAGTGCTGGTCGTCCTTGGCGGCGGCCAGGCGGCCGAGCACCACGTCGCGCAGCCGGGGCGAGCCGCCGGAGTGCGGGACGTCGCGGCACTCCTCGGCCAGCCGCGTGAGCACATGGTAGATGTCGCCGACCAGCTCGACCTCGGGGGTGAAGTACTCGTCGATCTCGGCGGCCTCGGAGTCGACGACGACGATCTTCTTGTCGCGCTTGGGGTTCCAGTGCTTGGGCGAGTGCTCGACGAGGTCGTAGCCGGTCGCGATGACGACGTCGGCGTCCTCGAAGCCGGCCATGGCGTAGTCCTTGGCCTGCAGGCCAACCGTGCCCAGCGCCTTGGAGTCCTCGTAGTCGAGCAGGCCCTTGCCCATGAACGTCTCGGCGACCGCGATGCCCGTCGCGCGGCAGAACTCCCGCAGCGCGGGCGACGCCCCGGCGCGCACCGCGCCGTTGCCGGCCAGCACGACCGGGTTGATGGCGTTGCGGATCAGGTCGGCGGCCTTGAGCAGCTCGCGGGCCGCGGGCTCGGGCTTGACCGGGCGCCGGCGGGGCAGCGGGCGCGCGTCGACCTCGGCGGCCATCACGTCCTCGGGCAGCTCCAGGTGCGTGGCGCCGGGCTTCTCGGACTCGGCGACCTTGAACGCCTTGCGGACGACCTCGGGGACGATCTCCGGGCTCGTGACGCGCGCGTTCCACTTCGTGATCGGCCGGAAGAGCTCCACCAGGTCGATGAACTGATGCGACTCCTTGTGCATGCGCTCCAGGTCGGCCTGCCCGGTCAGGGCGACGAGCGGCGCACGGTCCAGGAACGCGTCGCCGATCGCGGTGACGAGGTTCATCGCGCCCGGCCCGAGGGTTCCCAGGCAGACACCGGCACGCCCCGTGAGGCGTCCATACATGTCCGCCATGTAGGCCCCGCCCTGTTCGTGTCGAACGGGGATGAAGGAGACCGAGGAGTTCGCCAACGACTGGTTGAGATCCAGCGTCTCCTCGCCCGGGATGCCGAAGACGTACTTGACGCCCTCTGCCTCGAGGCACTCGACGAACAGGTCAGAGGCTCGCCGCTTGGCCACGTGTGTTCCCTACCCTCCACTCGCTTGACCGCCCGATGCTGACCGAACCTAGCACCGCAACTCCCCGGGCCTGCCCGCGTTTCGAACGCGGCATGCGCCGCCTTGCCTCCGCCACGCTCGTCGCGCTGCTGGCCGCGCTCGGCTGCGCCGCCACGGCGCCGGCCGCCAGCCGCCTGGTCATCAAGGGCCACGGGTACGGCCACGGCATCGGGATGAGCCAGTACGGGGCGATGGGCTACGCCGAGCACGGCGCGTCCTACACCGACATCCTGGACCACTACTACGAGCAGACCCAGGTGACGCAGCTCGGGTCCGCGCCCGACGTGCGCGTGCTGTTGCAGCAGAAGGGCAAGCGGGTCGTCGTCAGCGGCGCCGTGGCCGCGGGGTCGCGCAAGCTGTCGGCGGGCAAGACCTACTCGACCCAGCGGGCGAGCGGCGGGCGCGTCGCGCTCTACTCGTCGACGGGCCGGCGCATGGGCACCTACGCCGCGCCCCTGCGCCTCGCCGCGCCGTCGGGCGGCTCGGTCAAGCTGTCGGGCCTCGCCGCCAACGGGCTGAGCAACGGGCGCTACCGCGGCGCGATCGAGGTCCGGCCGACCGCCTCGGGCGTCGAGGCGATCAACGCGGTCGGCCTGGAGGACTACGTCCGCGGCGTCGTCTCGGCCGAGACGCCCGCCGGCTGGCCGGCCGAGGCGCTGAAGGCCCAGGCGGTGGCGGCGCGCACCTACGCGGTGACGACCAACGTCGGCTCCACCACCGACGGCATCGACCAGTACGCCGACACGCGCTCCCAGATGTACAAGGGCGTCGCCGCCGAGCTCCCGGCCACCGACGCCGCGACCGCCGCGACCGCCGGCCAGGTCGTCACGCAGTCGGGCAAGCCCGTCACGACCTACTTCTTCTCGACCTCCGGCGGCCACACCGAGAACATCGAGTTCTCGTTCATCGGCGCGCTGCCGCAGACGTGGCTCAAGGGCGTCGACGATCCCTACGACAGCGTCTCGCCGCGCCACTCGTGGGGGCCGATCACCTACTCCCAGGCCACCGCTCAGGCCAAGCTCAAGGGCCTGGTCCGCGGCAGCTTCCGCGGGATCACGGTGCTGGAGCGCGGCTCCTCGCCGCGGATCGTGCGCGCCGAGGTCGACGGCACCAACGGCGTGACGCAGGTCACCGGGCCGCAGCTGCGCGACCGCTTCGGCCTCTTCGACACCTGGGCGACGTTCACCTACATCTCGGCCAACGGCAAGACGCCGAAGACCGGCGCGGGCGACGGCGATGGCGACGACACCACGCCCGACGACGGCGCCAGCACCACCACGCCGCCGAGCACGCCCGCCCCGCCGGCGACCAACGCCAGCGGCGGGGCGGCCCCGCCGGTCCCCGCCGACACCACCGGCGGCGAGGCCGCGTCGATCGCCCGCGCGCCGCGGGCGCTGCTCGTCGGCACGATCCGCCCGGCCCATCGCGGCCGCACGCTAAAGGTCCAGCGCGACGATCCGGACGGCTGGCGGACGGTCGGCCGCACGACCGTGCGCCGCCTCGGCCGCTACCGCACGGCGGTGCCCGGGCCGGGCTCCTACCGCGTCGCGCTCGGGGACATCCTGGGCCCCGCGGTCGACATCCGCTGAGGTTCGGCGCCAAACGCTTGAGCCGCCCGTGGGGCGGTGCCGATGGGCCTGCGTATGACCGGCGCTCTCATCGCCTTGCTCGTGCTTGCCGTCGCGGCCCTCTGGGGCCTCGCGTCCTGGCGGAGCCTGACCGCGGCCCGTGACGCAGTCGATGCCACGTGGGCGGCGATCGACGTCCAGCTCCAGCACCGTCACGACCTGCTGCCGGCGCTCGCCGCCGCGGTCCAGGCCGAGACCGGCGGCGAGGACGAGACGCTGCAGCGCATCGACGGCGCCCGCGTGGTCGCCGACGCCGCCACGACGCCGTTCGAGCGCGCCGACGCCGAGCGCCGCCTGGTCGCCGGGATCGCCGCCGTCGGCGCCCTGGCCGAGCGCCACCCCGGCCTCGGCGCGACCGCCGACTTCGTCGACCTGCAGGCGCGCCTGGCCCGCATCGGCGACGAGATCCAGGCCGCGCGCCGGATCTACAACGCCGACGTGCGCCTCTACCTGACGCGCCGCGCGCGCTTCCCCGGGGTCCTGGTGCGCCGCCTGGGCGCCTTCGAGGAGCGGCCGTACTTCGAGCTGGACCACACGCGCGAGCGCGGCATCCCCCGGCTCGCGCTCGCCCGCGCCGCCTAGCCCGCGCGCGGCGCGCGGCGCCCGTCACGTCCGGCGCGGCAC
>DASYBY010000194.1:0-26158 GCA_036500525.1 Baekduia sp. | reverse complement strand
GCCTCGGGTTCAACATCCGCAACGCCTACGGGGCCTACAACATCCCGCTGCTGCTGGCGTGGGTCGTGTTCTTCGTCGCGGCGCTCATGATCATCGAGCAGCTGATCCGCGCGTTCGAGTCGGCGGTGATCCGGTGGACGTAGCCGAAGCCCGGACCGCGCAGCTCGTCCACGTCGACGTGCCCGGCGTCGACGAGAAGCTGGCCGGGGCGTGGTACGCGCCGGCGGCCGAGACCGACGTCGCGCTGCTGCACCTGCACGGCAAGGGCGGGAACTTCTACATGGGGCCGGGGCTGTTCCTGCCGCAGCTCGACGGGGCCGGCGAGTTCGCCCAGCTGTCGCTGAACATGCGCTGCCACGACCTCGGCTACACGCGCTACGACCTGCCGATGCCCGACGTCAGCCAGGGCGTGATCGCGATGGGCGGCGGGATGTGGGAGCGCATGACCGATGGCGTGCCCGACGTCCTGGCCGGCGTGCGCTGGCTGCAGGCGCGCGGGTACACGAAGGTCTTCCTGGTCGGGCACTCGTCCGGGGCGTACTACGCCGCGGAGGCGTGCGCGGCGCAGCCCGAGGGCGTGGCCGGCGCCGTCCTGCTGTCGACGGTCATCTCCTACAAGCGCAACCTCGCCACGTGGTTCCCCGGCGACGGCCTCGACGCGGCGGTGGCCCAGGCGCGGGCGTGGTCGGAGGCGGGCGAAGGGCACCGCCTGCTGCCGATCGATGCCTGGTACTACGCGATCTCCGCCGACTCGCTGCTGGAGCGCCTGGAGGAGCCCGACGGGATCTTCGCGCGGATGCTCGAGGCGACCAGCGTGCCCGTGATGTTCGGCGCGGGGGAGCAGGAGTCGCGCGTGCCGCAGTGGCGCGGGCTCCATGACGCGATGGACACGGACCGCAAGCACTGGCTGGTCCTGTCCGGCGTCTCGCACGACTACACGGGCGCGGAGCCCGAGCTGGCCGGCGAGGTCTTCGGCTTCGTCCGCCGCTGGTCATGACCAGCACGGAAGTTCGCGAATCAGGGTTGCACTCGTCATCCGAAACTGGATACGTTACGCCACGAATTGGATCCGATATGGCCGCAGTGATGCTCAACCTCTCCACGACCTCCACCACTCCGGACACCGCCACGCACAGCAGCGGCGTCGTCGCTCGCGAGCTCTCGATGCACTACGAGCGCGTCGTCGGCCGCGAGCGCGTCCGCACCCGCGCGCTGGACAACGTCAGCTTCGACATCCGGCCCGAGGAGTTCGTCTCGATCATCGGCCCGTCGGGCTGCGGCAAGTCCACGGTCGTGCGGATCGCCGCCGGGCTGCAGCGGCCGTCGAGCGGTGACCTGCTCGTCGGCGGCCAGCCGGTCGACGGCCCCGGCACCGACCGCGCGACGGTATTCCAGCAGCCCGGCCTGCTGCCGTGGCGCACCATCATCAAGAACGTCTGCATGCCGCTGGAGATCGCCGGTCTCGACAAGGCCGAGCGCGAGTCCCGGGCGATGGAGTACCTGGAGCTCGTCGGCCTCGCCGGCTTCCGCGACCACTACCCGCGGGAGCTCTCGGGCGGCATGCAGCAGCGCGTCGGCCTGGCCCGCGCCCTCGCGGTCCGCCCGCGCGTGCTGCTGATGGACGAGCCGTTCGGCGCGCTGGACGCCATCAGCCGCCAGCGGATGCAGGACGAGCTGCTGCGCATCTGGGAGCACGCCAAGACGACGGTCATCTTCGTCACGCACGCGATCGACGAGGCCATCCTGCTCTCCGACCGCGTGATCGTCATGGGTCCCGGGGCGATCGTCCACGAGGCGACGATCGACCTGCCGCGGCCGCGCTCCCGCCAGGACCTGCTGACCGACGAGCGCACGCTCGCGCTGATGCGCGACCTGGAAGCGCGACTCGGCGGCGACGAGGAGGTCGCACCGTGATCCGCACCGCCGTCGTCGAGCGCGAGCTGCTGTCGCGCCGCACCGCCGTACGCCGCAACCTGCTCTCGCGCCAGCGGGTCATCCAGATCTCCTTCATCCTGCTCGTCCTCGTCGGCTGGCAGATCCTCGGCAAGCACGAGGGCGACTTCTTCCTCGCGCCGCCGACCTCGGTGTTCAACGCCGCGGTCGACGAGATCCCGACCTCGGCCTTCTGGTCGACGCTGGGCGCGACCGCCAAGGGGATCGCGCTGGGCTTCGTCATCGCCGCGGTGCTGGGCGTGCTCATCGGGATCCTGATGGGCACCTACCGCAGCGTCGCGACGGCGCTGAACCCGATCATCTCCGCGGGCTACGTGATCCCGGAGGCGGCGATGGTGCCGCTGCTGATCGTCTGGTTCGGCCTCGGCAACACGCCGCGCGTCATCGCCGTGGTGCTGTTCTCGATCTTCGAGATCATCGTCACCACCTACACCGGAGTGCGCAACTCGGACGCCATGCTCGACGACGTGGTGCGCTCGTTCGGCGCCTCGCCGCGGCAGCTGTTCGTCAAGGTCACCATGCCGGGCGCGCTCCCCTTCATCTTCGCCGGATTGCGCATTGGGGCCGCCAGAGCGGTCAAGGGCATGGTCGTCGCGGAGCTGTTGTTCGCGGCCACCGGGATCGGGGGAGCGATCCAGCTTTCGGCCAATGCCTTCCGGACGGACCGGGTCATGTTCTACGTCGTCGTAGTCACCGTCATCGGAGTCTCGTTCTCGGGCGCTGTCCAGCTCGTCGAACGGCTCTGGATGCGCCGGTGGCATGAGAGCTACCGCCAGCAGGCCTAAGGAATGGACAGCATGAGGAACAGCATCGCCGCAGTCATCGTCAGCGCCACCGTGATCGGGCTCAGCGCCTGCGGGGGGTCCGACAACGACAACAAGTCATCGGGCTCCGCGTCGGCCACGGCGTCGACCTCGTCGGCCCCGTCGACCAAGGGCATCAAGGTCGCCTACGCGTCCGCCCTGGACCCCAACGACGTCGCCGACCAGTTCGGCGTGCAGGCCGCCGGGGCGAAGATGCAGACGCTCAACGACGACAGCGCCGTCATCGCGGGCCTGCAGCGCAAGAGCATCGACGTCGGCAACGTCGACTTCGACCAGGCGGCGGCCGCGGTCGCCAAGGGCCTGCCGATCAAGATCATCTACGTCTCGCAGACCACGCCCGAGTACGTGCTCGTCGGCAACCCCGACGTCGCGACGCTCAACGACCTGGCCGGGAAGGACGTCGGCTACCAGGGCCCGGGCTCGCAGACGGAGATCTTCGTCAAGAACATCGTCAAGCAGAAGGTGCCGGCGATCGCCGACAAGGTGAAGTTCGTCTCGCTGGCCGAGTCCTCGCGCCGTGCGCAGGCGATGGTGGCCAAGCACCTCGACGCCAGCTCGCTGGAGTCCATCAACTACGCGCAGCTCAAGAAGCAGGGCGACTACCACCTGCTCGGCAGCTGGTCCGATCTGTCGGGCGGCGCGGGCCAGGCCATCGGCACGGCGTGGATCACGACCGACGACGAGTACGCGAAGGACGGCAAGCGCCTGGCCGAGTTCGTCAAGGACCTGCAGAAGGGCTACAACGAGACCTACCAGGACAAGAACGCCTGGGTCGCGCTGGCCAAGAAGACGCTGCCCGACCTCGACGCCTCGCTGTTCCCCGACGTCTACGACGTGTACATCAGCCGCAAGATGTACCCGCAGTCGGGGACGCCGGCGCTGACGCCCGCCAACTGGACGGCCAACGAGGCGTTCTGGCGCGGCCTCGGCGAGTGGGACAAGCCGCTGTCGTCGTCGCTGATCGCGTTCGACCTGGTCAACGCCGGCTCGGCCGAGACCGCCACGACGAGCGCCGGATGAGCACGGTGCCGGCCTCCCACGACGAGACCGCCGCCCGGCGCCCGCACGAGGTGCGGGCGCCGGCCGGCCGCGGCATGGTGGCCACCAGCCAGCCGCTCGCGGCGCAGGCCGGCGTCGAGATGCTCGCGGCGGGCGGGACGGCGGTCGACGCCGCCGTCGCCGCCGCCGCGGTGCTGTGCGTCGTGGAGCCGCGGGCGACCGGGATCGGCGGCGACGCGTTCGCGCTGTGCTGGCCCGCGGGAGCCGCGGCGCCCGACGCGCTGGACGGCGCGGGACCGGCCGGCGCGGGGGCGACGCTGGAGGCGATCGGCGCCGCCGGCCACACGACGACGCCGAGCACCGGCCCGTGGACGATCACCGTGCCGGGCGCGGTCGACGCCTGGGCCAAGCTGCTGGAGCGCCACGGGCGCCTCAGCCTGGCGCAGGTGCTCGCGCCCGCCATCCGCCATGCGCGGGAGGGCTTCGCGGTCACCCCGGTGATCGCCGCGGAGTGGGCGATGCACGCGGGCAACATCGCCGGCGACGCGGCCGCGAGCGCGACCTTCCTGCCGGGCGGGCGCGCGCCGGCCGCGGGGGAGACCTTCCGCAATCCGGCGATGGCCGACCTGCTGGCGACGATCGCCGAGGGCGGCCCCGACGCCTTCTACCGCGGCGAGCCGGCCGAGCGCATCGGCGCGGCCGTGGAGGCCGCGGGTGGTCCGCTGCGCGCCGGCGACCTCGCCGCGTTCGCGGGTGCCCGCTGGGTGCAGCCGCTGGCGCGCCCGTTCCGCGACGTCACCGTCTACGAGCTGCCGCCGCCCGGCCAGGGCATCGTCGCCCTGGAGGCGCTGGGGATCTTCGCCGATGCCGAGTACGGCGACCGGACCTCCGAGGAGCACGCGGCGATCGAATCGCTCAAGCTCGCCTTCGACGACGCGAACGCCCACCTGGCCGACCCGCTGGTCGAGCCCGTCGACGTCGAGCGCCTGCTCAGCGCCGAGCACTGGACGCAGCGGCGCGCGCTGATCGGCCCCGACGCGGCGGACCTCGCCGCGCCCGGGCCCGCGACCGACACGGTGTACATCGCCGCCGTCGACGGCGAGGGCGGCGCCTGCTCGCTCATCCAGAGCCTCTACTCCGGCTTCGGCTCCGGCATCGGCGTTCCCGGGCTCGGCATCACGCTGCAGAACCGTGGCAAGGGCTTCGTGCTCGATCCCGAGCACCCCAACCGGCTGGCGCCGGGCAAGCGGCCGTACCACACCATCATCCCCGGGATGGTCGCGCGCGGGAACGCCTTGTACGGCTGCCTCGGCGTCGTCGGCGGGTTCATGCAGCCCCAGGGCCAGATGCAGATCCTGCGCCACGTGCTCGACCACGGGCAGTCCGTCGGCGAGGCGCTCGCCGCCCCGCGGGTGCGGTTCCTCGACGGCCGCGCGATCGGCGCGGAGCCCGGCTTCGACGCGGAGGTCCTCGACGGCCTGCGCGCCCGCGGCCACGAGGTGCGCGAGCTGAGCGACTTCGGCGCCGGTGGCGCCCAGGCGATCCTCCGCGACGGAGACGAGCTGCACGGCGCGACCGACCCCCGGAAGGACGGGCGCGTCCTCACCACGTGAGCGCGCCGGTCCCGATCCCCCTCCCAGAAAAAGGAACACATGACTCCCCCATTCGAGAAGGACGAGCTCCGCGCACGCGGTGAGCGGGCTCGCGCCCTGATGGAGCGCGACGGGCTGGACGCCCTCATGGTCACCGGCGACTTCAGCGCCGGGTTGAACTACTACTACCTGAGCGGCCACATGCCGCGCGACTACCAGCTGAACTTCTCGCGCCCGCACGTCATGGTGCTCCCGCGCGAGGGCGAGCCGTTCCTGTTCCTCTACGGCGTCAACGCCGAGAACGCCGAGGAGTCCTCCTGGGTGGAGGACATCGTCGCCTACTCGCCGCCGTTCAGCGGTGACGAGCTGGCCTCGGCGCTGGCCGCGCGCGGCCTGGACCACGGCCGCATCGGCGCCGAGCTGGGCTTCGACCAGCGCCTCGCGATGCCGGTCAACGAGCTGCGCGCCATGGAGGCCAAGCTCGACGGCCAGGTCGTCGACGCGTCGGCCCTGCTGTGGGAGCTGCGCTCGATCAAGTCCGCCGCCGAGGTCGCCTATGTCAAGGAGGCCGACGGCATCAACGCCGCGGGCCTCGCGCTCGCCTTCTCGCGCATGCGCAGCGGCGACACCGAGGTCGACGCGGCGCGGACGGTCGGCGCCGCGCTGATCGAGTCCGGCGCCTACCGGCCGCCGTACGCCCAGCTGCTGCTGGTCTCCGAGGCCAAGTCCCGCGGCCTCGGCCACGGGTCGCGCATGCGCGGGCCGCTGCCCGAGTACGGGCTGAACCCGGGCCAGCTGCTGTTCGTGGACTCGGGCGTCATCGTCAACGGCTACTGGGGCGAGTTCAACCGCATGGCCGTGGTCGGCGAGCCCAGCGCCGAGCAGACGCGCCACCACGACAACATCCGCACGGTCGTCGGGCGCTCGGTCGACGAGGCGCTCAAGCCGGGCGTCACCTTCCGCCGGGTCATCGAGATGATGGCCGAGTTCTACCGCGACTGCGGGTACACGGAGGCGCAGTTCGGCAACTACCTCGGACCGCCGTTCATGCACCTCTGCCACGGCCTCGGCCTGCAGGGCAGCGAGCCGCCCTTCGTGCGCTACGACAGCGAGATGGTGCTGGAGCCCGGCATGGTCCTGTCGTGCGAGGCCTACCTGCGCGACAACGACATGACCTATGGGTCCGAAGAGGACATCGTCATCACCGAGGACGGCTGCGACGTGCTCTCCTCGCGGGACCCCGGCCTCTACGTGATCGAGGCGTGATGGCCGTGCGGCCCGACACGCGCGTCATCGGCATGGCCGAGATGCGCCGCCTGCTCACGCTCGAGGACACCATCGGGCTGCAGCGCGCCGCCTTCGCCTCGCAGGCGCGCGGCAAGACGACCGCCGCGCCGAACGCGTGGCTGCGCCTGCCGGGCGACCGGCGCGCGTGGCTGAAGATCCTCGCCGGCCACGACGAGACGTCGACGGCCCTGGGCGTCAAGGTCCTGGCCCGGTTCCCCGAGCGCGGGCCGGGCGCCAACCTCGCCTCGTTGATGCTGTTGTTCGACGACGAGGACGGCTCGATCCTCGCGATCATGGACGCGGTCTACATCACCGCGGTCCGCACGGCCGCCGGCGCGGCGCTGGCCACCGAGAAGCTGGCGCGCCCGGGAGCGCGCACGGTCGGCATGCTCGGCACCGGGACGCTCGCGTGGTACTCGGTGCTCGCGCACCGGATCCTGTGCCCCGAGCTGGACGAGTTGGTGGTGTACTCGCGCTCCGTCGAGCGGCGCGACGCCTTCGCAGCGCGCGTCGCCGACGAGGTCGGGATCACCGTCCGCGCGGTCGGCACCGTCGAGGAGGCGGTCGCGGGCGCCGACGTGGTGATCACCGCGACCAACGCCCCGGAGCCGGTGCTGCTGGCCGAGCACCTGGAGCTGGGCCAGCACATCGGCGCGATCGGCATCCGCACGGAGATCGCGCCCGCCGCGATCGCGCGCTGCCGCGTCATCGGCGACGGCCACGACGAGGCGCTGCTGGACGGCAAGTTCTCGGTCGCGCTCGCGGCCGGCGCGGTCGCCGAGGGCGACCTCGGGCCGGAGCTCGGCGCGGTCCTCGAAGGGCTGGAGCCCGGCCGGACCGACGACCAGGAGATCACGCTGTTCGACTCCTCGGGCGTCGCGATCCAGGACATCGTGTGCGCGCGGCACGCATGGGTGCGCGCGACCGAGGACGACGCGGGCACGGTCGTCTCCTTCGCCGACAGCGGAGTGCTGGACTGACCATGAGACAGATCACGATGATGAGAAGGGTCGACGCATGGAACTGAACATCGACGGCAAGGTCGCGCTGGTCTTCGGCGCGGGCGGGGGACTGGGCGGCGCGATCGCCCGGGCGCTCGCGGCCGAGGGCGTGAAGGTCGCGGCGGCCGACATCTTCCTGGAGGGCGCCGAGAAGACGGTCTCCGACATCGAGGCCGCGGGCGGGACGGCGCTGGCCGTCGAGTGGGACGTGGGGGACCTCGGCGTGGCCGCGGCCAACCTGGACCGCGTCCGCGAGGCGCTGGGCGGCGGGGTCGAGATCCTCGTCAACAACACCGGCGGACCGCCGCCGAGCACCGCGTCGGGCGTGCCCGCCGAGGTGTGGCAGAGCCACTTCCAGTCGATGGTCCTCGGGGTCATCGGCGTCACCGACCTGGTGCTGCCGGGCATGCGCGAGGCCGGGTGGGGGCGGATCATCACGAGCACGTCCTCGGGCGTCGTCGCGCCGATCCCGAACCTGGGTGTGTCGAACGCGCTGCGGATGGCGCTCGTCGGCTGGTCCAAGACGCTGGCCCGCGAGGTCGGCGGCGACGGGATCACCGCCAACGTCGTCCTGCCGGGGCGCATCGCGACCCAGCGGATCACGCAGCTCGATGTCGCCCGCGCCGAGCGCGAGGGCAAGAGCGTCGAGGAGATCCAGCGCGCCAGCACGGCGACCATCCCGCTCGCGCGCTACGGGCGCCCGGAGGAGTACGGCTCCGCGGTGGCGTTCCTCGCCGGCACGGCCGCGTCGTACGTCACCGGCTCCGTGCTGCGCGTCGACGGCGGCCTGATCCCCGCGGTCTAGACCGACCGCCCCGAGCAAAGAATGGACACCATGAACGAAGCTCAGATCGATCCCGCGGAGGCGATCCGCCGGCGCTTCCTGGGGGTCGACACGTCCAACGTCGCCGACGTCCTCGACACGCTCGACCTGCCCGACCAGGGCCTGGCGGCCGCGTTCGCGCCCTATCCGGCCGACGCCGGCAAGCTCGCGGGCTGGGCGTTCACGATCCGTGGGCAGATGGCGCCCTATGAGACCGGCGGCGGCGACGCCGACAAGATGCGCGCCTGCGCCGAGCTGACGCCCGGGTCGGTGTCGATCTGGAGCGGGGGCGGGGAGGGCGTCTGCTTCTTCGGCGAGCTGATCGCGATCGGCATGCGCGAGCGCGGCTCGGTCGGGGCGCTGGTCGACGGCGGGATCCGCGACGTCGGCTGGCTGGGCGCGCTCGACTACCCGGTCTACGCGCGTTACCGCACGCCGATCCAGTCCATCGGGCGCTGGAAGGTGACCGGGTGGGACGTCCCGATCTCGCTGCCCGGTGCGACCGCGCACGCGGTGAGCGTCCATCCCGGCGACTTCATCCTGGCCGACGACGACGGCGCCATCGTGATCCCGGCGGCCGTCGTCGAAGAGGTGCTCGAGCGCGCCGAGGCGATGGGGCTCCACGAGCAGAAGGTCCGAGCGGCGCTGGCCGAGGGAATGTCGCTGGCCGACGCCCTCCAGCGCTTCGGGCACGTCTGAGGAACCCCCTGTACTGTTGATGACCATGTCGAGCGTGCCAGGGATTGGTGGGAAGGCCATCGTGGACGGCCTGGCCGACACCCTTCGTGAGGGCATCCTCTCGGGGGAGCTCGCGACCGGGACGTGGCTGCGCCAGGAGCGGTTGGCCGAGCAGTACGGCGTGAGCCGGACGCCGGTCCGCGAGGCGCTGCGCGCGTTGCAGGCGCAGCGGCTCGTGGAGGTCGTGCCGCACCGCGGCGCGCTGGTCTGCGGGCCGACGCTGCGCGACATCAACGAGGCCTACGCGGTGCGTGCGGAGCTCGAGGGCTACGCGGCGGAGCTGGCGGCCAAGCTGGCGCGCGACGCCGAGATCGAGCGGCTGCACGAGGCCGAGGAGCTGTTCCGGCGGGCGGTCGCCGAGAGCCCGGTCGGCGAGGAGACGCCCGTGTCGGGCCGGCCGCGCTGGAGCGAGGCCAACGACCTGTTTCACGAAGCGATCCTGAGCGCTGCGGCCAACGGTCGGCTCGCGGACACGATCAGCACGCTGCACCAGAGCTTCCCCCGCAACGTGACGTGGGGCGCCCTGAACGGGAACTCGCACCTGCTCCAGGAGAACGTCGCGCAGCATCGCGACATCGCCCGGGCGATCGCCGCGCACGACCCCGAGCGGGCGCGACAGGCGATGAAGCAACACGTTCAGCGCTCCGGCGAGCTGATCGCCATGCGCTTCGAACAGCTCAAGCCGCGCGCGTCGTAAGACGTACCGAGCAGCATCGGGAGAACGGTCCACACTCGGCGCTGCCGAAGGGGTACAACTTGACGATTCGGCATTGGATCCAACTACGGGAAAATGGTATCCTGACCTCCATGCAGGAAGCCAGTGCTCCGACCCGGCCGGGCCCCGACGCCCTGCCGTCACTCGCTTCCGCGGACCGGCCGCATCCGAAGATGACGGTCGGTCGCCGGCAGGCCCTCGTGGTCGTGCTCGCGGTCGTCAGCGGCGCCACCGACGCGATCGGCTTCCTCGGTCTCGGCGGCGCGTTCACGAGCGTCATGACCGGCAACATGGTGTTGCTCGGGCTGGGCGCGGGGACGGGGAACGGGACGCTCGTCGCCCACGCCGCGCTGGCGATCGCGGCGTTCGTCGTCGGGTGCGTGGTCGGGACGCGCGTCGCCGGGACGCATCAGCCCGGCGACGGCGTGTGGCCCGCCGCCGTGACGCGCGCGCTGATCGTCGAGCTCGGCGTCATCCTGCTCTTCGCGATCGGCTGGGAGGCGACCGGCGGGCATCCGAGCGAGTCCATGCAGCTGGGGCTCCTGGCGGTCAACGCGGTGGCCCTGGGCCTGCAGAGCAGCACGACCCAGCGCTTCGGCGTGTCGGGGCTGTCGACCACCTACCTGACCGGCACGCTGACCGGCGTGGTGATCCGCCTGACCTCGGGCGGCAGCTTCCGCGAGGCCGCCGGCAACGTGCAGATCCTCGTCGCGCTGGTCGCGGGGGCCGCCGCGGGCGGCGCGCTGGCGCTGCACGCGCCGCGGCTCGCGCCGATCATCCCGGTCTTCGGGCTGGTGAGCGTCCTGTCGTTCGTCGTGCGGCGGCGGGCTATCGTCTGACGGCGATGCGCTTCGCCTTCCCCAACCCGGTCAACGAGGTCGTCGCGCGGGTGACCGCCGGCGGCGTGTTGCTGATGGGGTTGGCGGCGATCGTGGCGGGCGTGCCGTGGCTGGCGATCGTGCTGGCCCTCGGGTTCGCGTTGCGCGTCGGCTGGGGGCCGCGGCTCAGCCCGCTGGCGCTGCTGGCCTCGCGGGTGATCGTGCCGCGGCTGGGCGTGGCGCCGAGGATGGTCTCCGGGCCGCCCAAGCGCTTCGCGCAGCTGATCGGACTGGTGTTCTCCGTGGTGGCCGCCGTCCTGTTCTTCGCGGTCGGCGGCGCCGACACCGCCGGGTACGTCGTCCTCGGCGCGCTGGTCGTGGCGGCGACGCTGGAGTCGGTCTTCGGGGTCTGCCTCGGCTGCATCGCCTTCGGCGGCCTGATGCGCCTCGGCGTGATCCCGCCCGAGGTGTGCGAGCGCTGCAACGACATCTGGGCGGGGCGGACGCCGCCGGTCGCGGTGGCGCCCGGGGGGCCGTCTTCCGGCTGATCGCCCATGCGGCCATCGGCCGCCGAAGTTCACGCCTCGGCAACGAATCGGGCGGACGCAGACGGTTGAGTGCCGCGGGCACCTCAACCAACTTGATCGGACGTCCCTCATGGCTGGCTCCCCACGCCGCCTCCATCTCCTCGCTGCCGCGACGACGCTCGCGGCACTGATCCCCTGCGCGACCTCCCAGGCCGCGATCACCCAGACCCACCTCGCCTTCACCGGCGACACGAGCACCTCGATGGCCGTCACCTTCAAGGAGGACGCCTCCGTCGTCGGGACGACGGGCATGGCCTACGCCCGCCCCGCCGGCGGCTCGGGCGGCGCGGCCGCCTGCGTCGTCTCGCCGACCCCCGCCGACTGCTTGGCGCTGCCGCTGACGCGCACCGACGCCCAGGCCGTCGCCGGCACCGGCCCGTTCTTCACGTTCTACACGGGGACCTTCACGGGCCTCACGCCCGGCGCGAGCTACGACTGGTTCGTCACCACGACGGCCACGCCCGCGGGCGTGTCCCCGGGCACGTTCACGACCGCGCGGGGCGGCAACGCGCCGTACACCGCGGCGACCTACGGTGAGGTGCACGTCGACGACGGCGACGACGTCGTCCCGTTCGGCGCCTCCGGCCCCGGCGACTACAGCGTTCAGGGCGTCGTCGGCCTCAACCAGGCCAACAGCGTCGTCCTCAACCAGAACGCACCGGCGTCCTTCGTCGTCTCCTCCGGCGACAACCAGAACGACGGCACGATGGAAGACATGTGGGACCGCGTGCTGCAGGGCAAGTACACCTTCCCCGACAGCACCGTGATGGACGGCACCCCGACCCGGACCATGCTGGGCAAGATCCCCTACATGTCGGCGCTCGGCGACCACGAGTACAAGAACACCGCCGTGCCGGGCACCGCGTCGCCGCTGTTCTACGCGCACTTCCCGAACCCCGACAACGGCCCGTCCGGCCAGGAGGACCGTTCGTACTCCTACGACTACAACGGCGTCCACTGGACGATCCTCGAGGCGAGCCCGGGCAACGAGCCGTCCGAGAACACCGACTACTGGCACCACGAGATCGACTGGCTCGACGCCGACCTCGCGTCCGCCGCCACGCGCACGCGCTTCCAGGTCGTCGTCATGCACCAGCCGCCGTTCCACTCCAAGACGAGCCGCGTCTACCCGGAGTACGCGGACCCGGAGTTCCGCGATGACGTGATGCCGTTGTTCGACAAGTACGGCGTCGACGTCGTCGTCTCGGGCCACGACGCGCACAACGTGCGCAGCTTCCCGCTCGTCGGCGTGCCGACGCCCGACTGGACCGAGGGTCAGCCGAAGATCTCCCCCGAGGTCGTCGCGCCCGGCAAGGGCACCACGTACCTGGAGCAGTCGACGACCGGCAAGAACTACGACGGCCTGCTCGACAGCGAGCCGTGGGTCGCCTGGTCGCAGACGGCCGAGACGATGCCGGCGGTGCTGCTGTTCACCTTCGGCGAGAAGACGATCAGCGCGCGCTTCGTGCGCACCGATGCGCTCGATCCGGTCACGGACACGCTGATGCCGACCGGTCAGCCGGTCGACAGCTTCACGATCCCGCAGGTCTCGCCGGCCGGCAGCGACGCTCCCGTCATCGGCCCGGCCGGCCCCTCGGGCGCCGATGGCACGAATGGCGCCAACGGTGCCACGGGTGCCAAGGGCGATGCCGGACCGGCCGGGCCGCTCGGCCCGATCGGTCCCAAGGGCGCGGCGGGCCGCAACGGCACGTTCTCGCTGACGGCCTCGAAGTCCTCGGCGACGAAGGTCCGTCGCGGCCACACGGCGACCCTGTCGTTCGTCGCCCGCAACGCCACCACCGGCACGTTCGGTGGGGCGACCGCCACGGCGATCGTGCCGAAGGCGCTGAAGGTCAGCGGCACGCGCTCGGCGAAGATCGCCCGCCTGGCCGCCGGCAAGTCCCGGACGGTCCGGCTGCGCCTGAAGATCGGCCGCACCGCGACGGTCGGCACGCACACGGTGAAGGTGCGCCTGCGCGTCGCCGGCCAGACGCTGACCCAGAGCGTGAAGCTCCGCGTCAGCCGCTGAGCCGAGGTCGCGATCCCGCTTGCCGCCCTACGCGGCGAGCGGGATCGGGCGGTCGATGACCGCGGCGCCGTCCCAGTCGAAGCGCTCCAGCGTGAGCGTGCGATCGCCCTGGCGCACCTCGACGAGGACGCCCCAGGGCTTCTGGTGCGCGCGCAGCTCGGCGCGGGGGTAGCGCCGGCGCAGCCGGACGATCTCCCGGGCCTGGTCGATGGTGAGCTCGCGATCCACGTGCACCAGTCTGGGGCGCGCTGCTGAGGCGGTGATGAACGGCAGTTCTCGGAGACCTAAGGGTTCGCGATCACCGTAGGGCCGCCGGTATCCGCGGCCCCGGTGCGGGGCTAGCATCGCGGGCGATGGGATTCCTCCGCCGGCTGACCGAGATGGGCGGTGCGCAGAGCGCGTGGCGCACGGGCCCCGAGGAGAAGTACGCCAAGATCCTCGAGATCCGGCACGTGCTCGGGCCGGTGTCGCAGATCCGCCTGGAGATCCACTTCTCCAACCTGCCGGCCCGCGAGGTCTTGGCGACGGTCCGCATCCCGCGCCGCGTCACGCCCCAGGTCGGCCAGGACGTCGCCTACCACGTCAACGGGTCGGGGGGTGGTGGCGGCCAGGTGCACTACGTCATCGACTGGGACAAGGCGCCCGAGTACGGCGGCCCGATCTACGACCCGCAGGCCGCCGCGACCGAGCAGATCGACCGGATCATGGCGTCGGGGACCGTCACCACGCCGGCGCAGGCCGCCGACCCCGCCTACCAGCTGGCGATGCTCACCCACCGCCACGAGGCCGGCCAGATCAGCGACGCCGAGTTCGCCCGCGCCAAGGAGGACCTCCAGCGCTTCGCCAAGGATCCCGCGCGCGAGAACGACCCCGCGGTCCAGCGCGCGCGGCTGGAGGAGCGCCACGCGGCGGGCGAGGTGAGCGACGCCGAGTACGCGGAGCGCTCGCGCGACATCGACAACTGGATCGCCAACCTCAAGCGCCTCCAGTAGAACTTGCCGTCATGGCGAGCTCCGAGGCGACGACCGTGCAAGCCGGTGACCGCGAGGTGCGGGTGTCGAGCGCGGACCGGGTGATCTTCCCCGCGACCGAGCGCACGGCCGTGGTCACCAAGCTCGACGTCGTCAAGTACTACCTGTCGGTCGACGACGGGATCATGCGCGCGCTCGCGCGGCGGCCGACCACGCTGGAGCGCTGGCCCAAGGGCGTGCATCCCGACACGGTCGTCGCGACGCGCGAGAACGCCAAGGGTGCCGACGCGTTCTTCCAGAAGCGCATCCCGCGCGGCGCGCCCGACTACGTCGAGACGGCGCGGATCGAGTTCCCGTCCGGCCGCCACGCCGACGAGGTCTGCCCGACGGAGATCGCCGTCGTGGCCTGGGCCGCGCAGATGGGCACGATCACCTTCCACCCGTGGCCGGTGCGGCGCGAGGACGTCGACCACCCCGACGAGCTGCGGCTCGACCTCGACCCGCAGCCGGGCACGGACTTCGCGGACGCGGTGCGGGTCGCGGCCGAGGCGCGGCAGCTGCTGGCCGACCTCGGCTACACGGGCTTCCCGAAGACCTCCGGCGGCCGGGGCATCCACATCTACGTCCGCATCGAGCCGCGCTGGACGTTCACCGACGTGCGCCACGCGGCGATCGCCTTCGGCCGCGAGCTGGAGCGCCGGCTGCCCGGGCAGGTCACCACGAAATGGTGGAAGGAAGAGCGCGGTGAGTGCATCTTCGTGGACTACAACCAGAACGCGCGCGACCGGACGATCGCCTCGGCCTACAGCGTGCGGCCCAAGCCCGGCGCGCCGGTCTCGGCGCCGGTGACCTGGGACGAGCTGCCGGGCGTGGTGCCCGAGGACTTCACGGTGGCGACGATGCCCGCGCGCTTCGCCGAGGTCGGCGATCTGCATGCGGCGATCGACGACCAGGCGCACTCGCTGCAGCCGCTGCTCGACCTGTATGAGAAGGACGAGACCGCGGGGGCGGGCGACATGCCGTACCCGCCCGACTACCCCAAGATGCCGGGCGAGCCCAAGCGCGTGCAGCCGTCGCGGGATCGCGACCGGCCGCGGTAGGTCGCTCGGGGGCTCCTAGCTCGGCGACTGCGGCAGCTTCTTGGTGCCGCGCCGCGGCGCCGGGGCCGAGGGCGGCGGGACGACCGGCCCGATGTCGCCGTCGGGCGCCTCGTCGAGGTCGACGATCACCGGCGCGTGGTCGCTGGGGCCCTTGCCCTTGCGCGCCTTGCGGTCGATCCACGCCGCCTGCACGCGGTCGGCCACCGACGCGCCGGCGAGCACCAGGTCGATCCGCATGCCGAGGTCCTGGTGGAACATGCCCGCGCGGTAGTCCCAGTAGCTGAAGACGCGCTCGTCCGGCCAGCGGTCGCGGACGACGTCGTGCAGGCCGACGGCCTCCAGGTCGGCGAGGGCGGCGCGCTCGGGCGGCGTGACGTGCGTGTGGCCGACGTAGGCCTCGGGGTCGAAGACGTCCTCGTCGGTCGGCGCGATGTTGACGTCGCCCATGACGACCGTCGTGGCGGGATCGCCCGCGGCCACCACGTCGCGCAGCCACGCCAGCCAGGCCAGCTTGTAGTGGTAGTGCTCGGAGTCCGGGGTGCGCCCGTTGGGCACGTAGACCGAGATCACGCGGATCCCGCCGCAGGTCGCCGAGACCGCGCGCGCCTCGGGGTGGGGGAAGCCGGGGGCGCCGTCGCCGAGGCCCGCGACCACGTCGTCGAGCCCCACGCGCGAGAGGATCGCCACGCCGTTCCACGCGGTCTCGCCGTGGAGGGCCAGCTCGTAGCCGCGCTCGGCGAGATCGCTCCCGAGCAGCTCGGTGAACGCGTCGTCGGCGAGCTTGGTCTCCTGCAGGCAGACGACGTCGGGCTGCCGCTCGTCGAGCCACGGCAACAGGCGCGGGACGCGCTGCTTGGCGGAGTTCACGTTCCAGGTCACGATGCGCACCCGACGTACGGTAAAGGCTGCTCGCGGGTGTGCAGCCCCTGGCGGGTCGGTCGCCCGCCAGGGGTGCGCGCGTCGCGCTACGTGCGGCGGAGCTTCGCGATCGTCGCCTTCGCGGTGGCCTTGGCGCCGTTGGCGTCCTTGGCCGCCAACGCCAGCGCGACCGGCACCTTGCGCTTGTGCTTGAGCGCCGCGAGCACCTTCGCGCGGGTCTTGGACGGCAGCGTGAGCGCCACCTTCGCCGGCTTGCCGGCGGTGAGCTGCTTGGTGACGCCGCCGAGCTTGAGGACCTTGTGGGCGATCGTCACCTTGCCGCTCAGCGTGGCGCGCGCGCCGCGGGTGCACATGATCGTCGCGTCCAGCCGTCCGCGCGACAGGCGCGTCTGGGCGGTCGCCGCCTTGATGGTGCACTTCAGCGCGGTCGGGGCCTTGGGCGCGGTGTTCGGCGTGGTGGGGGCGGTCGGCGCCGTCGGGCCCGCCGCCGGCGCGATCCCCGTGCCGCCCAGCGCGCCGGTGCTCGTCGACACGAGCGGCGACGACACGTCCAGCGTGCCGCCGCGCGGCCCGGTGGCGCTGGGCGCGAAGCTCACGCTGACGCTGCACGACCCGCCGCTCGGCACCGTCGTGCCGGTGCAGCCGTCGCTCTCGATCACGAAGTCGCCCCCGGCCACGACGCCGCCGACCGGCAGCTCGCCGCTACCGGGGTTGGCGATGGTGATCGCGGTCGGCGCGCCGACCGAGCCCATCGGCACGTCGGCGAACGTCGTGGGCGGGACGCTGAACGGGGTCACCGGCGCGAACGGCGCACTGCACTGCGACACCGGCGCCATGCCGGTGTCCGTGACGCCGGTGACGTCGAGCAGCCCGTTGGCGCCGGGCGTCGCCCCGATCTGCGCGCAGAAGCGCATGGCGCCGGTCTGCTGGATGCCCATCTGCACCGAGATGTCGATCGCCCCGTGCGGCGGCAGCGGCGTCGCCCCGGTGACCGCGCCGACCTGGAGCAGCGAGTTGATGCCGCCGCCGTTGGGTTGGGCGGGCGGCTCGACGAGCGTCGTGCCGCGGACCGTGTGGTTGCCGTCGGCGGCGAGCACGAGCTGGTCCGAGGAGGTCTGCGGGCGCAGGTCGGCGACGCCGCTCGGTGACGGGAACGTCGTCAGGTCGGCGATCCGCAGGTTCAGGGCCGTGATCGGCGAGCCGGTGAGGTTGACGAGGCGTCGCCGGAACGTGACCCGACCGAACGTCGCGTTGCTCGACGGCGCCGACAGGAGGTCGCGGGCCTGGTTGGGCGCGACGTTCAGCGACGCCGAAGGATCGAACGCCTGCACGGCGATGTCCCCGCGCGCGACCCGCGTCGACGCGAGGTCCTCGGGGCTGGGCGCGCCGAGCCGCTGCCCCGCGCCGGCGCTGGTGCCGTTGGTGTCGACGAACACGAAGTCCGCCGCGTTGCTCTGCGTGTTCTTCGGCAGGCCCGGGCGCAGGTCGCGGGACAACGCGTAGTTGATGCTGAACGGCGTCAGCGCCGGGTAGCCGGTCCCCGTCTTGAACAGCGTGTTGGGCTCAGACGACGAGCCGACCGCGTCGAGGCGATGGGCGAGCGTGAAGTGCGCGGGGTTGCTGGTGTCGAACAGCGCGACGCCGGCGTTGTCGGGGATGTCGGTCGTCCACGTGGCGTCGGGGGCGGCCTGACCGGTGAAGCTGTAGCCCGCCGAGTTCGCACCGAGGAAGTGCCCACGCGCCGGGATCACCGTGCCGTTGGGCACGACGAAGCGTGTCGCCCCATCGCTGGCGACGAGCGCCCAGCCCGACGAGGCGTCGGTGGTGGCCACCGTCACCGGATGGTCGCTGTCGTTGTACAGCTCGACGTACTCGTCCTGCGCACCGGACGCGCCGCGCAGATGGACCTCGTTGATGATGGTGGCGTTGGCCGCCGGCGCGATGGTGGCGGCGGCGAGGAGGACGACGCAGGCCAGGAGCAGGCGGCGAACGTGCAAGGAGGGACTCCGTTCTCGGGACTGGGGCTCGGAGTGATAGCTGCGCGGCGTCCGGCTGCCAGTACCAACCTGGTCTCATGTGGACGCGGGAATGGCGTTGTTCGACCGGTTCGTGGTGTTTGATGGCGGACAGCCTGTCCCCGCCAGCACGTCGATCGGTCCAGCCCCGTCGACGTCAAGGAGCGCTCCTCTTTGTCCTTTGCCTCTCCCCGCCGCGGCGGGCTGCTCGTCCTGCTCGCGACCACCGCGGCGCTCGCCGGCGCGGCACCCGCGATGGCCGACATCACCACGGCCACCATCACGACGCCGAGCGAGTCGACGTTCCTGCAGTACGACACCAACACCGGCGACCCGCAGCCCGTCGACATCGAGGGGACGTCGGACGGCACCAGGGGCGATCACGTCAACGTCCGGTGCTACGACGCCTCCTTCGGCGACTTCATCGATCTCACCGACGTCGCCGTCGAAGCCGACGGGTCGTTCTCGGTCCCGGACGCCGACCTGTCGCCGTGCTCGCAGACCCTCTTCCGCCTCCGGGCGGTGCCCGCCGACACCGATGACTTCGACTGGTCGACGTTCGCCGGTCCGCTCTTCGGGAACGGGTACCGGAACATCTCGTACGACCTCGATCAGCCGGTCGGCCGCCAGCTCTACGACTACGAGCTCCGCAGCGTCACCGCCGACGCGTCCAACGACTACTCCAGCGTGTCGTCCGCCGGCCTGGCGGTGGGGGATCTCTTCGACTCGGACACCACCCCTCACGGCGGATCGTGGGAGGGCGTCGACACGCTCCAGAACGGTGGCCGCGACGGCGAGCCGGGCCGGTCGGAGATCACGATCGACGGCCACGACGTCTACACGCCGCGTGGTGCCCACGACATCAACTCCGGCGCGGCGGGGCTCCCGCCGGAGATGACCGTGACCAGCGACGCGCCCGACGCGGCGACCGGCGAGCTGACGATCCAGGAGACCGACCCGCTGGTCTACTGCGGCGACGGCTCGGGCGACATCGCCGATCCCGACTCCGACACCGCCGCGGCCTGCCCGGAGTTCCTGCCGGCGCCGGTGCAGCTGGTGCGGACGATCACCGAGAGCCACGGCGGGCTGCAGAGCACGATCGTCGATCGCTTCTCCGCGACGGACGCCGCGCCGCACGCGCTGACGTTGGCCTACGACAACAGGCTCACGCACGCCGCCGGCAACATCCGGTTCCCGGGCGAGAGCGCCTACAGCGCGCACGCCGACGGCGTGACGCCGAGCCTCGGCCCGGACGGCCAGGGCGCGATCTTCGTCGAGCAGAACCACGGCGCCCCCGGCCCCGACAACGTCCAGGGCGCGATCGCCTACGCCACGCGGCCGGATCGGGCGCTGGTCCAGGTGAAGGCGGTGGACAACAGCGATCAGACCACGCTGCAGCTGCAGTACACGCGGACGATCCCGGCGACGGGTTCGGCCGAGGTGTCGCAGAGCTACATCCAGGGCTTCGATCGCGACGACGTCGCGACGGGCGCGGGTGTCCCGACGGACGCCGCGCAGGGGCCGTCGGTCGCGTTCACGTCCCCGGTCGACAGCGCGGGGGTCACGAACGACGCGGTCACGGTGACGGGCACGGCGTTCGACAACGGCGGCCTGCTGTCGCTGGCCGTCGGCGGCCGGCCGACCTCGGTCAGCCCTGACGGGACGTGGTCGCAGACGATCACGGGGCTCGCCGCGGGGACGAACACGATCACGGTCGTCGCGCACGATCACGCGGGGAACACGGCCCAGGCGAGCCTGACGGTGGTCTACACGCCGCCGGAGACGCCGCCGGCGCAGGACGACGACGAGACGCCGCCGCCCGCCGCGCCGGTGGTCGCGCCGCCGGTCGCGCCGGTCGCGTCGGTCACGCCGTCGTGCACCGTGCCGAAGGTTGCGGGGCTGCCGTCGGCCGGCGCCGCCGCGGCGATCGTCGCCGCCGGCTGCTCGGTCGGCAACATCACGTCGACGCTGTCGGCCGGCGCCGCCAAGGGCGCGGTCGTGCGGCAGAGCCGTGCGGTGGGGGCGCGGGTCCCGGTCTACTTCCCCGTCGACCTCGTCCTCAGCTCCGGCAAGGCGGGCCAGGCGAAGGCCGTGTCGTCGGCGACGCTCAAGGACTCGAAGCTGACCATCAGGCTCACCTGCCCACAGGCCGACGGCAACCGCTGCACCGGGTCGATCACCATCACCTCGAAGACCACGGTCGGCGGCCACAAGCTCGCCCTCGGCACGCACAAGTTCACGGTGCGCGCCGGCCGTTCCGGGAACGTGGTGTTCACGGTGAAGTCCACGGTCGCCCAGGCGATCCGTCACGCGCACACGGTCAAGGCCACCGTGTCGCTCAAGGGCGCGTCGTCGGGCGCGGCGAGCAGCCTGACGATCAAGGGCTGAGCGGGAGTCAGGAGGTGCTCCGGCGGCGCGCGACATAGGCGCCGCCGGCAGCGACCGCCGCGACCTCGAGGCACACCACCAGCACGCGCGAGGGGCCGGGGTCGGCGGCGGCGGCGAAGTTGATGAGGAACAGCCCGATCAGCAGGACGGGCAGCAGCCACCAGGCCAGCGCGCCCGCGCCCGTCGGCCGGTCGCCGGTCCTCGGCGGCTCCATCCTCAGGCCCCGGCGAACCAGCCAGAGGCTGATCGGCAGGCCGCCGGCACCGAGGACACCGATCACCAGCGCCGGGCGGACGACGCCGTAGATCGCCAGACCCGCGCACACGAGCGAGCACAGTCCGAAGAACAGGACGGCGCGATGGACCGGGTTCATCGCCGCGCTGTACCCACGAGGCTTCCCCTTCAGCCGACCTCGGCCGGCGCGGGCTCGCCCGGTGGCCGCAGCGTCTCGCGTACCGCCCGTGGAGGCTTCGGGTCACGGCCCAGATGATCGTGGACGGCCTCGGAGCACCACGCGCTGTCGACGTCGTCGGGCCGGTCGATGGGGTGCAGCCGCTCCGTCTCGGCCAGCGCCGCGAACTTCCGGGTGCCGTCGCGCTGGATGATCTTCACGCCCGGCTCGATCGACACGTCGACGATCAGCCCGTCCGCCGTGATGAGGCCGGTCTCCTCGTGGGTGCGCTGAACCCATTCGCCCAGCCCGACCGTCGTGCTCAGCATGAACCGGAGCCCGCCGCCGACCCGCGGTCCGGCGTAGCCGAGCACGCTGACCGCGGCGCCCGCGCCGCCCAGCGCCTCGAACGCGGTGGGCAACGTCGGATCGGACGCCAGCGCGTTGCCGGCCGCGACGAGCACGACCGCGAGGAAGAACGCGACGCAGGAGAACACGAGGATCTCGCAGACGCCGCGGTGGAAGATCCACACCTGCGCGATCCGGCGGCGCCGCGTGTCGCCGAGCTCTCCGCGGCCGACGCGGGCGGCCTCGGCATCGGTCATCCAGATCGGCGGTCCGATCAGCCCGAAGACCAGCGGCAGGATGTAGTACCAGTCGACCATGCTCGACGTGAGCATCGCGCCCCAGAGGACGGTGAGCAGCACCGCGCAGAACGCTCCCGCCGCGGTGTGGACCAGGACGCCGTCGAAGCCCGGCGTCAGCCACAGCACGAGCGAGACGGCCAGCGGCACGCCGTAGCCGAGGACGCCGAAGCACGCGGCGCGCCGATCGAAGCGTCTGCGCTCGTCGTCCTGCCGGCCCTTCGCCCGCCACCGATACGCCGCCGCGAACCCCAGCCACACCGCGATCCCGATCCCCAGCACCACGACGTTCGCGAAGCCGGCCAGATGCCCACCCGAGACGATCGCGGCCAGGCTCGAGCACACCGCGAGCAACACCGCCTGGGTCGGGACGTTCACACGTTGGTCCACGAAGGGGAGTGTTGCCGAACGCTCAACGGCATGCAAGAACGCTGACCAGCGCCGGCGCGTTGCACTGTGCGGGAGCCTGGACTCGGCGCCGTCGCGCCGCGACCTACTCCTCCGACCGCCCCGTCCCCTCCCGATTGCGCTCGTGGCGCCGGTTCACCGGGAACGGTGGGAGCCAGGACTCCCGGCGGATGGTCCAGTTCTCGTAGGTCGGGGTCAGTTGGTCGGGTGCGTCGAGGGAGCCGAGGTGGATCTCGATCTCGTCGGCGTTGCGGGCGAAGACGGAGGAGCCGCAGCGGGGGCAGAAGCAGCGGCCGTGGTAGTCGTGGGACTCGCCCTCGATGGTCACGGCGTCCGCGGGGAAGATCGCGGCGGCGTAGAAGAGCGCCCCGTGGTGCTTGCGGCAGTCGAGGCAGTGGCAGATGCCGACCCGGTGGGGGAGTCCTGAGGCGATGATGCGGAGGTCGCCGCACAGGCATCTGCCGGTGAACTGGTTCATGTCCGACACAGTCACAGGACGGTAACAACGCGGTACCGCGACGGTTACAAAAGGCGCGTTGACGGCCGCTTCAATCGAGCGCGTCGTGTTGCTGGTTGCGCCGGGTCGTTGGATCGGCGCCGTTGCGACACGGACGCAAGATGTTCCCTCTCTAGCGACCGGACGCGGGCTCATGAGCCCGGCTGCTGGCGTGCAGACGGTCGAAAGGCTCGGCAAGTTGTTGTTCAAGCGTGGCAAGGACGAAGGACCCCACGGCGAGGCCGTGGAGCGAGACGCGGACGGCCTGGTCGTCACCCGGCGCAGTGCGCTGATCGGCGGCTCGCTGGGCCTGGGCGGTCTGTTGGGGGTGGGTGGTCTCGTCGGGGCCGCCGACCTGACCTTCGACGCGCCCGCCGCGGATGCGGCGCTGCCGACCACGACCGCGCCCGAGCAGCTGCGGCTGGAGTTCGGCGCCGACGCCGCGACCCAGGTCACGGTCTCGTGGAGCGCCCCCGGCACGGTGCCGATGCCGGCGCCCATGCTCGCCTTCTCGACCTCGCCGATCACCACCGACAACCCCGGCGAGTTGGTGTTCTTGCCGGATCCGGCGCCGCTCGACCTCCAGCAGGGACCGCGCACCGCGCCCAGCGCGACGAGCTTCACCGACGGCCAGACCGCCCAGACGACCTACCACTACCACGTGCCGTTGACGGGCCTGGAGCCCGACACCACGTACCACTACGCGGTGTCCGACGGCGCCGGCGCGACCGCCGCCTCGTCGTTCCAGACGGCCCCGCGCGGCCGCGCGTCGTTCCGCTTCACCGCGTTCGGCGACCAGGGCAACAACGCCGCGTCGCCGTTCACGACGGCCGGCGTCGCGAGCCCGGGCGACGGCCGGGGCGGCCCGCTGTTTCACCTGATGGTCGGCGACCTGGCCTACGCCGACGGCGGCAACCCGCCGCAGACCTGGCGCACGTGGGCGACGATGGTCCAGACCGCCACCCAGCGCTTCCCCTGGATGCCGGTGATGGGCAACCACGAGCTCGAGCCCGGCGTGACCGACATCCACGGCGTGCGACAGACCTCCGGCACCTCCGGCAGCTTCTACAACGGCCCGTACGGCAGCGGCAACTACTTCTCGCGCCACCTGCTGCCCGACAACGGGCTGACCAACTGGGACGGCAACAGCCTCCAGGGCAACTTCTACAGCTTCCAGGTCGGCACGGTCTTGTTCATCGCCTTGGCCGGCAACGACGTCATCTGGCAGACCTCGGACTTCAGCCAGACCAAGCCCTCGCACTACACGGGGGACCTGAAGGCCGACGCGTCCAACATGGCGCTCGTCCCCGACGAGGCGCACGGCACGCCGAACCTCCAGACGCAGTGGCTGGAGCAGGAGCTGCAAGCGGCCCGGGCCGACGGGTCGGGGATCGAGATGATCGTCGTCCAGATGCACTTCCCCGCGGCGAGCGTGGACACGGGCAACAGCTGTGACATGGGCGCCCGCACCGCGTGGGGGCCGCTGTTCGACCGCTACGAGGTCGACCTCGTCCTCGCCGGGCACAACCACAACTACTGCCGCAGCCTGCCGGTCCGCGGCTACGACCCGCCGTCGGGCCGGGCGAACGGCACCATCAACAACCCGTTCGGCACGTACGCGTCGGGCACGACGATCGACACCCGCCGCCCGACCGTGACCCAGACCGAGCCGGTCACGCTCAACGGCGAGCCGGCGTGGGACACCTCGCGCGGCACGGTGCACCTCGTGGTCGGCGGTGGCGGCGCCAGCTCCACGATCGGGGAGACCATCGACGCCGGCACGGGCCTCGTGGAGGCGCACCCGTTCGCCGACCCCTCCAACAACGCCCAGGCGATCGAAGACGCCCCGTGGCTGGCCTACTACGACACCGAGAACGCCTACGGCTACGCGGTCTTCGACGTCGATCCGGGCGACGGGCCGGGCCAGACGTCGATCACGTTCCAGTGGTTCTCGATGCCCATCAGCGGCAGCCCGACGCCGACCGTCCCGCTCGAGAAGCTCGTGTTCGCCCGCATGTCCGGGCAGCTGTCGCCGGGGATCCCGGCGGTCGAGGGCACCGTGAGCGTCGGGCGCACGGTCACGGCCGATCCCGGCACGTGGGCGCCGTCGTCGGTGGCCTTCGCCTACCAGTGGCTGCTCGCCGGCACGCCGATCGGCGACGCCACGTCCGAGACCTACATCATCACGGCGGCCGACCTCGGGCAGGAGCTGCGCGTGCGGGTCACCGGCATGCTGGAGGGGTACGAGCCGACGGTCGCCACCTCCGCCGGCATGGTGGTCGCCGGCGGGATCCTGGCCCCGGCCGTGGTGACCGTCAGCGGAAGCCCGCAGGTCGGCGGGACCGTGACCGCGCACGCCAACGCGTGGGCCGGCGGCGCGACCCTGACCTACCAGTGGCTGCTCAACGGCTCGCCGATCGGGGGCGCCACGGGCACCAGCTACGCACCGGTCGCGTCCGACGCGGGCCACGTCCTGGAGGTCCGTGTGACCGGGACCGCGGCCGGCTACCAGACGGCGTCGGTGACCTCGGCGCCGCAGACCGTCGCGCAGGGCGCCGGGGCATCGTCTACCCGCGCCGCCGCCGTCAAGCTCTCCGCGACGCCCGGCGTCGGGACCAAGGTCAACGCCGATCTCGGGCGCGGGACGCCCACGGACGGCCTGGCCTACCAGTGGCTGCTCGACGGCTCGCCGATCGACCGCGCCACGGGCGCCTCCTACACGCCGGTCCCGGCCGACGCCGGCCGGCACCTGCAGGTCCGGCTCGCCTCGCCGGCGGTATCGACCATCTCCCCGGCCGCGACCGTCGAGGCGTCCGCGTTCCGCTCCGTCTCGCGCCCGGGCCTGCGCGGCGCGGGCGCCGTCGGCGAGACGCTCACCGCCAACACCGGCCGCTGGTCGCCCCAGCCGACGTTCGCCTACCAGTGGCTGGCCGACGGCAAGCCGATCAAGGGGGCGACGCACGCCACGCACACGGTCGCTCCCGCGCATGCGGGCCGGCGCATCAGCCTCCAGATCACCGGCGAGCGCACCGGCTACGTGCCCCGGGAGATGACCTCGGACGTCGTGGCCATCCGCAAGGGGTCGCTGCACGCCGACGCTCCGCGGATCCTCGGCAAGGCGCGCGTCGGCGAGGTGCTGCACGTGCTGCACGGCGCCTGGGCGCCGCGGCCGGAGTTCACCTATCGCTGGCACGTCGGCGGCCGCCCCGTGAAGGCCGAGACCGGGCTCGCCGCGCGGTTCCGCCGGCAGGAGCGCGGCGCCACCGGCATCGCCTACAAGATCCGCCCGCAGGACCGCGGCAAGCGCATCACCGTCGAAGTCACCGGCCGCGCGCCGGGCTACGAGACCGCCGTGAAGACCTCCGCCGCGACCTCCTCGGTCCGCGCCTAACTCCCCCCACAAGAGAACCCTCACATGAGAACCGCTGTCCTTCCGCGCTCGCGCGCCGGTGTCCTGGTCGTCGTCGGCCTGCTCACGGCGCTGCTGGCCGTGCTGAGCG
>DASYBY010000193.1:0-3098 GCA_036500525.1 Baekduia sp. | reverse complement strand
CAAGCGCGCCGACAGCGACCACGACGGCACCAAGGACGGCGCCGAGGACTACGACGGCGACAAGCTGACCAACCTCACCGAGCAGCGCGCCGGCACCAACGCCGGCAAGCGCGACAGCGACGGCGACGGCATCGCCGACGGCCGCGAGGACAGCGACCACGACGGCCTGAAGAACCTCGCCGAGCAGCAGACCGGCAACGACCCGGGCGCCCGCGACTCCGACGGCGACGGCACGCTCGACGGCAGCGAGAACGCCGGCCGGATCGTCTCCTACTCCGGCGGCGCGCTGACGCTCCTGCTCTCGTCGACCGGCAAGACGGTCACCGCGCCCGTCACCGGCGGCACCGACGTCGAGTGCAACATGGTCTCCGACTACACGGCGGTCGCCCCCGTCGACCCGGGCACCGCCGACGACGACTCCGACTACGACGATGACGACGGCCCGTCGCTGGACGACGACGACCCGTCCTACGACGACGATGCCGGCGACGACGACGCGGGCGACGACACCTCCGACGACAGCGGCGACGACGACCCCACCGCCGACGCCTCGCGCGTGACCGCCCACGCCGCCGACGACGGCGACGCCGACCTCGCCGACGACTCATCCGACGACACGGGCGACGACGACGGCTCGGCCGACGACGCCGACGCGCCCGACGTCCCCGACACCAGCGACCCCTGCGTCGCGCAGGGCCTGGTCGCCGGCGCCTGGGTCCACGAGTCCGAGATCTCCGCCGGCGACGACGGCGACCCCGCCGCGTTCGACGAGGTCGCGCTCGTCGCCGACCTGGGGTAGCCCGATCGCGCAACACCCCGGGAGCGGGCGCTAACCTCCCGGGGTAGTTGCACGGTCAACCTCACACAAGGAACGCGTCGTGAACGTCGAGATCTGGTCCGACATCGCCTGCCCGTGGTGCTACGTGGGCAAGCGCCGCTTCGAGAAGGCCCTGGAGAGCTTCGAGCACCGGGACGAGATCACGCTCACCTGGCGCAGCTTCGAGCTCGACCCCGGCGCCCCCGCCGAGCGCGAGGGCTCGCAGGCCGAGAACATCGCCGCCAAGTACGGCCTGTCGGTCGACGAGGCCCGCGCCCGCCAGCAGCAGCTCGTCGACACCGCCGCCGGTGACGGCCTGGCCTTCGACTTCGAGCACGCCCGCGGCGGCAACACGTTCGACGGCCACCGCCTCGTCCACCTCGCCGCCACGCACGGCAAGCAGGACGCGATGAAGGAGCGGCTGCTGTCGGCCTACCTCGAAGAGGGTCAGCTGATCAGCGACCACGCGACGCTGCGCCGCCTCGCGGCCGAGGTCGGGCTGCCCGAGGACGAGGTCGTCGACACGCTGGCGACCGACCGCTTCGGCGACGAGGTCCGCGCCGACGAGCGCACCGGCAGCTCGCTGGGCATCACCGGTGTGCCGTTCTTCGTGATCGACCGCGCCATGGGCGCCTCGGGCGCACAGCCGCCGGAGGTCCTGCTCGACTTCCTGCAGCAGGGCTGGGACGCCCGGCCGCCGCTCGCCGTGGTGGCCGACGGCGCCACGTGCGGCCCCGACGGCTGCTGAGCGCGGGCGCGCCGGTTCCCCGCTGGACACGGGGGAACTACATAGGGACGCTATAGGTATGGGGGTGACTCCGTCCGCCCCCATCTCCGCTCGTCCCCTCTCCCCGCCCCGGACCGACGCTCCCGACCCGCTCGCCGTGGGCCTCGAGGAGCGCGTCACCGCGCTGTGGTGGCTCCTCTCCCGCGCCGCGCCCAGCGACCTCAGCCGCAGCGCCGCCGCCACCCTGGGGCGCCTGCGCGAGGACGGCCCGCAGCGCATCGGCGCGCTGGCCGCCGGTGAGGCCGTGAGCCAGCCGACCATGACCTGCGTCATCCAGCGCCTGGAGCGCGAGGCGCTCGTGCAGCGCAGCCCCGACCCCGACGACGCGCGCGCCACGCGCATCGCGATCACGCCGGCGGGACTCGACGCGCTGGAGCAGCGCGCCTCCGAGCGCGCCGCCGCGCTCGCCCCGCACCTCGGCCGGCTCAGCACCCAGGACCGCCGGGCGCTGGCCGACGCGCTGCACGCCATCGACACGCTGATGGACGAGGCGGGCACCCGATGAGCAGCCGCACCGGCCGTCAGCCGGCCGCCGTCTGGGCGGTCCTGTTCGCCTGCGTCGTCGCCTTCATGGGCATCGGCCTCGTCGACCCGATCCTGCCGATCATCGCCAAGGGCCTGAAGGCCAGCCCCAGCCAGGTCGAGCTGCTCTTCACCAGCTACTTCGCCATCATCGGCGTCTCCAACCTGCTCGCGGGCTGGGTCAGCTCGCGCATCGGCAGCAAGCGCACCATGTTGGTCGGACTCGCGCTGGTCGTCGTCTGCAGCGCCGCCGCGGGCGCCTCCAGCTCCGTCGGCGCGGTCGTCGCCTTCCGCGCCGGCTGGGGCCTGGGCATCGCGCTCTTCATCTCGACCTCGATGTCGACCATCATCGGCTCGGCCAAGGGCGGCGTCGCCGCGGCGGTCGTGCTCTTCGAGTCCGCGCTGGGCATCGGCATCGCCAGCGGCCCGCTGGCCGGCGGCCTGCTCGGCGGCATCGGCTGGCGCATCCCGTTCTTCGGGGTGTCGGTCCTGATGGCGCTGTCGTTCCTCAGCATCCTGCGCGGCGTCCCGCCGACCGCCCCGGCGGCGCGCGATCGCCGCGTGTCGGTGCTCGCGCCGCTGAAGGCCCTGGCCGAGTCGCGGCTGCTGGCCGGCTCGGCGATCGCCCTGCTCTACAACTTCGGGTTCTTCATGTTGTTGGCCTACACGCCGCTGCCGCTGAACCTCGGCGTGCACGAGCTGGGCGCGGTGTTCTTCGGCTGGGGCGTGCTGGTGGCGCTCGGCGCGATCTTCGGGGCGCCGGCGCTCAGCAGGCGGTTCGCGCTGCTGCCCGTCCTGGGGACCGCGTTCGCGCTGCTGACCGTCGACCTCCTGGTCATCGGCCTCGGCATCCACAGCCACCCGGTGATGATCGTGGCGATCATCTCCTCGGGCGCGGTGCTCGGCGTCGCCAACGCCATGTTGTCGAGCATGCTGATGGGCCTGTCGACCGGCGACACCGCGATCGCCGCG
>DASYBY010000192.1:0-1564 GCA_036500525.1 Baekduia sp. | reverse complement strand
ACCCGCCACCATCCCGGGGGTGAGCGAGCTTCTGCTAGCCCCTGCTCCCGGTGTCGCACGCGATCGGGGGACGCGAATCGGGGCGAGTGTCGTGTCGGCCGGGTCGTGCTTCCCCGACCAGGTCGTCCCCACCGACGCCATCGCCGGGCCGATCGGCATCGAGGCCGACTGGCTGGTGCGGCGCACCGGCGTCGCCTTCCGCCACCGGGCCGCGGACGGCGAGCGCCTCACCGACGTCGCCGCCTCGGCGGCCCGCCGCGCGCTCTCGCGCGCCGGGGTCGCCCCGAGCGAGGTCGACCTCATCATCGTCGCGACGATGACGCCCGACGACCTGACGCCCCACACCGCCGCGATCGTCGCCGCCGACATCGGCGCCCACGGCGCCGGTGCGGTCGACCTCAACGCGGCCTGCACCGGCTTCCTCGCCGCGCTCGCGCTCGCCGTGGGCCAGGTCGAGTCGGGCCGCGCCGGGACCGTCGTGGTCGTGGGCGCGGACTTCATGTCGCGCGTGCTCGACTACGGCGACAAGACCACCGCCGGCATCTTCGGAGACGGCGCCGGGGCCGTCGTGGTCCGCAGCGTCGACGGCGACTCGCCGGTCGGCCCGATCCTCCTGGAGTCCGACGGCGGCGAGGGCGACGCGATCCACACGCCGCGCCCCGCCGGTCCCGTGAAGATGGACGGCCAGCGCACGTTCCGCCGCGCGGTCGACACGCTCTCCGACGTCGCCCTCCGCGCCACTGCCCTGGTCGGCATGAAGGTCGGCGACCTCGACCTCGCCGTCTTCCACCAGGCCAACGCCCGGATCACCAAGGCCGTCGGCGAGCGCCTGGAGCTGCGGCCCGAGCAGGTCGTCGACTGCATCGGCGCGATGGGCAACACCACCTCCGCCAGCCTCCCGACCGCGCTGGCCCACGCCGACGCCGCCGGCAACCTCCACGACGGCGACCGCGTCCTGCTCGCCGCCTTCGGCGCCGGCCTCAGCTGGGGCGGCACCGTCATCACGTGGAACGCCGCGGGCAGCGCGACCCGCAGCACCGCCGCGTCGGCCTGAGGGACGCCTTGTTGTAGGCGTCCCGCTGGTTGGCGTCCCGCCCCGCGCTGGTCGTGCTGCGTGATGTGGTCCGTCGGCAATGACGGGGAGGTTGGCGTCGGGCGCGGGCGCCGCGGTCCTCCGTGGGCGCCGGGGGTGGGGGGCGTTCGGGCGCGAATCGCGCCCTTCCGGGGCGGCTGGCACCTGAAGGTCGAATAGCGACCCCTACGTGCCAGCGGTCGGATGGATGTCACCTAGCCGTTGCATCTCAACGTCCAGGTGCCATCCATCGCCCCGAGGCCGGCGGACGCCCGCCCGGGCACTGCGCGCCACCAGGCACGCCCCTCGACCCGACGGGCTCAGCCGCTTCCCGCCGCCACCGCGCGTCCCGCCGCGCGGCCCGAGAACAGGCAGCCGCCGAGGAACGTGCCCTCCAGCGAGCGGTAGCCGTGCATGCCGCCGCCGCCGAAGCCGGCGACCTCGCCCGCCGCGAAGAGGCCGGGGACCGGCTGGCCGTCGGCGCCGAGCACG
>DASYBY010000191.1:0-4732 GCA_036500525.1 Baekduia sp. | reverse complement strand
GCGCTACGGCGGGCTCTACGGGCCGGAGACGAGCCTGTCGGCCGACGGCGAGCTGACCGCGCTCGTGCGCAAGCGCCGGCTGCCGGTGATCGGCGACGGCGGCGGGCACATGTCGTTCACGCACATCGACGACGCCGCGCGCGCCGTGGTGGACACGCTCGCGCCGGGCGGGCCGACCGGCATCTTCGCGATCGTCGACGACGAGCCGGCGACCGCGGCGGAGTGGATCCCCGGGCTGGCCGCCGCGATCGGCGCGGGCGCGCCGCGGCACGTGCCGGCGTGGGTGGGCCGGCTGGCGGCGGGCGAGGTCGCGGTGACGATGATGACCTCCGGCCGCGGCGCCTCCAACGCCAAGGCGCGGCGCGAGCTGCACTGGACGCCGCGGTGGGGGACGTGGCGGGAGGGGTTCCGGGAGGCGCTCTGAGGCGGCGAGCAGCGCGGGGCGCGGCTACCAGGTCTTCGCGCGCTCTCGCGTGGCCGGGGGTGCGAGCCGCGCCCGCGCGCCGGCGACGGTCACGCCCGACGCGTGGACGAGCACGGGATCCAGCTCGATCTCCGCCAGGTCGGGGAGCGCGTCGGCCAGCGCGGCGAGGCGCAGGATGGTGTCGCGCAGGGCGGCGGCGTCGTGGTCGCCGCCGGCCAGCGCCGCGCGCACCGCCGCCGGCCCCTCGACCAGCTCCTCGGCGTCCACGTCGGTCAGCGGCGCGAGGCGGAAGACGACGTCGCCCGGCGACTGCCCGACCCACGCCAGGCCGCCGCCCGCGCCGACGCCCACGACCGGCCCCAGCTCGGCGTCGTTGACCGCGCCGACGAGCACGGCGGGCGCGGCGTCCGCGGCGGCGCCCACCTCGGCCTCGTCGCCCAGCTCGAGGCCGGCCGCACGCAGCAGCGCCACGGTGTCGTCGGCGCCGAGCCAGCCCTCGCCCGCGCGCAGCGCGACGGCCTGCGCCGCGGCGGCGTCGACGCCCTCGGTCAGCGCGGCCTGCCCGAGGCGGCGGCCGAGCCAGTCGCGCCGATCGGCGGCGATCGACAGCGCGCGCACCGCGGCCTCGGGGAAGCGGTAGTTGGGCACGCGGCGCGTGTCGCGCTCGGGCAGCCGTCCGTCGCCGCCGACCACGCAGGCGACCACCGGCTTGGACGCGCCCTCGACGGACGCCTCCAGCGCCTCCAGGCGCTCCTCGGGGTCGGCGCCGCCGAGCCCGACGTGCACGACGAGCACCGCGTCGACGCCGTCGTCGGCCAGCAGCGCGGCGACCGCCTCGCGTTCGTCCCCGGCCGTGGCGCGCACGCCGAGGTCGATCGGGTTGCCGATGCGGTCGGCGCGCGGCAGCGCGGCGGCCAACCGCTCGCGCGTCGCCTCCGAGGGCCGCGCGAGCCGCAGCCCGCGCGCGGCCGCCGCGTCGGCGGCCACCGTGCCCAGGCCGCCGGAGTTCGTGACGATGCCGACATGGCGGCCGGGCGGCAGCGGCTGGCGCTCCAGCAGCTCGGCGGCATCGAAGAGCGTCTGCGTGCTCTCGACGCGCAGCACGCCGGCCTGGCGGAAGAGCGCCTCGGTGGCCGCGCCGTCGGTCAGCGCGGCGGCGATGCGCAGCTGGCCGGGCGTCGCGTCGGCGTCGCGGCGGCTGCCCTTGACGGCGAGGATCGGCTTGACGCGCGAGACCCGCCGGGCGACCTGCGTGAACCGCCGCGGGTTGCCGAACGACTCCACGTAGAACGCGACGACCGTCGTGCGCTCGTCGTCGGCGAAGTGCTCCAGTACGTCGTTGGTCGAGACGTCGGCCCGGTTGCCGAGCGCGAGGAAGGACGAGACGCCCATGCGCCGCGCGGCGGCGTGGCCGAGCAGCGCCAGCCCGAGCGCCCCGGACTGCGACGAGAGGCCGAGGCCGCCGGCGCGGACCGGCACGCGGCCGATGAGCGCCTGCAGGCTGACGGCGGGATCGGTGTTGACGACGCCCAGCGCGTTCGGGCCGACCAGGCGCAGCCCGTGCGCGCGCACCGCGGCCAGCAGCTCCTCCTCGCGGGCGCGGCCCTCGGGCTCGTCGGTGTCGCCGAAGCCGGTCGACACCACCAACAACGCCCGGACGCCCGCCGCGGCGGCCTGCTCGGCGACGGCCTGCACCTCGCCCGCGGCCACCGCGACGACCGCCAGTTCGGCCGGCTCGTCGAGCTCCAGCAGCGAGCGGACCGCGCGGGTCGAGCCGACGACGCCGCCGTCGGGATGCACCGGCGTGGCGACGCCGTTGAACCCGCCCTCGACCAGCCCGCGGAAGATCGCGCCGCCGACCGAGCCCTCGCGGGCCGACGCGCCGACGACCGCGATCGAGGCCGGCGCCAGCAGCGGGCGCAGGGACGTGACCGTCGCCGCGTGCGTGCGGTCGTCGATGCGCTCGGCCAGGCCGACGGTCGGCCGCAGGTCGAGCGCGAGGTGCACGATCCCGCCGGTGCTCGCGCGGCGGACGCCGAAGCCGGCGTTGCCGAAGACGTGCAGCATCGGGCGGTTCTCGCTCATCACCTCGGCGTCGAAGCGCGTGATCCCGCGCCCGGCGGCGACCTCGGCGAGCTGCTCGAGCATCCGCGTCGCCAGCCCGCGGCCCTGCATCGCTTCGGTGACGGCGAACGCGACCTCGGCCGCCGCGGGCTCGTTCAGGCGGTCGTAGCCCGACACCGCGACGACCTCGTCGCCGAAGTGCGCCAGCAGCGAGACGCGCGTGTCGCCGTCGGCGTGGGCGTAGTCGCGCGAGACGAGGTCCGAGCGGCCGGCGCCGTGGAAGCGCAGGTAGCGGCTCTCGAACGTGAGGCCCTCGAAGAACGCGCGGATCGCGTCCTCGTCCTCCGGCCGCGGCGAGCGCAGCCGCAGCGCGGAGCCGTCTCGCAGGATGACGTCGCGAACGATCACCCCGCGAGACTAGACCCCGGCTGCGCGACACCTGTTGCGTGCTCGCTCCCGCCCGAGCCGCGGGAGCGAGCCTCCAGGCGAGCTGCCGCCCGGACGCGAGGCCTCTAGGCCTCGTCGTCCGCTCGCTCCTTGACCTTGTCCTGGAGCTGGGCCATGACGTCGGGATCGCGAAGCGTCGTGACGTCGCCCAGCTCGCGGCCCTCGGCGATGTCCTTCAACAAGCGGCGCATGATCTTGCCCGAACGCGTCTTCGGGAGGTCGTCGGCCCAGATGATGCGCTTGGGCCGGGCGAGCTTGCCGATGCGCTGGGCGACGTGCTCGCGGATCTCGTCGACGAGCTCGTCGGTGCCTTCGAGGTCGCCGTCGAGCGTGACGAAGGCCGCGACCGACTGACCGGTGTCCTCGTCGGTCGCACCGATCACGGCCGCCTCGGCGACCTTCGGGTGCGAGACGATCGCGGACTCGATCTCCGCGGTCGACATCCGGTGGCCGGAGACGTTGAGCACGTCGTCGACGCGCCCGATCACGCTGATGTAGCCCTCCTCGTCCTGCTTGGACGCGTCGCCCACCAGGTAGGTCTCCGGCCCCCACTTCTCCCAGTACGTCGCGACGTAGCGGTCGTCATCGCCCGACAGCGTGCGCAGCATCCCGGGCCACGGGCGCGACAACGACAACAACCCCTGCGTGCCGCGCTCGACCTCCTGGCCCTCCTCGTCGAGCACCGCTGCGGCGATCCCGGGCAGCGGCGTCCCGGCCACGCCGGGCTTCATCACCTGCGCGCCGGGCAGCGTCGTGATCATGATGCCGCCGGTCTCGGTCTGCCACCACGTGTCGACCACCGGGCAGCGCTCGCCGCCGACGACCTTCCAGTACCAGAGCCACGCCTTGGGGTTGATCGGCTCGCCCACGGACCCCAACAACCTCAACTTCGACAGGTCGGCCTTCTCGACGTGCTCGACGCCCCACTTGATGCAGGCGCGGATCGCCGTCGGCGCGGTGTAGAAGATGGTGGTGTCGGTCTTGTCGGCCGTCTCCCACCAGATCCCCTTGTGCGGGTAGTCGGGCGCGCCCTCGTACATCACCGACGTCGCCGCGTTGAGCAGCGGCCCGTAGACGATGTAGGAGTGCCCGGTGATCCAGCCCACGTCGGCGCTGCACCAGTACACGTCCTTCTCGGGCTTGAGGTCGAAGACGTGCTTGTGCGTCCACGCGACGTGCGTCAGGTAGCCGCCGGTGGAGTGCAGGATCCCCTTCGGCTTGGCCGTCGACCCGCTCGAGTACAGGATGAACAACGGGTGCTCGGCGTCCAGCTCGGCCGGCGCGCACTCCGCGTCGGCGGCGGCCAGCGCCTCGTGCCACCACACGTCGCCGTCGCCCATCGGCGTGTCCTCCAGCTCCGCGTGCCGCACCACGAACACCGTCTCGACCGGCATGCCGACCGAGTCGACCGTCGCCTTGACCGGCGCGACCTTGCCCTTGCGCCGCGCACCGTCGACCGTGATCAGCGCCTTGGCGTCGGAGAACTCCATCCGCTCGCGCACGCTTTCGGCGCTGAACCCGCCGAAGACCACGTTGTGCGGCGCGCCGATCCGCGCGCACGCCAGCATCGCCACGACGACCTCGGGGATCATCGGCAGGAAGATCCCGACCACATCACCTTGCCCGACGCCATGGTCCTTCAGCGCGTTGGCCGCCCGCTGCGTCTGCTCCAGCAGCCAGGCGTAGGTGATGTCGCGCTCCTCGCCCTCCTCCCCGCGCCACTTGAACGCCACGCGGTCGCCCAGCCCGGCGTCCACGTGGCGATCCAGGCAGTTGTAGGAGGCGTTGATCGTCCCG
>DASYBY010000190.1:0-4321 GCA_036500525.1 Baekduia sp. | reverse complement strand
GCCGTGAGCACCGCCGCGCTGCCGTCGCCGTTGACCGACGGCTGGGTGACCGACTGCACGCCGGCGGCGCCCGCCAGGTCCTTGCGCAGCGTCTGCAGCCGCGGGTCCTGCGCGGGCTGGTCGCCGCCGGCGGGCTTGGCGCTCAGATCGACCGCCACCAGCAGCGGGCCGTTGGAGCCGACACCGAACCCGGCGGTCATGCCGTCGTAGGCACGGCGGGCGTCGGTCGAGGTCGGCAGCGCGCCGTTGTCCTGCTGGCCGAGGTAGAGCGTCAGCGCCGGGATCGCCAGCGCGGCCAGGACGACGACGGCACTGACCGTGGCCATGACCGGCCGGCGCACGACGCCCTCGGCCCAGCGCGCCCAGCCGTGCGGGTGGCCGTCGCCGCCCTGCTTGTGGTGCGGCAGGGCCAGCGCGTCGATCCGGTCGCCGACGACGCCCAGCAGCGCGGGCAGCAGCGTGATCGCGGCCGACATGGCGATCAGGACGACGATCGCGGACGTGTAGCCCAGCGTCGTGACCAGCGGGATGCCGACGACCGCGAGCGACAACAGCGCGACGATGACCGTCGTGCCCGCGAAGACGACGGCGCCGCCCGAGGTGGCGGTGGCTCGCGCGATCGACTCGCGCGTGTCCATGCCCGCGCGCCGCTGCTCCTGGTGGCGGGTGACGAGGAAGAGCGCGTAGTCGATCCCGACGCCCAGGCCGATCATGGTGGCCAACGTGGGTGCGACGGTCGGCACGTCGGCGATGTGGCTGATCAGCGTGATGATCGACAACCCGCTGACGAGGCCGAGGATCGCGGTGGCGATCGGGAGGCCCATCGCGACCACGGTCCCGAAGGTCAGCAGCAGCACGATCACCGCCATGCCGAGCCCGACCACCTCGCTGGAGTGCGTCTCGGGCTTGGAGACCTTCTGGCCGACGTAGCCGCCGAAGGCCACCGCGAGCCCGGCGTCGCGCAGCGCGTCGGCCTCGTCGACGATGCGCTGGGCGTCGTCGATCGTCAGGTCGCTCGGCGCGGCGCTGAGGTTGAGGGCGATCGTGGCGATCCGCGGGTCCTTGGGCGACTGCAGGCTCGCGCCCGCGCTGGAGAGCGGGCTGGTCGCGTCGCGGACGTCGGGGTCGGCGCGGAAGGCGGTGGTGGCGTCGTCGATCGGCTTGGCGTAGGCCGAGTCGGTGATCTTCTTGCCGGCGGGCGCGGTGAGCACGACCGGGTTGGTGCCGTTGGCCTGCTGCGGGAAGCGCGCCGAGAGGAGGTCGGTCGCCTGCTGGCTGTCGGTACCGGGCAGGGACAGGTTGTCGCTGGTGTCCGAGCCGGCGGAGCGGCCCAGCGTGGCGAGGCCGATCACGATCACGACCCAGACGCCGATGACGATCCATCGCCGCCGGGCGCACAGCCCGCCGAGGCGGTAAAGCACGGGGGTCACGGGCCACCGCCGATCGCGCGCCGGAGGTCGAGCCGGCCGCCGGTGGCGGTCTTGCCCTGGAGCGCGGGGAGGGGGTCGACGCTGCTCAGCAGGCGCTGGCGGATCTGCGTGGCCGACATGTTGGGGTCCTTGGCGCGGAGCATCGCGGCGGCGGCGCTGACGAACGGCGCCGCCATCGAGGTGCCGCTCAGCACCTTGTACTGGGAGGTGGGGTAGGTGGAGAAGATCGAGTCGCCGGGGGCGGCGAGGTCGACGCCCTTGGCGTCGTAGTTGGAGAAGCTCGCGAGGGTGTCGTCGGCGGTCGTGGCGCCGACGCTGATGATGTTGGTGTCGGTGTAGCTCGCGGGGTAGGACGGGTCGTCGGCCAGGTCCGCGCCGTCGTTGCCGGCCGCGACGACGATCAACACGCCCTTGGACTTGGCGTCGGCGACCTCGTCGTGCAGGGACTTCGAGCTGGTCGACGCGCCGAAGGAGCAGTTGATGACCTTGGCGCCCTGGTGGATGGCGTAGGCCATGCCGGCGATGGCGTCCGACGTGGACCCGCGGCCGCGGGAGTTCATGAAGCGCACGGGGACGATCGAGGCCTTCCAGCAGGTCCCGGAGATCCCGGTGGCGTTGTTGCCGCGGCCGCCGATGATCCCGGCGACGTGCGTGCCATGGCCGTCGTCGTCGGTGGCCGAGTCGCGGCCCTTGGGGATGTTGACCCCGTAGTAGTCGTCGACGTAGCCGTTGTGGTCGTCGTCCTTGTTGTTGCCCGCGATCTCGTGGGGGTTGTGCCAGAGGTTGGCCTTCAGGTCGGGGTGCGAGTATTGGACGCCGCTGTCTAGTGTGGCGACCTTCGCGCAGCTCGTCCGGAGGTCCCAGGCCTGGGGTGCGGAGATCGTGCCGGTGGTGCCGCCGGCGAGCGCGTACTGGCGGACGAGGTCGGGGTCGTCGGGGGTCGTGCTCTTGCTGAGCACGACGTCGGGCTCGACGTAGCGGACGTCGCGGCGCCGCTGCAGCGCCCGGCGCAGGGCGTCCAGCGCGACGTGGGCGCGCGGGCGCACGACGACTGCGTCGATCGAGGCCAGGCGTCGCGTGACCGAGCCGCCGGCGCGGGCGAGTGCTGCGGGGGCGTGCGTCGCGGCGGTCGGGCCCGAGAAACGAGCGATCAGCTGGCGGTTCACCGTATCCGTGGCACCCGCACGTGCCGCAGTGAGATGAGCCAGCAGCATCACAACCGTCACGGCAGCTGCAGCCGTACCTCTCACAGCGCGACGGTACACCCGGCACTACGCCGCGTGGGAAAAGACGGCGCGTGGGCGCCGGTCAGGCGTCGGGGTGCGGCGGCCCGGTGCGGGCGAAGCGCCGGGCGGGACGGTGGGGGCGTCCGACCACTCCGGAAGCGGGCGCATCGTTGCGGCGCGCGGCCTGGTTGGCCTCGGCGCACAGCGCGGTGAAGCCCGACTGCAGCCAGTCGTTGGCGCCGGCGAGCGCGAGGACGGGGAGGACGACCTGCGCCTCGCGCGGGCGCAGCAATCGCAGGCCGACGAGGCCCAGCGCGCTCCACGAGCCGACGCAGCGCGTGCAGCTCAGCAGTTCCCCCACCGCGAAGCGCATGCGCCGGCCCTTCGGCCGCCGCTCACCGGTCGCCCGCTCCTCCACGAACGGCTCCCGGATCCACGAGTCGACCTTCTCCTTGGCGACGAGCTTGGCCAGCGCGAAGGTCGCCAGTCCCAGGACCGGCAACTCACCGGGCCGAACCGGCTCGGCGCGGCGTGCGCGCGCAGTGACCAACAACGCTCCGAGCAGCGTGCCATACCCGGCACTCAGCGCCGCGTAGTCGATGGGCTTGGTCGGCGTCCGGCTGACGGGATCCACATGCAGGGCGCTACCCATCCCGGCGGCTTCATAGACTCCGCCCCGATGCGCATCTTCAGTGGGATCCAGCCCACCGGCCGCAAGCACCTCGGCAACTACATCGGGGCGATCGTCCAGTACGTCGAAGGGCAGCAGCGCGCCGCCGACGCGGGCGCCGTCGCGATCTTCTGCGTCGTGGACCTCCACGCGATGACCGTTCCGTGGGTTCCGGGCGAGATGCGCGAGCGCGTCTACGACACCGCCGCGATCCTCCTGGCCGCCGGCCTCGACCCCGAGCAGTGCGTCTTCATCCGCCAGAGCGACGTGCCCGAGCACACCGAGCTCGCCTGGCACCTGGGCGCCGTGACCGCCCACGGCGACCTCAACCGGATGCACCAGTTCAAGGAGAAGTCGGCCCGCCAGCGCGATCTGGTCTCCTCCGACCTGTTCACCTACCCGGTGCTGATGGCCGCCGACGTGCTCGCCTACCGCGCCGACGAGGTGCCCGTCGGCGACGACCAGCGCCAGCACGTCGAGCTGATGCGCGACGTCGCTCAGCGGTTCAACGAGCGCTTCGGCGAGGTGCTGGTCGTCCCGGAGCTGAAGATCCCGTCGGTCGGCGCGCGGATCATGGACCTGCAGGATCCGACGTCGAAGATGTCGACGACGGGCGGGTCGGTCGAGGGCACCGTGTACGTGCTCGACGACGCCAAGGCCGTCGAGAAGAAGTTCAAGCGCGCGGTGACCGACTCCGAGGATCCGCCGCGGATCGCGCGCGACCCGAGCAAGCCGGGCGTCTCCAACCTCATCGACATCCTGTCGGCGGCGAGCGGGCAGACGCCCGACGAGGTCGAGGCCTCACTCGCCGACGCGCGCGGCTACGGCGATCTGAAGGTCGCGACGGCCGACGCGGTCAACGCGCTGCTCGACCCGGTGCGCGAGCGCTACACCGCGCTGCGGGCCGACGAGGCCGCGCTGGAGGCGATCTTCGCCGCGGGCGCCGCCAAGGCCCGCGCGCTCGCCGGACCGGTGCTGGTCGACGTGCGCCAGGC